>NZ_JBPSDN010000008.1:0-178037 GCF_052036135.1 Gordonia marina
TTTGCAGCAGCTCGCGCATCAGATCCGGTGACGCGTCGGCGAGGGCTTGGCCAAGCAGGCCTGCAGGGTCGACAATATGAGGTGCGGTCATCGTGATGACTCCGTTCGAGGATTCTTTAGACGGTTGACTCGAAGGATCACACGGTGGCCGCTCTACGTCCGTCCCGACACGAAGTCGGAGACGATCTCGGCCACCGAGTTACACCACCTTATGGGGCACTACTACGGTCGCCCCGACCGGTCCGAAGCCCCGGCCCCGTCCGCGGCCGGACAACCGCCGCACCATTCCGAACCCGATTCCCGGTCTGCCCCCGATCGTCATCGGCTGAGCGCTCGCCAGGAGCTTGGCTTCGACTCAGCCGGGCCCGAGGGCCCGTCTGGTTCAGCCGGCGTGGTGAATGGCCGGTCGGTGTGACGGACGGCGGCTGGCGGCTCGGGCCGTCGTGAGGCGTGGGTAGACGTCAGCCTGGTGGGGGCGCTGTGGCGGCCGACGTGGTGAGTTGCGGGTCGGGTGACGAGCGGGCGCCGGGCTGGTGGAGAGGGCCGTCATGCGATGTGTTCAGGTGTCAGCTTGGTGTGGCGCGCGCGGTGGGGACGGCGTGATGAATGCCGGGCGATGTGGCGAGTAGTCGGCAGACCGGTGTGGCGGGCCGTCGTGCGGCGTGGGGGTCAGGAGGCCTTCGGCTTCGGGCACTCGCTGGTCGCGGGGACGCCACGGAGGCGGGCGTCGAGCCAGTCGAGGACACCCGGATAGCCGATCAGCGCCGCCGACAGGTGCTCGCCGAGCACCTCCCGGTAGGTCGCGTTCGCGCCGAGCCGGCACTGCTCGGCGTAGAGGTTCCGGGCGCCCTGCACCGGGATCCAGATCTCCTGCGCGCCGTGATAGATGTACAGCGGTACGGCCGACTTCTTGTCGGCCATCTGGGTCACCCGGTAGATGTGCTCGGCCACCGCGGAGTTGAACGGATCGGGGTCGCTCGACAACAGCTGCGCCGGAAGCTGGAACGGAGCGGCGAGGCCGTAGCTGGAGCCGCACGAATCCTTGAACGTCGACGTGGCCAGCTGCGCGCCGAGGTTGTTGGCCATGTCCAGGATCTCCGGCCGTTCCCGGGCGACGCCGAGGGTGGCCGCGAGCATCACGCCCGTCGCCACGTTCTCGTTCATCGCGCCGGCGAGCATCCGGAAGTCGGCGGGCACGCCGCCGAGGGCCGCCCCGACCATCCGCGGGACCAGATCCGGCGCGTAGTCGGCGAGCACCTTCGCGGTGCCGTCGGTGGCGATCGCGCCGCCGGAATAGCCGGTCACCGCGACCCGGCTGGCCGCGTACTTCGCGGGCGCGTACTTCGCGGCGGCCCGGATGGCGTCGAGCACGATGTGGCCGGCCATGGTCGGCTCGGCGTAGGCCTCGCGCGGTCCTTCGTGGTCGGGCACGATCACGGTGTAGCCACGGGACAGCGCCCACTGCGTGGTCGGCGGGAACAGGTCGGTCTGGTTGGTCTTGTCGGAGAGGCCGTGGGCCAGGGTGTAGCCGGCGGTGCACTTGACGCCGAGACCGTTGATCGGGACGTTGTTCACCAGGATCGGCCGGTCGCCGGGCCCGTGCCACGCCTCCCGCGGCTCGATGACGGTGGCCGTGCCGAAGATCGGCTGGCCCTGGACGTCCGTGGAGCGGTACTTCAGCATCGTCGCGCGGGCGATGGGGACGGTCACCAGGAATCCCGCGGTGCCCGACACATCGCGGGTCGCCAGCACGTCGCCCGGCTTGCGCTTGTCCAGCCCGGCGGGCCACCGGTCGAACATCGGATCGCCGACCGGTGACGGCAGGACGGCATTACGCAGTTCGAGCGTCGCGTGGCTGTAGCCGGGCGCCTGTGCGCGCTGCGGGATGGTCTTCAGCGTCGGGATCGTGGCCGGCGGCACGATCCGGTCGACGCCGTCGATCACCTGGCCCGGGAGGGGTCGAAGATTCGGCGGGGTGGCCTGGGCGGTGTTCGCCGGACCCGCGGGGCCGGTGGGATCGGCGGAACTCGGTGAGGCCGAGGCGGCCAGCAGGATCGTCGCGGTGGCGGCGCAGGCGAGGCTGCGGAGGACGGGGCGGCGCATTGTGTCAACGCTATCGTCGGATGACGTCGGTGACGCGCGTCGGACGGTCTCGATTCGACGACAGTTTGAGACTGATGTGGCTGATGTGATTTGGACGTCAAGGTGCCGGGTTTGGTGTCGTGCACCAATCGGGCAGGCGATTTCCGGACCGCGCGACGATTCCGCCCGCGAGCGGTCGCGAGTAGCGTCGTGCGCGTGCATAGTCTGCGAACTTCCGTGTTGTCCCTCGTCGCCGCGGCCGCTGCCGGAGTGGCGGGCGCGATCGCGCCGGTGGCCGCGGCGGGAGCCGATTCGTCGTGCGGACGGCTGACGACATCGGTCGCCGTTCCCGCGCGGACGCCGGTCGCCGACTGGTCGGAGAATCTCGCGTACGACGCGCAGGGCGACCTGTGGGTGACCAGAGTCCTGCGGGGGACGGTCGACCGCTACTCGCCGTCCGGCCGGAAGACCGGATCGGTCGCGGTGAGCGAGCCGGGTGGCATCGCGCAGGGGCCCGACGGGCTGATGTACGTCAACAGCGGCACCAGCCCGCTCAATGAAATCCCCGGCGGGCCCCGGCGCGGGACGGTGGTCCGTTTCGACCCCCGGCAGGCGGCGCCGAAGGCGCACGTCTTCGCCCGCGGATTCACCATGCCGAACGGTCTGACTTTCGGGCCCGACAGGGCGCTGTACGTCGCCGACAGCGGCGCCGGTCTGTTCCGGGTCCGTCCGAACGGGTCCATCGATCGGGGCTGGACGGCGCGTGCGCCGAAGGCGATGGCGCCCGGTCCGCTCGCACTGTCCTACGGCACCAACGGCATCACGGCGGTCGGCAGCCTGCTCTACGTCACGACCACCACCAGCGCCACCGGGCGCGTGGTGGTCGTGCCGATCGGCGACCCGGCGGCCGCCAAGGTTCTCGACCTCACCGCGCCGCTGCCCGGGACGCTCGACGATCTCGCCTTGCTGCCCGATGGGCGCCTAGCCGTCGCGAGCGCCACCGGCCGGCTGGTCGCGGTGAACCCCACGACCGGGGTGCGGTGCACCTACGACGTCGGGCAGCCGGTCACCTCCGTCGCCGTCGATCCGGCTGACCCGCACCGGCTCACCGCAGGCACCGAGTCGGGAGATGTTCTCTCCCTTCGTATTCGTTAGCGCGCCGTTCGATTCCGATGCGCGGGCGCGACGGGCGGGACACTTCCCGGCCACCGCGCGGCGGCGTCGCGTTCACGCTCGTATGCCACCATTCCGGCGTGACCGACAACAGTCCCCGGCCGGTCGATTCCGGCCTGAAACGACGTTCCCTTCTTGCGGGTGCCGCCGTCGCGGGTGCTGCCGCGACGCTCGGAGGTGGCCGGATCGGGAGCGGAACCGCCTCGGCCGCCACGCACTTCACGTTGCCGAAAGGCGCCGATCGCCTCCATGTCCTCGTCACCGGCGACGCGGGCACCGGCGAGGCGCCGCAGTTCGCCGTCACCCGGGCGGCGCGGGAGATCCACGCGCGTAAACCCTTCGACATCGCGTTGGGGCTGGGCGACAACATCTACGAGAGCGGCCCGAACGGTCCGGACGACGTCCAGTTCCACACCAAGTTCGAGAAGCCGAACGCGAGTCTCGACTTTCCGTGGCTGATGGCGCTCGGCAACCACGACAACTCGGCGGTCTTCCCCGGTGACGGCGGCTGGCTGCGGCGTGGCGACGCCGAGGTGGCCTATCATCGCCGGTCCCGGCGCTGGTACATGCCGTCGCGGTACTACTCGGTGGACCTCGGCGTGGCCGAGATCTTCGTGCTCGACGTCAACCCGCTCGCCGCGTACATTCCGCCGATCCTGTCACCGGAGTGGGAGCCCGGCGGCCGGTACATGACGGAGCAGGCGCGCTGGCTCGATCGCGGACTCCGCGCGTCGACGGCGCCGTGGACCATCGTCTGCACGCATCACCCGTACGCCAACAATGGTCCCCACGGTCCGGCCGGCGCCTTCGACGGCCTGCCCGCGCCGCTCAACGGCCAGTGGCTCAAGGACTTCCTCGAACGGCATGTCGCGGGCCGCGCGCACTTCCTGTTCTCCGGGCACGACCACAGCCAGCAGGTGCTCGACGCGGTGCCCGGACTCAAGGGCACCCGCCAGATCATCGCGGGCGCCGCCGCCAAGACCGTGCACGCGTCGTCGTCCCGGCGGTTCCGCGCGAGGTACGAGAACTACACGGACCGTGGATTCATGACGCTCGATGTGGAACCGGCCGCGGTGACGCTGACCGCCTATCAGGTGGCGGCCGGTCGCGCCGACGCGCGGAAGGCGTTCACGACGGTCTATCGCCGCTGACTCGCTCGCCGGTCAGTGCTGGATGTCGAGGTCCAGCCCGCGCGGGGTCAGCGCGAACACGACGAGTGCCGCGACGGTGAGCAGGATCGCGCCGACCAGGCCGACCTGAACCAGCGACTCGGTGAACGTGGACCGCGCTGCCTCGGCGAGCTCGGGCAGGTGGCGCTGCTCGGCGATCTCCAGCGCCTCGGCGAGGGAGTTGTCGGCTCCCGGGATCGGCGAATGGAGGCGGCCGGCGAAGATCACCGCCGAGATCGTGCCCAGCACGGCCACACCGAAGACGTTGCCGAGGTCGTAGGCGGTCTCCTCCAGCGCGGCGGCGTTTCCCGCCTTGTCCTGTGGGCTGCCGGACATGATCATCGCCGAGCCGATCGCCAGGGCGCCTGCGCCCGCGCCCTGCAGTCCCATCGCCGCAGCCACCCACCCGAGGCCCAGCGGCGCCGGTGCGAGGTAGAGGAGGGCGAAGCCGGCTGCGGGGAGCAGGAGGGCAAGTGTCATCACGACGCGCGCGCCGAGCATGTCGGTGAGCCATCGGGCGAACAGCGAGGTGACGATCGCGCCCGCCGCGAACGGAAGGAGGCGGTAGCCGGCCGCCAGTGGGGAGAATCCCTCGACCAACTGGAGCCACTGCGCCAGGAGGAGCAGGCCTCCGCCCATCGCGACCATCGAGAACAGGGCCGCCAGGATGCCCGCGGTCAGCTGGCGGCGCGTGAAGAGCCGTACGTCCAGGAGTGGATCGGGCCGATGCAGGCAGCGCAGGACGAAGGCGGTAAGCAGCCCGATCGACGCGATGAGCACGATCCACGCGGGGGCGTTCGCCAGACCGTCGGTGACGAAGTGCTTGCCGAACTCCTTGATGGACCAGACCAGTGCGGCCACGCCGGCGATCGACAGCAGCGATGAGAGCGCGTCCCACCGTCCGGTCACCGCGACCCGGGATTCGGGCAGCAGGACCGCCGCCGCGATCAGCGCGATGACCATCGGCGGGACGTTCACCAGGAACGCCGCGTGCCACGAGAAGTGTTCCAGCAGAAGGCCGCCGATGATCGGACCCACTGCGGCACCGGCGGCCGAGACCGCGGCCCAGACTCCGAGGGCGAGAGTCCGCTCGCGGTTGTCGGTGAAGCTGACGCGCAGCATCGACAGCGTGGTCGGCATGATCATCGCGCCGCCCAGGCCCAGGAGGGCGCGGAGGGCGATCACTGCGGCGGTGGAGTCGGCCCACAGCACGAGCAGTGAGGCCAGGCCGAAGAGGGCGAAGCCGATCATCAGCATTCGCCTGCGGCCCCAGCGGTCGGCGAGACCGCTCATCGTGATCAGCGAACCGGCCAGGATCAGCGAGTACGCGTCGACCATCCACAGTTGGCCGGTGGCCGACGGATGCAGTTCCGCGCTGATCGACGGCAGTGCGACGTTGAGGACCGTCAGGTCCATCACGACGGTCAGCAGCGCGAGAGACAGGACGGTGAGCGACGCCCAGCGCCGCCACGGCGGCAGTTCGTCGCGCAGGGTGCCGTCCGGCTTGATCGCGGGGGCGTCGAGGACGTTCACTTCGGCTCCATCAAGGTGCGGGTGAGGTGTTCGAGGAGGGCGAGATCGAGGGGCTCGTCGTGCAGGGCGGCATGCATGCAGGCGCCGTCGACGAAGACCGCCAGCAGGCGCGCGGTCGTCGGGTCGGTCAAGGTGCTCAGGAGGGTCACCAGGCCGTCGAACCAGCGACGGCTCAGGGCGACCAGTTCGGGTCGTGCGAGGGCGCCGATGTAGAGCGCGACCTCGGTGCGGACGCGGTCGGTATCGGTCAGATAGTCGTGGAAGAGACGGGCGACGGTCTCCGGCGACCGGTCACTCGCCGCGAGCAGGTCGGTCGTCTCGGCGAGATCGGCGTCGACGCCGGCCGCGAGGAGTTCCAGCGCCGCGGCGGTCAGGTCGTCGAGGGAGGCGAAGTAGTAGGTGGTGGATCCCAGCGGGACGCCGGCCTTCTGGGCGACCAGTCGGTGGGTCAGCTTGGCGCCGCCGTCTCTCAGCAGGTCGGCTGCGGCGCCGACGATTTGCTCGCGGCGGCCGTTCGGATCGCGTTTGGGGGTCGACACGATGGCATCTCCTGTCCTGCGGGGGACCTGTACAAAAGTACATGTACATTTGTACAGGCGCAATGGAGCACGTCAACGACACTGTTCCGGATGTGGCCACGACCCCTATCGGCGGGCGGGTGGAGTTACGCGGTGTCCGCGGCGCGCTCGCTGTGGCGGCGCGCCTTGGCGATGGCGAGGTAATCGTCGAGCTGGCGGCCGAGTTCCCGATCGAGCGCGCGGTTCAGGGTGTTGTGCGCCGCGATACGGCCGGTGAGGCGGAGCTGGCGGACGAAGGTCATCGCCCAGTCCTCCTCTTCGTCGCTCTCCGGGATCCAGCCGTCGAAACGGCCCTCGGTGATGGCCGCGCGGCCCGCCGTGATGAGGGTGCGGGCGGCGACCTGAAGGTCGTCCTCGAGCCGGCGCTGCAGATCGAGGATGTAGGTCAGCGGGATGCCGATCGCCATCAGCGAGCGGTAGGCGTCGAGGGTGTCGGTGTCGGTGGCCAGGTACTCGTCCCCGTCGAGCTTGTTGACCAGACCGAAATCGATCAGTCGCTGCACCACGTCCGGGTCGTCGGTGCCGAGTTGCTCGTGCAGCTGCGCCGCCGTCATCCGCTGGGTGGGCGTGCGCTGAATCGGCTCGGCGAGGAGGTCCTTCAGTCCGAGGACTTCGACCAGGTCGTCGCCCCGTTGCAGTCCGGAGATGAAGTCGTTGATGTGCGCCATCGTGAAGCCGCGGCCGAGCAGGTCGGCGATCACCCGCAAGCGCGCGAGGTGCTGGTCGGTGTAGATGGCGACCCGGCCGCGCCGGATGGGGCGCGGGATGAGGCCACGGTCCTGATAGCCCCGCACATTGCGGACGGTGGTGCCCGCGGCCCGCGCCAAGTCCTCGATCCGGTATTCGGTCATGACGTCGATTGTGGCAGAGGCGTCGAGCGGGGTGGTCTCGACTTCGCTCGACCGTCGTGGGATTTCGCTCGACCGTCGTGGGATTTCGCTCGGCCGTCGTGGAAGTCAGGCGTCGACGGACAGTTCCGGGGAGTGGCAGCGGGAGACGCAGGGCAGGAAGTACCCGGCCTCGCGTTCGGGTTCGGTGAGCAGGCCGTCGCGGTGGTCCACCTCGCCGGCCGTGGAGTGCATCTTGCAGGCGCCGCAGAAACCCTGCTGACACGAGTAGGGCGCATCCGGGCGGACCGCGCGTATGACGGTCAGCACCGACTGATCGGCGGGGACGGTGAGACGTTCCCCGGTCGAGTTGAGCACCACCTCGAACTCGGTGCCGTCGACGATCGGCGGCGGCGAGAAACGCTCGTAGTGCAGTTCGATGTCGCCGCGTCCGACGAGATGGGTGCGCAGCGCCTCCAGCATCACGACCGGGCCGCAGCAGTAGATCGCGAGGTCGGTCTCGCCGTGCGGGCGCCGCGTGGTCGGCCCGACCAGCTCGTCCATCGACGGCAGGCCGTCGACGTCGTCGGTGCGGACGGTCACCTTGTCGCCGTAGCGGGCCAGCTCGTCGATGAAGGGGATGGAGTCGGCGCTGCGGCCGGAGTAGATCATCGACCACTCGACGCCGAAGCGGTCGGCCATCGCGAGCATCGGCAGGATCGGGGTGATCCCGATGCCGGCGGCGATGAACCGCAATCGCGGTGCCGCGGAACCGAATCCGGGCAGCGCGACGGGAAAGGCGTTGCGCGGGCCGCGGATCGTGACGGTGTCGCCGACGGACAGGGTGTCGTGCACCTCGATCGACCCGCCGCCGCCCTCGGGGATGCGGCGCACGGCGATGCGGTAGGTACGACGGTCTCCGGGATCCCCGCACAGCGAATACGAGCGCATCCGGCCCGAGGGCAGATGCAGGTCGAGATGGGCGCCGGGATGCCACTCGGGGAGCACCGACCGGTCCGCGGCCGCGAAGGTCAGCGCGATGACGTTCTCGTCCTGGGCCACCACCTCGCGCCCGACGATCTCCAGCGTGCGCAGGCCGTCGTCGGCGGGCAGCGGGCGCAGCCGTTCGAGCGCCCCCCAGAACGGGAACCAGGTCTTGCGCAGCCCGGTGGTCACCCGAAGCAGGGGATCACGCCGCCACCGGCCGTACAGGTGCGGCGGCTCGGTGGTGAAGCTCGTCGTGTGCTCGTGGAAGATGTGGTTCATCAGACCGCCTGCCGGGCACCCGGGGATGAGGCGAGATAGGCCACGGCCTGCGCGGTGTCACCGATGTCGGTGGGCTGGAAGGTCGGCCGGAAGTAGGTGAAGGTGGCCAGCAGGAGATGCCGGATCTTCGGCAGCACGTTCGCCCGCCCACCGCGCCAGTACCCGGTGAACTTGCCGATCATGCCGATGTTCACCGAGTCGTCCGAGTTCATGATGAAGCGGAAGCCGCGCACCAGGAGCAGGGCCAGGAACGGCAGTGCCAGGGCCATCGCCCGCGCCCGGTGGACCATGCTGTCCGCGAAATACGCCGCGGCGTCGTGCGCGACGGCGCGGTGCTCCACCTCTTCGGCGCCGTGCCAGGTGAACAGATCGGTCATGTTCGGGTCGGCGCCGGCCTCCGCCCACGAACAGTTCAGGGCGAAGTCGCCGAGGATCGCGGTGTAGTGCTCGATCGCGGCGATCAGCCACAGCCGCTCGATCAGGTGCTTCTGCCGCTGTTCCGGGGTGCCGCCGTCGCGCGGGCCGAGGGCGCGCCGGAAGATCCACTCCATCTGGTCGGTGTACGCCTTGGTCTCGATGCCGTGGCGGTTCAGCCACTCCACGACGGCCTTGTCGTGCGCCTCGGCGTGCATCGCCTCCTGCCCGATGAATCCGCGCATGTCGGCGGCGAGGGCCTCGTCGTTGATCATCGGCAGCGCCTCGTTGAAGGTCTGCACGAACCAGCGCTCGCCTTCGGGGAGAAGGAGATTCAGCACGGTGATGAAGTTGGACGCGACCGGATGGCCGGGGATCCAGTGCAGCGGGGCCGCCGAGAGGTCGAAGCGGACGTTGCGGGCGTGCAGCTCCACCTTGCCCGGATCGGTTTCCGGAGTGGACTGGTTCGGGTGCCGGGTCATCGTTGACTCCTGCCTTGGTCGGAACGGGGGAACGGCTACTTCGCGAGCTTGGCCCGGGCGGCGATACGCGACGCCCACGGGAAGAACCGGTAGGAGCGGTAGCCGAACTTGGCCTCCGGGGTCACCGGAACGACGGCCTTGTTGGCGAGGATGGCCTTCACGATGTCGCGTGCCACCTTGTCCGGGGTGAAGCCGCGGCGCGCGTAGAAGTCGTCGATCCGCTTGCGGTTGCCCGCCTCGTCGTCGACCCCGGCGATCTCGGTGGCGGCGGTGATGTTGGTGTGCACGATGCCGGGGCAGATCGCGGTGACGCCGATGCGGTGTTCGGCCAGCTCGGCGCGCAGCGACTCGCAGAACATCAGCACGCCGGCCTTGGTGGCCGAGTAGAGCGCCATGTCGCGCTGCGGGGTGAACGCGGATGCCGACGAGAGGTTCACGATGTGGCCGCCGACGCCGCGCTCGACCATCTGGCGGCCGAAGGCGCGGCTGCCCGAGATCACGCCGCGCAGATTGATCGCCAGGATGCGGTCGACCTGTGCGTCGGACGCCGCCAGCGCGGAACCGGCCAGTGCGATACCCGCGTTGTTGACGACGATGTCGGGTACGCCGTGGGCCGCGCGCACCGCCTCGGCGAACTCGTCGACGGCCTCGGTGCTCGACACGTCGAGCGGGTACACGCTGGTCAGGACGCCCTTGGCCTTGCACTCGGTGGCGGTCTCCTCGGCGCCGTCGACGTTGATGTCGGCGAGCACCACCTCGCACCCGAGCTCGGCGAGCGCGTACGCGGTCTCCCGGCCGATGCCGCTGCCCGCGCCGGTGATCACGGCCAGTTTGCCGCCGAGCCGCTGCGGCGGGCCGAGCCGGCGCGCCCGGTCGATGGTGTTCGGGGCGCTCGACGTGCCGTTCTCGATCAGGTCGATGAACTCGCGCGCGGTCGCGGCGACGTACCCGGGCTTGGTGTACGGCAGCCAGTGGCCGGTGGGGCTGTCCTTGCGCCAGAGCTTGCTCGCGTGCGTGTGCGTGTACTGGTAGATCGCCGGGCGCAGCGCGATGTCGCGGTCGTTGACCACTTCGAGCACCGGTACATCGGTGGGCCGCGGATCCGGGTGGGCCAGCTTCTGCCGGATGTTGGCGCTGTAGAAACGCAGGCCGGACACCATGTCCTGCTTCAGGGTGTCGCCGAGTGACACGTTCTCGCGCGGGGTGCCCTCGATGACGTGCAGGAACTCGGTCCACAGTTTCTCCGAGCCGACGGCCGAGAAAAACAGCTGCGGCAGTACCGGCAACTGGAAGAAGCCGGTGTACGCCGACGACGCGACCTGCGACAGGGCGCGGGCGAGGTTGCCGGGCGTCGGATGCGCCAGATTGGCGCGCGCCCACTCGCCGAGGTAGTCCAGGTTGGGGCCGGACACCGAGGTGAAGCTCTTGATGCGCTGCTGCGCGCCGGGCCGGGTCACCGCCTCCCAGGTCTGCACGCTGCCCCAGTCGTGCGCCAGCAGGTGGACCGGCCGACCGGGGCTGACGGCGTCGATCACGTCGAACAGGTCGTCGGCGAGGTGCGTGAGCGCGTAGGCCTCGACGTGCTCGGGTCGGGTGCTCTCGCCGTATCCGCGGGTGTCGTACGCGATGACGCGGAGGTCGTCGCCGAGCAGGGGCGCGACGCGATCCCACAGGTGATGGGTGTCGGGCCAGCCGTGGACCAGGATCACCGTCGGCCGGCCGGCCTTGCCGGAGCCGGGGGAGTCGAGCTCGAAGACCGCGATCTCGACCTCGTCGTTCGACACGGTGGAGCGGTGCCAGGAAACCATGGGTGCATTCTCCTCTGGAAGGCCGGTTTCACTGGACGTTACCACTCGTCACAGATAAGTGGTAGCAAAAGTTAGCACCCGGGAGGAGGCCGGGCGCCGACCCGCTACTGCCGGTACGACGAGAGGAAGTTGCCGATCCGGTCGATGGCCTCGGACAGGTCCTGCGCCCACGGCAGTGTGACGATCCGGAAGTGCGCGGTGTCGTCGAGATTGAAGCCGCTGCCCTGGACCACCAGGATCTTCTCCTGGAGCAACAGGTCCTGGACGAACTTCTCGTCGTCGTGGATCTCGTGCACGTTCGGATCGAGCTTGGGGAACGCGTAGAGCGCGCCCTTCGGCGTGACGCAGCTGACGCCGGGGATCTGGTTGAGCTTGTCGACCGTGACGGTGCGCTGCTCGTACAGCCGGCCGCCCGGGGCGCACAGCGCGTCGATCGACTGGTAGCCGCCGAGCGCCACCTGAATGGCGTGCTGGCCGGGTACGTTGCTGCACAGCCGGGTCGACGCCAGGGTGTGCAGGCCCTCGATGAAGCCCTTCGCGTGGTCCTTCGGACCGGTGATGACGACCCAGCCGGCGCGGTAGCCGCACACCCGGTAGGCCTTGGACAGGCCGTTGAAGGTGAGCACCAGCATGTCGGGGGCCAGCGAGGCGATCGAGGTGTGCACGGCGTCGTCGTACAGGATCTTGTCGTAGATCTCGTCGGCCAGGATCAGCAGCGAGTGCCTGCGGGCGATCTCGACGATCCCGGCCAGCACCTCGCGCGAGTAGACGGCGCCGGTCGGGTTGTTCGGGTTGATCACGACGATCGCCTTGGTGCGGTCGGTGATCTTGGCCTCGATGTCGGCGAGGTCGGGATTCCAGTCGGCGGCCTCGTCGCACTTGTAGTGCACGGGCGTGCCGCCGGAGAGCGCGGTCATCGCCGTCCACAGCGGGTAGTCGGGCGAGGGGATCAGCACCTCGTCGCCGTCGTTCAGCAGCGCCTGCATGGTCATGGTGATCAGCTCGGAGACCCCGTTGCCGAGCAGTACGTCGTCGACGTCGAAGTAGGGGAACTCGCTGATCAGCTCGTAGCGCGTGACGATGGCGCGGCGGGCCGGGAGCACGCCGAGCGAGTCGGAGTAGCCCTGCGAGAAGGGCAGGGCGTGGATCATGTCGCGCATGATCACGTCGGGGGCCTCGAAGCCGAACAGGGCGGGGTTGCCGATGTTGAGCTTCAGGATGCGGTGGCCCTCGGCCTCCATGCGCGCCGCGTGCTCGTGCACCGGTCCCCGGATCTCGTAGCACACGTTCTTGAGCTTGTCGGACTGCTCGAGGGTGCGCAGGTTCAGGTTCTGGTGGGATACATGCGGTCGGCTCACGGGTTCCATTCTGACAGCCGGGGGCAAATGGATTCCCTGCGACGGGTCCGGCAGGGTGATGGTCATGGTGCAGCTGCGCGGACCGGGCGACGACGGTGGGTTCGAGGTCGCGTCGTTCAATGTGAACGGGATCCGGGCGGCGCGCCGCCGGGGGTTCGGCGACTGGCTGGCGCAACGCGGACCCGAGGTGGTCGCGATCCAGGAGTTGCGGTGCGGCGCCGCCGATGTCGGCGAATTCCCCGGCTATCACGCGGCGTACGACGTCGGATCGATCCCGGGCCGCAACGGGGTGGCTGTGCTGACCCGGGTGGCGCCGGCGGCCGTGCGCAGCTGGGACGTGACGCCGCCGGTGGCGCGGGGACTGGGCGAGTTCGCCGCCGAGGGCCGTTACCTCGAGGTGGACCTGGCCGACCGGCCGCTGACCGTCGCCTCGCTGTATCTGCCCAAGGGCGGTCTGCCCGCGGACCTGCAGAAGCCGGGATCGATGCGCGAGAAGCCGGACGGCGGTGCCAAGCATGCGCGCAAGATGCGGTTCCTCGCGGCCTTCGCGCGGGAGCTGGACCGGAACCGCCGGGCGGCGCTGCGGTCCGGCCGGGAGTTCCTGCTGGTGGGGGATCTGAACATCGCCCACCGCGAGCACGACGTGACCAACTGGCGGCCGGCGCGCAAGATGGAGGGCTTTCTGCCCGAGGAGCGGGAATGGTTCGGCTCGATCATCGGGCCGCGGCGGCTGATCGACGTGGTGCGCCGCCTCCACGGCGACCGGCCGGGCCCGCTCACCTGGTGGAGCTGGGCGGGCGAGAGCTTCACCAAGGATGTCGGATGGCGGATCGACCACCAGCTCGCGACGCCGGGTCTGGCGCGCCGTGCGCGGTCGGTGCGGGTCGATAAGGAGCCCGCGGCCGACCGGCGGCTCTCCGATCACGCGCCGCTGGTCGTGCGATACGCCGAGGCTTGAGCCGGATCGTACCGACCCGCATGTGCGCCGCCGTGCCGTGTACGGCGTCGGTCTGACCCGTACGGGTCAGGCCGATCTGCCCGTTCGCGGTGGGGCGGCGATCGCCTCGTACGACCACACCGTCAGATAGGCCAGGGCGAGGAAGGCGGCGATCGCCGCGGCGACACCGGTGGATTCGACGGACGAGAGGGGATCGCGCACCCAGTCGAGAGTCCCGGTCACCACCGCGTCGGGGCGATCGATCAGATCCCAGGAGTTCCAGCGCTGGAAGCGGCCGATCACCACACCGACCGCGCACAGCGCGACGCTCGCGGCTATCACCGCCCAGCCGGCGATGCGGCCGAACCCGGCGGCGATCCGCCGATGCACGAGCCGCATCGACACCACGCCGAGCATGATCCCGGTCCAGGCGGCCACCCCGTACTGCAGCACGTGGCGCCACAGGTCGTAACCCTCGCGGAGGTGCACCAGGTCGGTGATCAGATACGGCGCGTTGGGCAGGAACGCGAGCCACAGGAGACCGAGCGGCAGCAGCCAGATCCGGCGGCGCACGACCGCGAACGCGAGGGCGAAGGCCAGTGGGATCCACGCGAGAAACAGATTCCAGATCAGGAACCGGCTCGGATAGCTCAGGGGCGCGGCCGGATCGGTGACGCCGAGGACCGCGGTGAGCGCCGACGTGCCGGCCAGCGCGGCGATCAGGACGAAGAACCGGGGATCGGTCAGGCGGATCGCCGGACCGACTGGGTGGGACCGCACGGGTGAGGTGCCAGGGCCGGGGAACTCGTCGGTCGGGTACTCGGCGGAGGTCATGGCGACCACGGTAGGCGAGGTGCCTGAGATACGGCTTCCCCCGTCTGTGGCGGGGCAGAACTCGATGATGCACCGCCAGCGTTGATGTTGCGACAGCGCCGTTGGCCGGTCATCCCCGGGGGAGCTGCGACGCCTGGTCTGCCCACTCTGAGCGACAACGACGTCGAGGCGAGGATGTTTGACGAAAGCCCGGATGCGCGACGGCCCGGACTCCACTCGGAGTCCGGGCCGTCTGTCGCTGCTACCTGCGCCGGGCTACTTGCCGGGGCGCTTCTTGCCCGCGGCCATGCCGAAGCCCTTGGCCTTGCCCTCGGTGCCCGCGGTGGTGGCGGCACCGGCCGCCGCGACCTCGGTCTCGGCGGCGATCGCCGCGTCAGCGACCTGCGCGTCGGACTCGGCGTCCACGGACTCGGCGGTGTCCTCGGTGACCGGGGCATCGTCGAGGGTCACGTCCTCGATCGGCTCCGCCGCGGGTGCCTCGGCGGCCGGAGCGGGCTTCTTCAACCCGCCGCCGGGCTTCTTGAGGCCACCGGCCATGCCGAAGCCCTTGGCCTTGCCCTGCGTCGCCTCGGTGGTCGCGGCCGCGGTCTCCGCGGCCTGCTCCTGCGCCGACTCCGCCATTGCGGCGGCGCCCGGATCGACGGCTTCGATCTCCTCGGCGATCTCGGCGTCGACATCGGCCGGAGTCGCCGTGGCAGCGGCGGGCTTGGGAGCGCCGGTGCCATTCGGCCCGCTCGCTGCGCTCCCGGCGCCGGGCTTCTTGACACCCGGCTTTTTGAGCCCGCCGGCCATACCGAAGCCCTTGGCGTTGCCCTCGGTCGCCGAGGTGGTCGCCTCGGCCGCCACCGCGGTGTCGGCCGGAGCCGGCTCGGTCGTCGCGGCTTCGGCGGCCTCAGCGGCGCCGGGCTTCTGGAGCCCGCCGGGCTTCTTCAAGCCACCCGGCTTCTTCAGACCTCCCGGCTTCTTGAGACCGTTCGGCGCGGTCTCGGCGGCCGGAGCCTCCGTGGCCGCTGCCTCCGCGACGGGAGCCTCTGCCGCACCGGGCTTCTTGAGCCCGCCAGGCTTCTTCAGGCCACCGGGCTTCTTCAGACCGCCCGGCTTGGCGAGGCCGCCCTCGGCGGGTGCCGCGGCTTGTGCGGCCGGGGCCGCGGCACCGGGCTTCTTCAGGCCACCGGGCTTCTTGAGTCCGCCCGGCTTGGCCAGACCGCCCTCGGCGGGTGCGGCCGGTGCGGCGGCTTCCGCGGCACCCGGCTTCTTCAAGCCGCCGGGCTTCTTGAGTCCGCCCGGCTTGGCCAGACCACCGGCCGCCGGTGCCGCCGCCGCGGGTGCCGCGGCCTTGACCGCGGGCGCGGCCTTGACCGGTGCGGGCTCCGGCTCGGGTTCGGGCTCCGGTTCCGGCTTGGCGACCCACTTGGGGCCGTGGTGCTTGTCGCCGCGGGTCACGCCCTCGGGCCGGCCGCGCTTGACGCCCTCCAGGATCATCTGGGCGACGTCGACCACCTCGACCTTCTCTTCGAGCTCGGTGCCCGAGGTCTGGGCGGTGACGCCGTCGGTCAGCATCACGCGGCAGAACGGGCAGCCGGTGGCGATCAGCTTGGTGTCTTCGCCGTCCGGGGTGCCGGAGAGGGTGTCGAGGGCTTCGTCGACGCGGTCGATATTGATCCGCTTGCCGATCTGCTCCTCCATCCACATGCGCGCGCCGCCGGCACCACAGCACATGGAGCGTGAGCCATGGCGCGGCATCTCGGTGAGGGTGGAGCCGGAGGCCTCCATCAGTTCACGCGGCGCGTCGTAGATGGTGTTGTGGCGACCCAGGTAGCAGGGGTCGTGGTAGGTGACCTCGCGGCCGCCGACCGGCGCCACCGGAACCAGGCGCTTCTCCCGCACCAGGCGGTTGAGCAGCTGGGTGTGGTGGACCACCTCGTACTGACCCGCGCTGGCCTCGCCGTTCAGCGACGCCACCTGCGGGTACTCGTTGTAGATCGCGTTGAAGCAGTGGGCACACGTCACGACGATCTTGCGGCGCTGCTGCGGGGCGGTGCCGAAGAGCTCGTTGAAGGTCTCGATGTTCTGCTGCGCCAGCATCTGGAACAGGAACTCGTTGCCCGCGCGCCGGGCGGAGTCGCCGGTACAGGTCTCGCCCTGACCCAGGACCATGAAGTCGACGGCGGCGATGTTCAGCAGCTCGGCGACGGCCTTGGTGGTCTTCTTGGCGCGGTCCTCGTAGGCGCCGGCACAGCCGACCCAGAACAGGTACTCGTAGCCCTCGAACGACTCGACGTCCTGGCCGTAGACCGGCACGTGGAAGTCGAGTTCGTCGATCCAGGCGGTGCGCTGGGCCTGCGGCTGGCCCCAGGGGTTGCCCTTGTTCTCCAGGTTCTTGAACAGGCCGGCCAGTTCGGTCGGGAAGTCCGACTCGATCAGCACCTGGTAGCGCCGCATGTCGATGAAGTGGTCGATGTGCTCGATGTCGACTGGGCACTGTTCCACGCAGGCACCGCAGGTGGTGCAGCTCCACAGGGCTTCGGCGTCGATGATCGCGCCGGTGGTGCCCTCGGACTCGCCGACCAGCTTGCGCTCGGCCATGGTGCGGGCGGCCTCGGGGATCTTGGCGAGCCGGGCCTCGTCGGGGTTGCCCTCGGCGTCGACCAGCCCGACCTCGTTGCCCTCCATGTCCTTCTTGCCGCCGGCGATCAGGTACGGGGCGCCGCCGAGCGCCTGGTCGCGGAGCGACATGATCATCAGCTTCGGCGACAGGGGCTTACCGGTGTTCCACGCCGGGCACTGGCTCTGGCAGCGGCCGCACTCGGTGCAGGTGGTGAAGTCGAGCAGGTCCTTCCACGAGAAGTCGTCGATCTTGCCCGCGCCGAACGAGTCGACGTCCGGATCGGCGGTCTCCATCTCCAGGACCTTGCCGTTGCTCATCATCGGCTTGATCGCGCCGAGCGCGGG
Organism: Gordonia marina; assembly: GCF_052036135.1. Lineage (NCBI taxonomy): Bacteria > Bacillati > Actinomycetota > Actinomycetes > Mycobacteriales > Gordoniaceae > Gordonia > Gordonia marina. The sequence goes on from NZ_JBPSDN010000008.1 coordinate 17,414, forward strand.
GGTGCCGTCGCTCTCCCGCTTGAAGAAGATGTTGGGGAACGCGGCGAAGCGGTGCCAGGCGACGCCCCAGTCGATGTTGTAGCCGACGACGGCGAGCCAGATCATGCCGCTCATGAGCTTGATGACGGCCGCCGCGGTGACCCAGTAGTGCGAGGGGTGGCCGAACAGCTCGGCGAAGTAGTGGGTGAAGAACGACGTCCAGATCGGTGGGTTCTCCATGCCCGTCGCGATCTTGAAGGTCTTCACGAAGATCATGCCGAGGCCCTCGATGAGGACGACGAGTTCGACGAAGTAGGCCGCCTTGAAGTCCGAGCCGCCGAACCGGGACAGCCGCTTGGGGACGCGCGGGTGGTTCAGCTGACGGATGATGATCAGGGTGGTGATACCGATGACGGTGCCCAGGCCGAGGACCTCGTCGGCGAAGATGTAGATGTCCCACGCACCGATGACCGGCCAGTGGAAGTGCGGATCGAAGATCTGCCCGTACGCCTCGAACCAGAAGATGGCGCCGATCAGGAAGCCGAACATGACGAGCCAGTGGGCCCAGCCGACGGTCCGGAACTTCACCATCCGGGTGTGACCGACGAACTCTTTCAGCATCGTCCAGAATCGGGAGCCCAGGTAGGCGAAGCGTGTTCGCTCGACCTTCTCGCCCTGGGCGATCGCGAGCACCATCTTGCCGACGCCGCTGAGGAAGATCGCCCAGCAGAAGAGGCTGATGATCGCCGCGATGGATCCGATCACAACCGTCGTGGTCGTCATGGGATGTACCGGCCTTTCTTGAGGTCGTTACCGCGGTCGCGCGCCGACAGCCCGGAGGATGGCGCGAAACCCGACATGTATTCGGTAATACCGTAGAGGTTCGACCGTGCTCAGCGCCGCCAAGGTTTACCTAACTTGGCAGGTGAGACGGGTCCTCCCGGGACATTACTCGTGAGTAATAAAGCAAGCCAGCCCGCGCGTGCGCACTGTGGTGCGGGTCATCGATCTCCGGGCCCCCAGACACGACGCGGACCGGCCGGATCAGTCGTCGATCGGGTCGATCACTTCGAGTTCGCCGAGCGCGGTCTCCAGGTGGTCGAGCATGCGCTGCAGGCTCGGCAACTGGGCGCGGGCGCCGGTGATCCCGAAGGCGGTCTTGCCGCTGACCGAGGTGATCGTGATGTTCATCGCCTGCCCCTCGACCGGGATCGACGCGGGGTAGCAGCCGTCGAGCCGAGCACCGTTCCAGTACAGCTGCTCGTCGGTTCCGGGGACGTTGGAGATCACCACGTTGAACATCTGCGGGGACAGATCGAGTCCGCCGGGCATTGGGGAGAACGCCAGCGGCCAGAGGTTGGCCGCGCCGAGGGCCAGCTGTTGCAGCGGGCGCAACCCGCGGACCACGTTCTTGGCCGACGCGGTGGACGCGCGGATCTCGCGGAGCCGATCGGCCGGGGCCGGCAGGTCGGTGGCGAGCCGGGCCAGGATCGCGGTGACGTTGTTCCCCTCGGACTCGGCGTCGTGCAGGGAGACCGGGACCATCGCGGTGAGCGATTCGTCGGGCAGGGCGTCGTGATCGGACAGGTACGCGCGCAGGGCGCCCGAGCACATGGCCAGGATGACGTCGTTCACCGTGACGCCGTGCCGGCGGGCGGCGGCGCGGATGCGTTCGGTGGGCCAGTCCTGCGCGGCGAAGCGACGGGCGGCGCCGATCGGGACGTTCAGCATCGTCTTGGGCGCGGCCTTCATCGGCGGGACGAAGTCCTTGTTCCGCATGCCGGAGACGGCGACCTTGGCCGCCGCGGGCGCCAGGCCGACGATGTCGTCGGCGGTGCGCACCACCGTGCCGACGGTGTCGGTGACCTTGCCGAACAGGCTCTTCTCCGGCTTCGGTGCCCGCTTCCTGCGGCGACGCCGGAGGTGGGCGTCCCAGAACGCCGTGCCCGAGCGGTCCTCGGGATCGGTGTTGAGGCAACGTTGCAGCATCCGCAGTGCGGTGACGCCGTCGACCGTCGAGTGGTGGACCTTGGTGTAGAGGGCGAGCCGGCCGTCCTTCAGGCCCTCGATGATGTGGAGTTCCCACATCGGCTTGGAGCGGTCGAGCAGCGTGCCGTGGTTGAGCGAGACATAGCGCAGCAGGTCTTTGATCTCGCCGGGCCGGGGCAGCGCGATGCGCCGGACGTGGTAGTCGAAGTCGATCTCGTCGGCGTGCTGCCACGCCAGATAGCCGGCGACGCTGCCGGCCGGCCGGCGGAGAAACGCGTCCTGGAACTCGGTGGCGGCCTCGAAGCGCTCGTGGATCTCGTCGGCCAGTTCGGCCGCCGTCTGCCCGTCGCGCGGAATGAACAGCTGGAGCCCGCCCACGTGCATCGGTTGGTCGCGTGTCTCGGCGATGAGGAACATCGACTCGGTCACCGGCATGTATTGCATGACGCTCCCTCGGGTTGTTCGGGTAGGGGAATCTTACTGGCAAGTAGCCACTGAGACGCCACGACGTCAGGCGTCTCAGGATTGTCGACGATGTGCCTGGTCAGGCGCCGATCGGTGCGATGTCTTCCAGCTCGAGCAGGGCGGTGTCGAGGTGGTCGAGGATGCGCTGAAGGCTGGGCAGCTGAGCGCGCGCGCCGATGATGCCGAAGCTGGCCTTGCCGCCGACCGTCGTGATGGTGATGTTCATCGCCAGGCCGTCCATCGGGATCGACACCGGGTAGCAGCCGTCGAGACGGGCGCCGTTCCAGTAGAGCGGCATGTCGGGCCCCGGCACGCTGGAGATCATCAGGTTGAAGCCGTGCGGCGTGTACTTGACGAAGCCGGGCACCGTCGCGAAGGCCAGCGGCCAGGCGTTCGCGGCACCGAGCGCGAGCGACTGGATCGGTTTGAGGCCGCGCACGATGTTCTTGGCGGACGACGACGAGGCGCGGATCTCCCGCAACCGCTCGGCGGGGTCGTCGATGTCGGTGGCCATCCGGACGATGATGGCGGTGATCGCGTTGCCGTCGCCGTCGCCCTCGCCGTGCAGGGAGACCGGCAGGCACGCGGTGAGGGTGGAATCCGGGAGTTCGTGGTGGTCGTGCAGGTAGCGGCGCAGCGCACCGGCGCACATCGCGATCAGGACGTCGTTGAAGGTGACCCCGTGCCGGCGCGCGACGTCGCGCAGCCGGTCGGTGGGCCAGTCCTGCGCGGCGAAGCGCCGTGCCGAGCCGATCGTCACATTGAGCGCGGTGACCGGGGCCATCTGCATCGGGGCGACGAAGTCCTTGTCGAACACGCCGGCGATCGCGACCTTCGCGGCGGCCGGGCCGAGGCCGATCAGGTCGTCGGCGAGCCCGACCGCCGAGCCGATCGTGCCGGTGACCTTGCTCAGCAGCCCCGACGGGGTCTTCGGCTTCCGGGGGCGGCGGCGCCTGAGAAGCGCGGGGTCCCAGAACGACGTCCCGCTGCGATCGTCCGGATCGGTGGTGAGGCTGCGCTGCAGGATGCGCAACGCGGTGACGCCGTCGGCCAGCGAGTGGTGGATCTTGGTGTAGAGGGCGATGCGGCCGTCGCTGAGGCCCTCGATGATGTGCACCTCCCACATCGGCCGGTTCCGGTCGAGGAGCGCGCCGTGGTTGAGGGACACGTACCGCAGGAGGTTCTTGATCTCGCCCGGCCGGGGCAGCACGATCCGGCGGACGTGATAATCGAAGTCGATCTCGTCGTCGTGCTGCCAGGCGGTCAGGCCCATGACGGCGGCCGGGCTGGCGGGTCGTTTGCGGAAGAGCGGCTGCACACCGGTGACCGCGATGAACCTCGCGTGCACCTCCTCGGCCAGCTCCGCCGGGCTCTGCCCGTCGCGGGGGATGAAGAGTTGCAGGCCGCCGACGTGCATCGGCTGGTCGCGCGTCTCGGCGATGAGGAACATCGACTGCGTCACCGGCATGTACTCCACAGGTGCCCCTCCGTTTGCGCGCCGTTCCGGCAGTGTACCACGCGCCGCCTTCTCGCCACATTGTGGCACGCGCCACATCGCAGGGATTTCGGTGGTGGTCCACACCCCGTCGGCGGTCGCCGCGAAGCGGCCGCGAGCGTCGGCCGACGGAGGGGATCCGAGTCTGGAACGGGAGTTTTCCCGATTATATGTGACTCATGACACGTTCAGCGTAGTCTCAGCTTCGCCGGGAATCGGACACCAGCTGCAAAGGACGCATGCACATGGCCACTCCACTGTCACTCAGCGCGCCGGGCAACCGCCGCAAGGCACTCGCGATCGCCTCGGTCGGCGCATCGGCGGCACTGCTCGCGGGCACGGTGACGCCCCCGCCTCAGGCTCACGCGTCGATCCCGGCTGTGACCAGTGCGCTCGCCGGAATCCACACGCAGGTGACTCAGCTGCAGGACCAGCTGGTCGACGCGCTGGGAATCACCAGTGGCAGCTACCTCGGGGGCGTGGCCGTCGGGCCGCAGTACCTCATCGATCAGATTTCTGCGCTGGTGGCAGACATCATTCCGGGTGCGAGTTCAGAGCAAATAAGCGAGGTTGTTACCAAGATCCTGAGTCTGGTCGGTCTTGAGCCAGGTCATGAACTGGCGATCGCAATACTGCCGGGAACGGCCATTGCCGTGCCTATCGGGACCGGGACGAGCGCCACCGCGATCTCCGTCCTCGGTGTCGCGCTCGCCACCGACGGTGTCACGCAGATCTTCGATGACATCTGGAATCTCTCGGTCGACGACATCATCGGACAGATTCCGGGGCTGGGCGGGATTCTCGGTGGCATTCTCGGCGGGATCGGTGTGGACCTTCCCACCCTCGGCGACCTCGTCGAGGAGGTCACCGGTGGAGCAGTGACGAGGGCGAGTCTGCCAGGCGACACGGTCTTCTGCCTCGGCGGATTCGCCTACGCGAACTCCGGGACCGCCGGGACCTGTGTCGACATCGCGGCGCTGATCGACGGCCGCTACAACAAGCCGACCGGTGAGCTTCAGCTCGGGCTGACCAACCCGCTGTCGTTGCTGACTTATCTCACCGACCCGGATCAGCTTCTCCCAGTGGTCGCCAACGCGCTGACCGGCCAGCCGATCTATCTGCTCGATGACTTCGCTCGCCTGAGCCTCAATGGCCCGGAGAATCTGGCGCTGACGAGTAGCTATGGGTTCGCTGCGGTCGCGGGCGGGGCACCGATCACGATCGATTGGCTGGGGGCTTCCCTCGGGTTGTTCGCGGGCACCGCTCAAACGCACGGCACTGGGAGTCTCCTCGGCGTTCAGTCGCCGACATTCGTGAACTACTTGAGTCTGCCGTCGTTCGATTTCACGACCCCGACCGGTCTGGCGAATCTGATTCCGAGCCTTGGTTTCTCGGAATTCAACGCGCTCGACCTCTTCACCGTCGGTGCCTGGAGCACGAGCGGTCTACTGAATGGCGACCTGCCGACGATCACGCAGGGGCCGTTCCTGCAGATTCTCGACGCGCTCGGCGGGCTGATCGGGTCGGCCAGTTCGCTTGCCGCCAACCCGACCTCGCTTGCTGCGGACTCGACCGGCTTGGCTGGAATCACTGCGTTCTCGGCAGACGACTCCACGACCGGCGGCGGCGATGTCCTGAACAAGGCCGCCGTGCCGGATGAAGACGTGACCCAGACGTATCCGCTGGTCGTCAACGACGCGCCGACGCCTTCGGTGACACCGGAGGTCACGCCGCCGAACGACCCTCCGCAGATCGTGGTACCGCCGGTGGACCCGCCGGCGGCCCTCACGGTCACCGGCACCGACAACAGCACTACCACTGACAACAGCACCGACACCGACACCGACACGACGTCGAACACGGAGCTCGGCGGTGGGACCGGAGCCGGCGACGGAGCCGGGGCCGGGGCCGACACCGGTTCCGGTGGCGGAGCCGACGCGGGTGCCGGGGGCCTCGACAACTAGATCAACGGCTCGCTTCGGCCCGCTCGCCTGCCAGGCGAGCGGGCCGAGCGCTGTTCGGGGACGGTTCTTCGGGTGCGAGACGGCGGCGCCGATCGGTCCGGAATCTCGGGAACCGGCCGGTAGGTGCGCCGGTGGCGCCTACGGTGGGCGCGTCGGAGGTATCTGAACAGGGGAGGGTTTCGATGGGGACGATGCGATCGGCGATGTCAGTACGGGCGAGGCGGGTGGCGGTCGGTGCGTCGGTGCTCTGTGCGAGTGCCGCCGTCGCCGCGGGAACCACGGTGACCGCGCCGCCCGCCCATGCATTGGTGGATACCGTCACGGCCGTCTCGGCGGGATGCATGGCCGGTGACCCGGAATTCCACGACGCGAGCAGAACGACGATCCCCCGCATCCACGGCCCGTACGCCGACTGCCGGGGATCGTCGCCGTCCATCGTGGCGCGGGTCGCCGACGGGGTGCTCGGACTGTTCATCGCCGACCTCGACCTGTCGTCGCTGAACGGTGTCGCGGCGCTCGGCCCGGGGAGCAGCGCCGAGATCAAGGGCCTGGGTTTCAACACGGCCGTCGCCGGGGGCCTCCTCCCGGCCAGCGCCGGGACCGCCAGCGCCCACGCCCGCGACCCGTTCAGCGCGGCGATCGCCGCCGGTGGCATGCGCAGCACCGGAACCGCGGACTCCCTGCTCGGGGCGGCGCTGGCCGTCGGCCTGTTCGGCGGAGACGCGACGGCGAGCGGCTGGCTCGGCGGACTCGCCATGGCGCTCACGACGGACGGCAGCGACGTCTCGGCGACCGCGGTGGGCGGCATGGCGCTGGCGTCATCGGGCGCCGACCACCCGATCTGCTCCGCGGTGTACGCCACCGCGACCACCGGGAAGGGATCGTGCACCTCGATCCTCTTCCTGTTCCAGCAGTACGACAGAAACGACGGCCTCACCGACTTCGCGATCAAGAATCCGCTCGACGTGGGCCTGGCGGCGCCGCTCGACGGTGTCCTCAGTGACGAGGTGGTGAGCCTCCTCGACCGACTCGGAGTCCAGGGGGTGGCCGGGCTCGCGGATCTCTCGATCGTTCCCGAGTTCCGCAGCGATCTGATCCGTGTCGTCGTGAAGGACGGTGGCTGGTTCCGTCTCGAGTCCGACGTGCCGCAATGGCTCGGTGGGCTGCTCCGGCCGCAGCCGTCACAGCCCGCCGCGCCGGATCCGGCCACGATCATCGACAGCACGCAGGCGCTCACCCGGTCGATCCCGTCCGCGATCGATCGGGCGAGCACCCTGGTGCCCTCCGAGGACGATCAGGTCGCGCAGCTCGACGACCTCGGAGGAGACCCCGCGGCCGTCGCCGCCTCGGCGGGCGGGTCCGGGTCCGCCGCCGATCCGGCCGGCAGGTCCGGAGCCGTCACCGATCCGGTCGACGGCTCAGGAGCCGCCACCGATCCGGTCGACGGCTCCGGGACCACTACCGATCCGGTCGACGGGCCGGCGCCCGTGGACGGCGACTCGGGTGTGGTCACCACCGGTTCGCTCGACTCCGTCGACTGACCTCCGGCCGCCCGGGACTATCCGAGGTCGAGGCCGCCGGTCGGGGTTCCGGTGTCGGCCGGGGTCTCGGCCGGGCTGTCTGTCGCCGTGTCACCGGACGCATCGCCCGTCGTCGACGTGCCCGCCGTCGGAGTGATGTCGGCCGGGGTCCCTGCCGCCGCGGTATCAGCCGCGGCGTCGTCAGCGGAGGAGTCGGCAGCCGGGGTGTCCACGACGGGGGCGTCGGCGGCCGGGGCCTCCTCGACCGGGGCGTCTTCGACCGGAGCCGGGTCCGAAGACGGTGCGGCCGGGCGCGCCTGGGCGTCGTCGAGCACGGTGGACGACAAGGCCTCGGTGCCGGCCGGAACCTGCCGGTCGGCGATCGTCGTCGCCGCTGCGGACCGAGTCGCCCCCAGCGCGTCACCGGCCTGGCCGGCGAGACCGCCGAGCCAGTCGCTGATGCCGGTGCCGATCTTCGGGCCGTCGGCGCCCATCTCGATGCGGATCAGATCGCTGCCGAACGCGGGGATGATCTTGAGTCCGAGGATGTCGCTGAGTGCGTCGGGCATGCCCATCCCGGACGTGAGCATCGAGAAGATGGACACGGTCTCCGGCGGCAGTATGCCGGTCAGCTTCAGATCGAGCGGGTTCTTGATCGCGTACACGACGGGGCCGTCGCCGACCTGCGACTTCTGGAAGATGAAGAGCACCCCGGTGCAGGAGTTGACGTTGTCGCCGCCCTGGGTGACGGAGGCGGTGGCGTACAGCGCGGTGCAGACGGCCTGGTTGCTGGCGGGACCGAAGGTCTGCTGGCCGTCGTCGGAGACGTTCAGTGCGGCCGCGATTCCGCCGAGCGCGGTCGCCGTCGCCGTCACGTCTTCGGCGCCGACCGTGGCCGCGAGTGCTACTCCGGCGGGCAGCGAGTGGGCCACCGCTTCGCCGCCGAACGCGAGCGCCGTGGACAGGCTGCCGAAGTGGGCATGACTGGTCGCCGCCGAGCCTTCGCCGAAGCCGAACGACAGCGCGCCGCTGAGGTAGTCGTCCGCCGTCGCGCGGGAGGTGGCCATGAGGCTCACCGCGCCGGCCAGGCCGGTGCCGTTGATCTTGGAGTCGCCGAGGAAGATGACCCCGGCACCGTTCAGGTCGCTCAGGCTCAATCCGAGGTTGGGTGCCACGAGACCGAGCAGCGCGTCGCCGAGGGCGGCGAGCGGTGACGGTTCGGAATCGCTGCAGTCGGCCAGCACGCCGCCGTCGTCGACGACGGTCCGGTCACCGGCGAAGCAGCCGGCCGATCCGATCGGGCCGCTGCCCGGTTCGGCGGCCTCGGCCGCGCCGGGCGACAACGCGGGACCGGCGATCAAGGCCGCGGCTGCGCCGGCCGAGGCGAGCGTGGTCGCGAACCGTCGCCGCCGGTTCGGCCGGGTGGTGGTGAGAGTCATGAGGTGGTCCTCCACAAGTGTGATTTCGGTCGCAACCCCCCTGAAAAAGGGACACTAGGTCGTGCGGTTACTGGCGAGTTGGGAATTCTGAAACTCGTCCGTGTCCTAATTTCTGGTGTCACACTTATAGGTCACACAGCTTGTGTGGGTGATCGGGTGGCCGGGGCGGGCGGCTACCGTGGGCGGGTGCGGAAACGACTCGGCCTCCTGGCCCTCTGGCTGGTGATCGTGGTCGAAGCCGTCGTGATCGGAAGTTCGGCGTGGGCGGTGATCGTCTCGCGCGGCCGGGTGGTCGACGCCGGCGAGGTCCCGCCGGGTGGACCCGAGACGGTGATCGTCCTCGGTGCGAAGGCCGGCGCCGGCGAACCCGGCATCTACCTGCGCAATCGGCTCGACGTGGCGCTGGCCCTGTACCGGGAGGGTCGCGTCGACCGGATCGTCAACTCCGGAAACGACGCCGACGATGCCGGCAACGAGGTCCGCGTGATGCGCGACTACCTCGAAGCGCACGGGGTCCGGGCGTCGGACATCGTCGACGACCCGCTCGGCCTGAACACCGCGGCGACCTGCCGCCGGGCGGCCGGTGAGTTCGGGGTGCGCCGCGCGCTGATCGTGACGCAGAACTTCCACATCGCACGGGCCGTCGGACTGTGCCGGGCCGCTGGGATCGACGTGACCGGGGTGATCGCGCCGTGCCGCGGATGTACGCGACTGTCGTTGGTGCGCAACTACGTGCGGGAGGCTCTCGGATCGCGGCCGCGGGCCGTCGTGGATTCGCTGACCGGTTGAGGAGCGACGGTTTCGACGTTGGTCGAGCGGAGTCGAGGCCTCGACCATCGGAGGTCCTGCGCGGCCGTCGTGGACGTCGGCGGGAAGATCGCCGAAACAGCACGCGATCGCGGTTGCGCGGCGAGGATCGAAGGTGAGAGACATCCGATCGATCGAGAAGGACGAGGAACCACACGATGAAGACGAAAGCGGCGGTCCTGCGCGGCGTGAATCAGGAGTGGCAGATCGAGGAGGTGGAACTCGGCGACCCGGTGGCCGGCGAGGTCCAGGTGAAGCTGGCCAGCTCCGGCCTCTGCCACTCCGACCATCACCTGCGTACCGGCCAGAGCCCGGCGCCGATGCCGGTGGTCGGCGGCCACGAGGGCGCGGGGGTCGTGACCAAGGTGGGCCCGGGGGTGACGCGGTTCGCCGAGGGCGACCATGTCGTGACCGCGTTCATCCCGGCGTGCGGCGTCTGCGGCCCCTGTTCGCGCGGCCAGCAGAACATCTGTGACGAGGGCGCCGGCCTGCTCACCGGGCTGTCGATCTCGGACAAGACGCACCGCATCACCAACGCCGCGGGCGAGACGTTCACCCAGATGTGCCTGCTCGGCACCTTCTCGCCGTACATCACCGTCAACGAGGCCTCGCTGGTGAAGATCGAGGACGACATCCCGCTGCGCGAGGCCGCGCTGCTGGGCTGCGGTGTCGCCACCGGCTGGGGCAGTGCCACCGAGATCGGTGGAACCAAGGTCGGCGACACCGTCGTCGTGGTCGGTATCGGCGGCGTCGGCATCAACTCGGTTCAGGGCGCCAAGGCCGCCGGTGCGCGCTACGTGGTCGCCGTCGACCCGGTGAAGTTCAAGCGCGACATGGCCGAGAAGCTGGGCGCCACGCACACCTTCGCGAGCATGGAGGAGGCGCTGCCCGCGGTCGGCGAGATGACCTGGGGCACGATGGCCAACACCGTGATCATCACCGTCGGTGAGATCAAGGGCGAGTACATCGCCCCGGCGCTGGCGATGACCGCGAAGGGCGGCCAGGTGGTGGTCGTCGGCATGGGCGACTTCCAGGCGATGGACGTCAAGCTCAACCTGTTCGAACTCACCCTGCTGCAGAAGCGCGTGCAGGGCGCGATCTTCGGCGGTGCCGGCCCGCGCACCCAGGTGCCCAAGCTGCTCAACGAGTACCGCGCCGGTCAGCTCAACCTCGCCGACCTGGTGACGCAGACCTACCGTCTCGAAGACATCAACAAAGCCTACGACGACATGCTCGAGGGCAACAACATCCGCGGCATGATCGTGTACGACGAGGCCGACTGGTAGGCCGTCACGGGGCCGCCGCGCCGGGCGCTCATCAGCGCACCGGTGCGGCGGTGGCCTCCCGAACGTCGTCGAGCGTCACCCCGGGTGCCAGTTCGACGACGGCGAAGTGGTCGCCGGCGCAGTCGAAGACCCCGAGGTCGGAGATCACCCGGCTCACCACCCCCAGCCCGGTCAGCGGCAGCGAGCACTCGGCGACCAGCTTGGCGTCGCCCTTGCGGGTCACGTGCTCCATCAGCGTGATGACCCGGCCCGCACCGTTGACCAGGTCCATCGCGCCGCCGATCCCCTTGACCATCGCGCCGGGGACCATCCAGTTCGCCAGATCACCGGCCGGCGAGACCTGCATGGCGCCCAGTACGGCGACGTCGACGTGGCCGCCGCGGATCATCGAGAAGCTGGTCGCCGAATCGAAGAACGACGCGCCCGGCAGCACCGAGACGGTCTGCTTGCCCGCGTTGATCAGGTCAGGGTCCACCTCGTCGTCGTACGGGAAAGGACCCACGCCCAGGATTCCGTTCTCGGCGTGCAGGACCACCGTCGAGTCCTCCGGCACGTAGTCGGGGATCAGTGTGGGCAAGCCGATCCCGAGGTTGACGTAGTCGCCGTCGGACAGTTCGCGGGCGGCCCGGGCGGCCATCTCGCTGCGTGACCAGCTCATGATTTCCTCTCGCGGACGGTGCGCTGCTCGATCGACTTGCGGGCGGCCTGCTCGGGGGTCAGTGCGACGATCCGCTGCACGAAGATCCCGGGCAGGTGGATGTCGTCGGGGGCCAGTTCGCCCACCTCGACCACCCGCTCGGCCTCGACGACGGTGATCCGCCCCGCCATGGCGGCCGGCGGGTTGAAGTTCCGGGCGGCGGCGTGGAAGCGGCAGTTCCCGGCGCGGTCGACGACCGCCGCCCGCACCAGTGCGAAGTCGGTGACGATCGACTCCTCCAGCACCATGTCGGTGCCGCCGAAGCTGCGCACCTCCTTCGGCGGGGAGGCTTCGGCGATCGTCCCGTCCGGGTGGTAGCGCCACGGCAGCCCGCCCTCGGCGACGAGTGTGCCGACCCCGGTCGGGGTGAAGAACGCGCCGATCCCGCTGCCGCCCGAGCGCATGCGCTCGGCGAGGGTGCCCTGCGGGGTGAGTTCGACGGTCACCTCGCCGGACAGGAACTGGCGGCCGAACTCCTTGTTCTCGCCGATGTACGAGGCGATCACCTTGCGGATTCGGTGCGCTTCCAGCAGCAGGCCGAGACCCGCGCCGTCGACGCCGCAGTTGTTCGAAACGATCTCCAGATCGCCCGCCCCCTGTTCCAGCAGCGCCTCGATCAGAAACCAGGGAATGCCGGCCAGGCCGAAACCGCCGACGGCGAGGCTCGCGCCGTCGGGGATGTCGGCGACGGCCTCGGCCGCCGAGCCGACGACTTTGTCGATACTCATCGCTGCTCCAGATGTTCGATGCGGGTGACGGTCGCGGTGCTCACCGGACCGCCTCGAAGACCGCGGCGAGGCCCTGGCCTCCGCCGATGCACATGGTCTCCAGCACATACCGGGCGCCTCGGCGGCGGGCCTCGTAGGCTGCGGTCGCGAGGATCCGCGCGCCGGTCGCACCGACCGGGTGACCGAGCGAGATGCCGGAGCCGTTGGGGTTGAGGCGTTCGTCGTCGGCGTTGATGCCCCATTCGGCGAGGACCGCGAGCACCTGCGCGGCGAACGCCTCGTTGAGTTCGATCAGGTCCATGTCGTGCAGGGTGAGACCGGCCCGATCCAGCGCGGCGGCGCTCGCCGGCACCGGGCCGAGGCCCATCGTCTCCGGCGCGCAGCCGGCCACCGCCCACGATCGCAGGGCCAGCAGCGGTTCGAGCCCCTTCGCCTCGGCGTGGCCGCGGGTGGTCACGACCATCATCGCCGCGCCGTCGTTCTGGCCGGAGGCGTTGCCGGCGGTGACCGTCGAGGCGGGGTCGACCCGCCCGCGGACCGCGCGCAGCCGCCCGAGCGATTCGAGACTCACGTCGGCGCGCGGGTGCTCGTCCCGGTCGACGACGACGTCGGGCTTGCCGCGCCGCCCCGGGATGGTGACCGCCACCAGCTCGTCGGCGAAGCGGCCCTCTTCGTGGGCGGCCACGGCGCGCTGATGTGAGGCGACGGCGAGCGCGTCCTGCGCCTCGCGGGTCAGTCCGTGGCGGGCGCGGAGGTTCTCGGCGGTCTCGATCATCCCGCCCGGTACCGGGTGCGAGGTCCCGCCGGCCGTGGCGCGGGCCCGGTCCAGGCGGTCCATCAGCTCCACCCCGCCCTGCTTCACACCGGTGCGCAGGCCGAGCGCGTAGTGCTCGACGTTCGACATCGATTCCACTCCGCCGGCGATCACCAGGCCGGCGCCGCCGGTCGAGACCGCCGCGGCGCCGGTGAGCACGGCCTGGAGACCGGAGCCGCAGCGGCGATCCACCTGCATGCCGGGGACGCCGATGCCCAGGCCGGCGTCGAGGGCGGCGTACCGGCCGATCGCCGGAGCCTCACCGTTGGGTGATCCCTGGCCGAGGATCACGTCGTCCACGTCGCCCTCGGTGAGGCCGGTGCGCTCGACGAGTGCGCGGAGGGTCGCGGTGGCGAGCTGCCCGGCATCGAGGGAGGCCAGGGTACCGCCCATCCGGCCCACCGGGGTGCGCAGCGGGGCGCAGATGACGATGTCGGAGGCGCTGGTCATGGTTTCCACGGTAGGAGGACCCAGATATATTGAGAAGTACAGAAACAAGGTCTATTGAGATGTCAGGAGTATGAATAGTGGAGCTGCGGCATCTCCGCTACTTCCGCGCGGTCGCCGAGGAACTGCACTTCGGCCGCGCGGCCCGGCGTCTGCACATCGCGCAGCCGCCGCTGTCCCAGCAGATCCGGCAGTTGGAAGACGAACTCGGCGTGGCCCTGCTGGTGCGGTCCACCCGCCGCGTCGAACTGACCCCGGCCGGTGAGGACTACCTGCGGCGGGTGATCGAGATCCTGGACGGTGTCGACGCCGCCGGCCGGCACGCGCGACGTATCGCCGACGGCGCCAGCGGTCACCTGACCATCGGCTGTGTCGGCTCGGCCACCTATTCGTTGCTGCCCCGGCTGGTGCGCAGCCTCCGGGAGGAACTGCCCGGCGTCGACGTCGACCTGCGCGGCGAGATGCTGGTGCCCGCGCTGGTCGACGGCCTGCGCTCGGGTGCCCTCCACTTCGCGGTGCTGCGCCCGCCCGCCGACGCCGCGGACCTGACCGTCGAGGTGCTCCGGGCCGAACCGTTGATCGTCGCCGTGCCGGAAGGACATCGGCTGGCTGAACGTGGGAGTGTGGACCTCGCCGAGCTGGCCGAAGACGACTTCGTGGTGCATGCCGGACAGGGTCGATCGGTGCTGAACGAGCTCGCCGTCTCGCTGTGTGTGGCGGCGGGCTTCACGCCCTTTATCCGGCACGAGGTGGCCGAGACCTCGACCCTGGTGACCTTCGTGGCGGCGGGACTGGGTGTGGCACTGGTCCCGGAACCGACGGCCGCGCTCGACATCGCCGGGGTTCGCTACCTGCGCCTGGGCCACGGTGGCGGGCAACTGGATCTGGCCGCCGCGTATCTGACCTCCGCGCACTCCCCGTTGATCGACCGGGTGCTGGGTCTGCTGCGGACCGCGGTGGGTGACTGACCGGCCCGAAGCACACGCGCACGAAACGGTCGGATCTGTTGGTCGCCGACCAACAGATCCGACAGTCACGCGGGTTGCCCGTCAGCGGCCGTGCAGCACCGGGATCGGCCCGGTCGGGCAGTCGGCCGCCGGATCGTCCTCGGGCAGGCTCTGCGCGTAGACGACACCCAGGCCCAGGAGCACCAGGCCGACCACGATGAACACCAGCACCCGGAAGAACCCGCCCAGCGCGGGTGCTGCAGTGGTTTCTGCCGATTCGATGCCGGCCGGTTTCACGATCGTGTGCTTCGGGGTGAGATAAACGCGCTGGAAGATGCCCGGCAGTTCGGCGGCCGCGGCCTCGCGTATCAGTGTGGCAGAACCCAGGGAAGTCAGACGTCGAAGAAGACGGTCTCGTACCCTCCGTCCGGAGTGTCCTGCAACCGGACGTCGAAGCGGTAGACGGTGACACCGTCGCCGGAGTTCTCAGTGCGTTCGGCGATCAGCGTCTTGCGACGCACCTCCCACTCGATCCCGTTGAGGACCGGGTCGGCGGCGTTCGCCTCCGGTTCGTCGTCGAAGTAGATGCGGGTGTGCAGACCGATGTTGATGCCGCGCGCGAATACGATCATCAGGACATGCGGAGCTTGCTGACCGCCGACGCCGGGAAGGCGCCCCGGTTTGACGGTCTCGAACCGGAACCACCCGTCGTCGAAGTCCGCACCGGTGCGACCCCAACCGCGAAACGCCGGATCCACCAGCTTGTCTTGTGTATCGGCCGGATGAGCGTACTTGCCGATCGCATTGGCCTGCCAGATCTCGAGCAGTGCGTCACGCAGTGGCGTTCCGGTGCCGTCGAACACGCGGCCCTCGATCACGATCCGGTCCCCGAGGGTCTCCTCGCTGACGAGTACATTGCCGAAGTTGTTCTCGTAGATGTCGAACCCCGCCTGCTGCGGGGCCAGCCCGATGTGCACATACGGTCCGCCGGTCTGGGACGGCGACTCACGGCGAACCCGGTATGCGGGTTCGAGCCGAACCGGTTCGAAATCGAATGACGGTGTGGTGGTCATGTCAGTTCGCTCCTGGAATCGTCTCTTCGAAGAAGGTGGCTCGGCGACCGCGCACCGTCAGATCGAATCGGAAGGTGCGTGCATCCAGCACGGCGTCGTGCGACGGATCTTCCAGTGCGATCAGACTCTGGGTCTGTTCCCGAGTCGGAATGGTGCGGGCGATCGGGCAACGGTTGATCAGTGGATCGCCCTGGAAGTACATCTGCGTGATCAGCCGCTGCGCCCACCCGTGACCGCTGATCGAGAAATGGATGTGCGCGGGCCGCCACTCGTTGATGCGATTGCGCCAGGGGTATGGGCCGGGCTTGATGGTCCGGAAGTGGTAGTAGCCGTCGGCATCGGTGATGACCCGCCCGCATCCACCGAAGTTCGGGTCGATCGGTGCGATGTACTGATCCTTCTTGTGCCGGTACCGGCCGCCGGCATTGGCCTGCCAGACCTCCACCAGTGCACCGGGAACGGGCCGGCCGAACTCGTCGAGAACATAGCCGTGCACGATGATCCGCTCCCCGATCGGCAGACCGTCCCGCGCGTAGTTCAGGATCAGATCGTTGTCACGCTCACCGAGCTCGGATGGATCGAACACCGGCCCGGTGATCTCGGAGACGGTCGGCTTGTTCGAGATCAGGTTCCGGCGAGGGGAACGCAGAACACTGGTTCGGTAGTCGGGGGTCAGGGCCGGCGGGTGCAACGCAGGGTCGCGCTGTACGAACGGCGCGCGGATCGATGCCGGCGGAACCAGCAGCTTCTCATTGCTCATTTCAGATACTGCTTTCTCATGGGGGAAGTCATGCGGACAGGGCAGCGGCGACGGTGGGCCAGCCGGTGTACGCCTCGGCCAGGAACCTGGAGCCGGCCTCGGAGCTGACGACCGAGTCCAGCTCGCCGAGCTGGCGCTTGACATCGAATTCGGAGGCACCGTCCAGTCGGTGCAGCATGGTGGTCATCCAGTAGGAGAACTGCTGCGACTTCCAGACGCGCTTGAGTGCACGATCGCTGTAGGAGTCCAGGGCTGCACGGTCGCGGTCAAGGATCACCCGATGCAGAGTCTCGGCAAGCACTTTCACATCGGCCAGCGCCAGATTGAGCCCCTTGGCCCCCGTCGGCGGCACGGTGTGGGCGGCATCGCCGGCAAGCAGGAGACTGCCGTAGCGCATGGGCTCGCAGACGAAGGACCGGAAGGGCAGCACCGTCTTACCGTGGATCGGCCCTTCCTTGAGGGTGAAGCCGTCCGGTCCGGCGACCCGGCGGGCAAGTTCCTCCCAGATCCGTTCGTCAGACCAGTCGTTGACATCGTCGCCCGGCGAGCATTGGAAGTACATGCGCTGCAAGGCGTCCGTGCGCTGGCTGATGAGCGCGAACCCGTGTTCCGAACGCGTGTAGACGAGTTCGGGCGCTGACGGTGGCGCGTCGACGAAGAAGCCGAACCAGGCGAACGGGTACTCGCGGTAGAACTGGCGCCGGTCCGGGATCTGGTGCCGAGTCATCGAACGGGAGCCGTCGGCGCCCACCAGGATCGAGGCGCTGACCTCGCGGTGGAGGCCTTCGGCGTCGATGAACCGCACGGTAGGTGAGTCGGTGAGGAGACCGTCCACGGTGGCATCCCGGACGCCGAACCGGACGTCGCCGCCATCACGTTCTCGCGCATCGGCGAGATCGATGAAGACATCGGTCTGCGGGTACAGCCACACAGATGCACCGGTCAGTCGCTGGAAGTCGATGCGGTGGCTTTCGCCGTTGAAACGCAGATCCACCCCCTCGTGTTCGTAGCCGTCGCGCAGCACTCGGTCCGACACCCCGGAGCTGGTGAGCAGGTCGACACTGTCACTTTCGAGGATCCCGGCCCGGTCGGTCGTCTCGATCTCGTGCCGGGTCCGGTTGTCGATCACGATCGAATCGATCCCGTCGAGGGCGAGCAGATGCGAGAGCATCAGGCCTGCCGGACCGCCGCCGACGATGGCGACTTGAGTTCGTTCACTGGTGGCTGGTTTCTGGACGGCCATGGGGTTGCCTTTCACTGGAAGTTCAGGGAGTTCGATGACCGGCGGTGTGGTCGATCGGTGGGACGTCGAGTGGGGCCGCGAGCTCTCGAAGCCGCTGCCGGACAGAGCAGTCGCCTCGACGCGGCCAGCGGTCAGATCGAGGACGTCGACGCCGTCGATCCGCCGGGTCTTCTTGCCCTGGGGCGAGCAGCGTGCCGAAACCGGTGAAGAACACCCCGAGGCCTGCACCGTCGCCCGGGATCCGCCCGGCGAGATTGCCCCGCGGCACAATCTCCACCTCGGTTTCACCGGCGTGAAAGGCCGCGTCGAACTGCCGGGAGTCTTGCTGGCGGGGGAAGGAACAGGTGACCCTCTGGACTCGACGAGCCTGAATCGGTGCAGCCGGACCGCGGTCACTGTTGCCGATGACCGTCAATTCGTCGGGCCGGACGCCGGTCAGGGTTCTGCCGGTCCTGCCGAACTGCAGGCGAATCCCGTCGTAGACGTCCACCTGTCCAGCGCGGCTCATCCGAGTTCACCGTCCTCGGTGAGAACACGCTGAGCGATCGCGAAGGCGTGGTTTGCGGCCGGAACACCGCAGTAGATCGCCGCATTCAGGATCACCTCACCGATCTCCTCGACAGCCAGCCCGTTGCTCCTGGCCGCGCGCACGTGCATCGGCAGTTCTTCCCAGTGCCCCAGTGCGATCAGCGCAGTGAGCGTCGCGACGCTGCGCGTACGGCGATCGATGACGGTCCGCGTCCACACCTCCCCCCAGGCGTAGCGCGTGATCAAGCTCTGGAAGTCGGCGGTGAACGCCGTCTTGTTCTGTTCGGCGCGGTCGACGTGCGCGTTGCCGAGCACGGCCCTGCGCACCTGCATGCCCCGCTGATAGTCCGGATCGGTGTCGCTCATGGTCATGAGCCTCCTTCTTGCAAGAAGCCGGTGATCGCCGCAGCGGTCTGCCGCGGATCCTCGGCGGTGGGCAGATGAGCGCAACCGGTGAGTACCTCGACCCGGGATCCACCGATCGCCGCGGCGAACCGGCGGACCTCGTCGACGGTCACCACCGGGTCGACCTCGCCCGGGGTCAGCAGCAAGGGACGCCGGTTTCCGGCCAGTCTGTCGCTCAGGTCGAAGGCGCCCAGCGCCTCGCAGACCAGGGCGTACGACTCCGCATCGGTCTCGTACAGAGAACCGAGCAAGCGGTCCGCGCGATCGGGGTGGGCGCGAGTGAATCCGGCAGCGAACCAGCGCTGTGAACTCGCCGCCACCAGGCTTGCGGTGCCCTCGGCCCGCACCAGCCGCGCCCGCTCGGCCCAGCCCTCGGGTGTACCGATGACAGGCGCGGACGCGATCACGACGATCGGTTCGACGGGTGCCGCGGCGGCCGCGAGCGCCAGGCCGACGGCGCCACCTACTGACACTCCGGCATAGGCTGCGCTCTCACCCGTATGCGATACCCGGTCGCCGACCGTTTCGGCGAGATCCTCGATCGAGAACGGCTCGGTCGCCGACGGGCTGTTGCCGTGTCCGGGCAGATCCCACCCGAGCACGTGCACCGAGCCGTCGAGCAGTTCGGCGACCGGAGACCACAGGGCGGCGACAGAGGTCCCCAGCGAGGGCCCGACCATCAGCGTGGGCGCGGATGTTTCGGCCGGTCCGTTGAGCGGGGTGAAAGTCAGTACGGGGGCGGCCATCAGTGACCTCCGCGCAAGGTCCGGGCGGCGGCGATGGCAGCGTCGATGAAGTCCGGAGTAGCGCCCAGATAGTCGGTCGGAGTCGTCACCTCGCCGCGTGACTCGGCAAGCAGATCACTCGCCGCGGCAGCCACTCGGCTCTCCATCACCTCCGCATGAACGTTGAGTCCGCCGAGCACTTCGACCAGCTGTCCCGAGGCGGTCAGAGTCACCGAGAGCAGGTTCCGCAGCGCGGGCCATTCGCTGTGCCAGGCACCGTCGGGACGCTCGTCGACGGCCTGGCCGGCAGCGCTGTGCAACTGCGCGCCGAGAAGTGGCGCCTGTAGCGCGGCGGCGCGGATGAGCACACTGAGCACCGGATTGCGCTTGTGGGGCATGGTCGACGAGCCACCTCGTCGCGGGCCGCCCTCGCTGAGTTCACCGATCTCGGGACGGGACAGCAGCAGCACGTCGGATGCGATCGTGCCCATCGCGTCCGCGCAGCCGACCAGCGCGTCGCCGATCCGGGTGATCGGTGCCCGATTGGTGTGCCAGGGCAGCCCGGGCCAGCCCAGTCCGAGTTCTGCGGCGAAAGCTTCGGCCGAAGACACGGGCGAGGCCCCCGACCGGGCCAGCGTTCCGCTCGCGCCGCCGCACTGCACGGGCAGAGCACTGCGGACGCGGTCGACCGAGGCCGCCGCATCGACCAGTGAGCTGAGCCACTGCGCGGCTTTCAGGCCGAACGTGATCGGTACGGCGAACTGGGTCAGGGTTCGCCCGGCCATCACTGTGGCACGGTGCTCTCCCGCGAGCCGGATCAGCACGTCAATTGCAAGATCCAGATCGGTACGCAGCCGGACGAAGACCCCTCGGGACAGCAGAATCAGGGCGGTGTCGATGATGTCTTGGCTGGTGAGGCCGCGGTGCAGAAGTGCGGCATCCGCCGCGGGCAGTCCGGCACGCAGGACCGCCACGAGTTCAGCCGCTGGATTGCCGTAGTCCTCCGTGCCGGCAGCCAGCGCCTCCGGGGCGATCATCCGGGTGCGTAGCACCGTCTCGATCTCGGCGACTCGATCGGTGTCGGCACGGCCGATGGATGCCAGCGCCCGCAGCCACGCCAGTTCCGCCTCGACCATGACCGCTATCAGCGTGTCGTCGCTGAGCAGAGCCTCGACTCGGCCGTGTCCGGGCCGCAACAGGTCACTCATGACGACCGCCTCAACGATTCGGCGGCGTGAACGAGCTGTGATTTCATGCCACTCAATGTAGGAACGTGACTGCTCTCACGTCGATGCTAGGCTTCCGCTGAGTGGAAGCGATCTTGGTCATTCGGTCGCGGGTCCGTCCAAGTGACGTGGAAGGCGAGGTGCACGATGGCCGGCAACACCGCGGTGCCCGGGGAGTCCGTCATCGCCAGGACGATGCGGATTCTCTATACGTTCGACGAGCAGCATCGCAGCCTGTCGCTGACCGAGATCGCCTGCCGGTCCGGTCTGCCCGCCGCGACGGCGCACCGCATGCTCAAGGAGCTCGTCGTGTCGGGCGCGCTGGTGAGACGAGGCAACGGCCGCTATGTGGTCGGCCGACGCATGTGGGACGTCGGGTTACTGGCTCCGCAGACCGGCCTGCGGGATATCGCCGCACCGTTCCTGTCTGATATTCACGCCGCCACCAAAGCGACAGTGATGCTGGCGATTCGGGAGAACGACAGGGTTCTGTACCTCGAGCGGCTGTCCGGGCATGCCTCGGTGCCGGTGGTCAGCAACGTGGGCAGCAGGTTACCGCTGCACGCCACCGGGGTCGGCAAGGTGCTCCTGGCCTCGGCGCCGGACAGTGTGGTCGAGCACGTGATGTCTTCATTGACGCCGCATACTCCGTACACCATCACCTCGCCGGCCCACCTGCGTACGCAACTCGAAGAGATCAGGAAAGACGGCTACGCGACGACTGTCGAGGAGATGACGCTGGGCGCGTGTTCGGTGGCGGTCCCGATCGTCTCCGGCGCAACGCAGGGCGGCGGGCGTCCGCCGACCACGGCGGCGGCATTGGGCATCGTGGTGCCGAATCTACGGCGGCACCGCGCCCAACTGCTCGCCGCGCTTCGGGTCGCAGCCCGCGGCATCGGCCGCGGGCTGCTCTGACCGTGTCGGACGGCCGGTCAGTCCCGCTGATGGATCGACTTGTAAACGGTGTACGCCGATAGCCCTTCGATTCCGTATTCCACACCCAGACCTGAGTCGTGGCGGCCCGCGAACGGCGCGCTGTGATTGGAGGCGAAGAAGTTTATCCCCACAGATCCGGTGTCCATTCGCTCGGCGACCTCGAATGCGGCCTCTGCGTCGGTGGAGAAGACCACCCCGCCTAGTCCGTAGGCGGTGGAGTTGGCGATGTCCACGGCTTCGTCGACCGTCCGGTACGGCAGAATCGTGATCACCGGACCGAAGATCTCTTCGCGCGCGATCTGCATATCCGGGCTCACCTCGGCGAAGACGGTCGGTTCGATGAAGAACCCGGGTCCAGGTCCGGCACGGCCGCCGGTCACCACCTGGGCGCCCTCTCGCTTGCCGGACTCGATCATCGCCGTCACCGAGTCGAACTGCGACTGCGTGGCGACCGGACCGAAGACGGTGTCGTCCTCCAACGGATCGCCCTGCTTGGCCGCGCGGATCGTCGCGGCCACCAGCTCGACGACGTCCGCGTAGCGCTCGGCGGGCGCTAGGATCCGGGTGGCGATGTAGCAGGTTTGCCCGGTATTGCGCAGGCAGGTGCGCACCAGGCCCGCTCCCATTGCCGACAGGTCTGCGTCCGGCAGCACGATCGCCGACGACTTGCCGCCGAGTTCGAGAGTCACCGGGCGCAACAATTCACCACAGACCGCCGCGATCTTCCGGCCCACGGCAGTGGAGCCGGTGAAGGCGACCTTATCGACGAGAGGATGCTCCACGAGCGCCGAACCCGCCCGGCCGGAGCCGGTGATCAGGTTGACGACCCCGGGCGGGATACCGGCGGCCACCGCCGCTTCGACGATGAACCTGATCGACAGTGGGGTCGGCGAAGCCGGCTTGATGACAGTGGTGCAACCGGCCAACAGGGCCGGGGCGAGTTTGATCATCACCAGATTGATCGGGAAGTTCCACGGTGCGATCAGCACACAGACGCCGACCGGATCGCGCTGCACCGTCGAGGCGGCGCCACCCGCAGGGAACGGCCGGACGTCGGGCTTCTCCAGGTAGTCGGCCAGCCCGGCGAAATAGCGCAGAATCCCGGCCGCATTGGCTGCGGCTCCGCGGGTCTCGGCGATCGGGGAACCGTTCTCCAGGGTGTTGGTCCAGGAGAGGACTTCGGCACGCTTCTCGATCTCATCCGCCATCACCAGCATCAACTCCGCCCGCTCGGAAGGCGAGGTCGATCGCCACGGTCCGGCGTCGAAGGCCCGGCGGGCGGCCTCGACCGCGGCGTCGACATCGGCGCCCACCGCGTCGGGAACTCGCCCCCACTGCTCGCCGGTGGCCGGATCGATCAGCGGAATGTCCGCGGTTCCTACCGACGTGCGCCAGGCCCCGTCGATGAAGTGATCGTCGACCTCGGTCCAGGGGAGTGCGTTCAGGATTGCGTCTCGGCGCCCGGTCATCGCAGCACTCCGGTCTTGAGCAGCGCGACGGATTGATTCAGATGGGTGGTGCCGATGCTGATCGCGGCCTCGGTGATCAGCTCGGGGACGATCTCGGCGGCCAGCCGGTCCGTGTAGCGGGCCGGTGTCAACTGGAACCAGCCTGAGGCCAGTGCGATGCCGGCGTGGTCGAAGCGCCAGAGTCGGTCGGCGTCTCGTACCAGTGCGTCCTCGAGCGAGTGCGCTTCCTTGCGTGTGTCGTGGCCGTCGATGATGTCGCAGACGGCATCCACGAAGTCCTCCGGGTAACCGAGAGGCGGCAGAACCTCCTGAGCGATGATGCAGCCCTGCTTTTCGTGCTCGAAGCGAATGGCGGCTTTGCGCCAGTCGCCGGCGAAGCCCTCACTGAGGATGCGCTCCTCGTCCACCCGGCCCCAGCCGGTGTCGTGCAGCAGAATCGCGACCCGCACGAGCTCGGCGTTCGCCTGCGGGTAGGCGCGGCAGAGTCGTTCGGCATAGGCCAGCGAGATCGGTAGGTGGATGTCGTTGCTCCGCACCCTGGTCTCCGGAATCACCGCTGCCCAGACGGGATCGAGCGTTGCACCGGACGGCGGCGTGAGCGAGATGGGACTGACGTCGACCGGTCCGGTTGGAACGATCGGGCTGGGAGGCAATTCGTTGATCACGACGGAATCTCTTCGGGAAGTCGGGTGATGGATTTGAGAGTGGTGGCCGGGTCCGTGGCCTCATCGGCCGGGATCGACGCGTTCTTGGACAGTGCGGCCTTGACCGCCATGAAGTCCAGCGGTGCGTTGATGCAGTCAGCGGCGATGATTCGTCCGGTTCGGTAATACAGGACGGTGAAGCGTCCCTTGGCCGGGTCGACGCGCAGCACCGTCTGGTCATGCCCGGTCGACAGCCCGGCGATCTGCAGTTTCAGGTCCGCCTGGTTGGACCAGAACCAGGGTGTTCCGACGTAGCTTTCCGGCTGACCGGCCAGCGCGTAGGCGGCGATCTTGGCCTGCTCGACCGCGTTGTTGACACTCTCGAACCGGACGCGGTCCCCCGCGGGTGCCCCGGGAATCGGATTCGGCAGATTGGCGACGTCGCCGACCGCGACGGTGTGCCCGTCCGAGGCGACCGAGAATCGGCCCACGCGAATGCCGTTGTCACACTCCAGACCGATCGACTCGGCGAGTTCGGTATTCGGGATCACGCCGACCCCGATCAGCACCAGGTCTGCGGGATACTGCCTCCCATCGGTCAGCCGGACGCCGGCCACCCGATCTCCGTCACCGAGGATCTCCTCGACCTGTGCATCGAGTGCGATGGTGATACCGGCCCGGCGATGATGCTCGAGGAGGTGCGCGCTGGTGTCCTCGCCGACAGCTCGGGCCACCAACCGGGGCGCCGCCTCGACGAGCGTCACCGTGCGCCCCATCTTGTTCAGGCTCGCAGCCGCCTCGATGCCGATGAAGCCGCCACCGATCACCACGACGTTCCGAACATCCGGGACGCGGGCCTTGAGCTCGAGTGCGTCGTCGGCGTTGCGCAGGTAGAGGACCCCGGGAAGGTCGACACCGCGAACCAGCAGTCGCCGCGGCCGGGCGCCGAGGGTCAGTGCGAGTCTGTCGAAGGGAAACTCCGCACCCGAGAGCGCATGGGCCACCCCCGAGCCGTCGGGATCCTTCCGGATCCGGATGATCCGCTCATTGGGCACCACGGTGATCTGATGCTGGTCCCAGTACTCCCGGGTGCGATAGATCAGCGATTCCTTGCTGATCTCACCCTGCAGGAACTCCTTGGACAGGGCCGGACGCTGGTACGGTCGGTGGTTCTCGTCGCCGAGCAGAGTGATCGGTTCGGTGATGCCAAGTGCGCGTAGCGAGATCGCCAGTTGCACGCCGGCCTGCGACGACCCGATGATGAGGATTCCAGCAGCGCCGGAGGGCTCGTCGGACATCGCTACACCTGTGTCTCTGGCGTGGTGACATGCAGGTCCATGTCCTCGGTCACTTTGATCTGACAGCACAGCCGGGAGGTCTCGACCCGGTCTTCGCTGGTGCCGTAGAGCATCTCGTCTTCCATCTCCGACATCTCGGGAAGTCCGGCGAAATCGGTAGCGTCGACGATGACATGGCAGGTGGCGCAGGACAGGGATCCGCCGCATTCGGCGACGATCTCCGGGACACCGTTGCGGACGGCGGTCTCCATGACCGAATCCCCGACCGTCGCATCGACGGCGGTCGCATGCCCGCTGGAGTCGGTGAAAGTGATCTTGGGCATCGTGGGCTCCTTTAGCTCGTGCTCAGATGAATTGGCGGCCACCGTCGACCACGAGGGTCTGACCGGTGAGGTACCTGCTGTCAGAACCGGCCAGGAACAGCGCCGTTCCGACGATGTCGCCGGGCTGGCCTGGCCGACGCAGCGCCCCGCGGCTCACGCCGTAGTCTTCGGCGTTGTCGATGAGGCCGTAGCTGGCTTCGGTGAGGGTGAATCCCGGTGCGATCGTGTTCGCAGTGATACCGCGCCGGCCAAGTTCCTTGGCGATCACGCGAGTCAGTGCGATCACGCCGCCCTTGGAAGCCACATAATGCGCCCACTGTTCCGAGCCGGAGTAGACCGTGGCCGAGGCGATGTTGATGATCGCGGCGGCGTCGTCTTCCAGATACGGACTCAGTGCCTTGGTGACCAGCCACGGACCTTTGAGGTTGACCGCCATCACCTGGTCCCATTCGGTCGGTGAGATCTCCTCGAGTGGACTTCTGGTCAGGCTCGCGTAGATCGCCGCGTTGTTGATCACCGCCTGGCATCGTCCGTCGCCGAAATCGGCGACGGCCTCGGCCAGTTCGGCGGCCGACTGTTCAGAGGTCACGTCCACACGGCCTGACCAGGCCGGCGCGCCGGCCTGCTCGACCAGCCGAGCCGTCTCGGCTGTGCCCGCCTCATCCAGGTCCGCGACCGCCACTCGGTAGCCGCGGCCCGCGAAGCCCAGCGCGAAGGCCCGGCCGAGGCCGCCGGCGGCACCGGTGATCACTACCGTGCGCTGTTGCGCTCGACTCATCTCAGTCGTCCAGAATCTCGACGCGGCCGGTGTCTCCGTTCACTCGCAGCCGCTGACCGGTGCGAATGGATGTGGACCCGTTCCCTGTTCCGGTCACTGCCGGAAGTCCGTACTCGCGACAGACGATCGCGGCGTGGCTCATCATCCCGCCGATATCGGTGACGGTCGCACGGATCTTGCCGAAGATCGGACCCCATGACGGCGCGGTGATGGTGGCGACGAGGATCTCGCCTTCCTGCACCTCGCTGAGTTGGTCGGCGCTGTGCACCACCCGGGCCGGGCCCTCGACCACCCCGGGGGATGCCGCCATACCCGTGATCGCGCTGTCGTCGGAGTCCTCTCGGTCGTCGAGCCACTGCTGAACCTGTTCGGTGGTGATGCCCCAGAGCATCATCGTGAACGGCTCGGTGATCTCCTCCGGTGGCGTGTTCAGCGCAGCCTGGGGGCGTGCCTGCGACAGTGCGTCGATGATCTTGCGCCGTCGTTCGATCTCCGTCGGCCAGTAGTACGGGCCGGTCGCCGTGACTCCGACGCCCCACCCGGTGACCAGATCGAAGAGTGCCTCGCGGACCTCGCCGCGGGTGAGATACAGGATGTCCTCGGGATCGTCCCAGAACCCCGCTTCGGCGAAGACCTTGCCCAGCTCGCGCACCTTGCGCCAGAACACACCCATCGTCCAGTGTTCGATGTAGAAGTTGTGGTTCTCCACGTACGGGTAGGCGGTGGATGCCAGGGCGTGTTTGGCATCGAAAGTCGCCAGCTGATCTCCGTCGAGCAGTTCGCGGTACTCGCTGACGATCCGGTCCTTCTCGGCGATCAGCTCATCGACGGGCCGCAGAATCTCCTGGCCGTCTTGCAGCCGGCGCAGATAATCCTTGATGTAGCTGAGCGGGATCTCCTGGTGGTCGAGCCAGTACTTGTCGTGACCGTAGAAGCCGTTGCCGACGGTGAAGTTGAACCAGGGGTCCTGTGCCTTCCGGTAGGCGGCGAGCCATTCCTGCCCGCCGGGCAGGTCGCCGATCCGAGTCAGTGTGCCGTCCACGTCATCGGTGTCGGCGAATGCGGTGCCGAGATCGAGCTTGGCGGCGAGAGCTGCTAGCGCTTTGAGTTCGTCGTCGGGCCGGAACAACTCCATATCGACGCCCTGCACCATCTTCGCGATCGACTGCTCGGCGATCGAGGGGAACACCTCTTTGCAGAACGTGAAGAAGTCCAGGTAGGCGAGGTAGCCCAGATTGAGGAATTCGAAATGATACTGCCAGTTCTGGTAACAGAGGGCGATCAACCGGTCGAAGTTCTCCAGCAGGACCTCCGATCCGTCCTTGGCCTTACCGGAGACGATGTCATCGAAGGGCACCGCCTCCGGCAGTGGCTCGAAGGTGAGACCGGCCATCTCGTCGATGGTCCCGCGGACCTTCACATGCCACGCCGCCAGCAGCGATTCCCAGTTCTGGAAGTAGTGGCCGACGCGGCGTTCGAACTCAGGCACCCGCGCGGGTACCTGATCCTCGGGGACCGGGACCGGGCTCATGTACAGGTACCCGAGGTGGATCTTGAACTCGATGCCGTTGGCCGTGGGGATCAGTAGATGTCGGGTGTTGTACTGGCCCAGGCACTTGACCGCGAATTCGCCGCCGACCGTTTCGAAGGGCTTGAAGACCGTGGGCCAGTGCTGGGAGTCGCAGAACCAGAATTTGTCGTCGTCGCCACTGTAGTTCTGAAAGACCAGGTTGTAGGGATAGAGATCTTCCCAACCTTCTGCCCCTTCCGGGACCGGGAGTTCGGAAGGCTTGGGGAAAGACTTCATCGCCGCGCGCGGCTGACTTGGTGCGCTCATTTCTGGGTCCTGTTCGTGAGATTTGCGGTGAGACCGGCCAAGGAGAAGCCGGTGGAAGCGGATGGACTCGAGGCGGTTGCCGGTGTCTTGCTGGAATGCACCGTTTCGGGCCGCGATTGCAGGAGGAGTAGGTTCTGTCCGTCGGGCAGATCGGCGTCGAGTGCCCATTCGATGTCCTGTGGGCACTGGTAGTGCTTCTCTGCCCGCTTGGCCATCGCGGCGATCTGGGTGATCTCCTCCGGTGTGAGGCACAGCCGTTCCCGCCGTTCGGGCTCCACCTCGCGTTCGGTGAGCTCACCGTTGGTTCCGTCGGGGATCAGCTCGGCGTGCTTGTCGCCGATGGTGTGCGAGAGCACGGTGAGCATGACCTTGTCCACCAGCAGATTGTCGGGGGTCACCTGGCCGGAAACGACCATCTCCCCGACGCCCCACGAGGCGTCGATGGTGATCTTGGAACGGTCTCCGGTGGTCGGGTTCATGGTGATCGCCACACCGGAGGCTCTGGCGTTCACCATCTTCTGGATCGCTACGGCGATGGCCAGTCCCTCATCGGGAATGTTGTGCTTGATCCGGTAGAGGATCGCCCGGCTCGTATACAGCGACGCCCAGCAACTGCGCAGCTTCGCAATCACGGCGTCGACGCCGCTGACCCAGAGATACGTGTCCTGCTGGCCGGCGAAACTGGCGGTGGGCAGGTCCTCGGCGGTGGCCGACGACCGGACCGCGACCGGAACCTCGGTGGCGAAGGCGCTCTGGAACTCCTCATAGGCGTTCCGGAAGGCATCGCGGATGTGGTCCGGCGCGGCGTGCGAGCAGATGGCGTCCCGGATCTTCGCGGACTTCTCTTCGATGGTCGCCATATCGTGCGGATCGAGCCTGGCGATCGCCTCCGAGATGCGGGCGTGGAGCCCGGTCTCTTCGAGGAAATCGGTGTAGGCCTTGGTGGTGACCGTGAATCCGGGCGGCACCGGCATGCCGGCGGTCGTCATCGTCGTCAGCGACGCACATTTGCCGCCGAGCAGCTCGATCGATGGCTCCAGAGTGGTATCGAAGAACCGGATGTAGCGGTTCTCTCTGACGGAGTCGTGTGCGGACATGATGGTCACCTTTCCCAGGTCACTGGGACCGAAGTCGGCACCCTGAAGGAGATGTTGCTGGCGAATTCGATGGGGTCGCCGGTGAGCCGGAGGCTCGGGCAGCGTGCGGTGAGTTCCTCGAGGAGGATCTTCGCCTGCAGCTTGGCCAGCTTGTTTCCGAGGCAGTAGTGGATGCCGTAGCCGAAGGCCAGGTGCTCACGGGCGTTGGTCCGACGCGCTTCGAACCGGTCGGGATCGTCGAAGTGGGCGGAGTCGCGGTTGGCCGAGCCCATGACGAGGAGAAGATTCGCGCCCTCCGGCACGGTGACGTCGCCGACCTGTGCCTCGACCATCGCCTTGCGGCGCCAGGCCACGATGGACGGGCTCATCCGAAGGATTTCCTCGATGGCATTCGGAATCACCTTCGGGTCGTCCACGAGACTCTGCCAGCGTTCGCGGTCCTCCAGCAGCAGCCGCACCGAGTTGGAGATCAACGTGGTGGTGGTCTCGTGGCCGGCGAACAGGAGGCTGTAGCAAACCGAAGCGATCTCGTGATCGCTGATCGGATCACCCGATTCCTGTGCCCGGACCAGGTCGCCGACCAGCGAGTCCTTTTCGGAGTGGTGCGCCTCCTCGACCAGCCGCAGGCATTCCTGCCAGAACTCGACGAGGTTGTGCGCGTGTGGGATCTGTTCCTCGTCGTTCAGGTCCGACCAGGTCATCGCGGCTCGGGAGGCCGACCAGCGCTTGTAATCGGCGATCTGGCGTTCGGCGTCGGCGCCGATAAGAGTGAGGATGGTGATGGTGGGGATGTCGTTGGCCAGATCGGTCAGGACGTCGCCGACGGGCTCCGGATGGGCGAGCATCCGCTCGATGTAGAGCTCCACGTTCGCCCGGATCGACGGCTCCATCGCCTTGTACCGGCGCGGTGTGAATCCCTTGGCGACGATGCCCCGTATGCGGGTGTGCTCTGGCGGAACCCGTGCTGAGAGACCCGAGTACGCGGTGAAGCCGCCGTCCTTGAGGATCTGCTCGGCCTGCGGGCCGCGCTCGCGGACGGGGGCCTGAGCGTTGGCGCTGGAGAAGCGCTCCCAGTCGTCGAAGACCGCCTTGATGTCGTCGTAGCGCGTGACGACCCAGTAGTCGATACGCTCGTCGTACATCACGGGCTCTTCGCGGCGCAGTTCCGAGTAGGAGGGGAACGGGTCGTTCTGGTCAAACGGCTCGAAGCCGTGATGGGCCGGGCAAGTGCCCTGGTGCTGATCGGTGGATGTCGGCATGACGCTCCTTGTGGCTATGACTGCGACATATCTCGTGTCGTCCGCCTCAGTCTGCGGCCAGTGAGAGAGCGCTCACAATCAGAAGCTTCCGTTCAGCGGAAGTCACTTTTCCGGGACCGGCTGATCAGCGCTGGCGGGGACGGGTGGCCGCCTGCGGGAGCCGACTGACTGCCGGCGAGATCCGGTCGGCGATCCCATTCAGCACCGGCAGATAGCGAGACATCTGATCGGCTTGGCCGGCCAGCATCACCAGGCCGATGGACGCGGGTGCGGCCCCCGAAGCGGCGAACACCGGAACCGCGATCGAACATGATCCGGCCCGTACTTCCTCGACGGTGATCGCATAACCCTGCTCGCGCACTTGCGCGAGCTCGCGCTGCAGCCATCGCGGATTGACGTGCGTCCGGGTGGTCGGCGTCTCCAGATCGCGTTCGAGATAGGCATGTTGCAACCAGGGCTCCTCGTACGCGAGCAGCACCTTTCCGACCGCGGTGGCGTGCAGCGGGAGTCGGCCGCCCACCCGAGAGGCTCGCGGCACGCGTTTCGAGCTGTACACGCGGTCGATGTACAGAGCTTCGTGACCTTCACGGATCGCCAGATGCGTTGTCTCGTTGGTCAGAAGAAACAGGTCCTGAAGGTAGGGGCGCGCCGCATCTCGCAACTGACGGCCACCCTGCTGGGCTACCTCCCACAGGCGGAGACCGACGGTGTAGCGCGCGTCGGGTCCCTTCTCCAGCGCCCCCCACTCGACCAGCTCGCCCACCAAGCGATGTGCTGTGGACAACGGAATGCCCGCAGCGTCGGCGAGCTGAGTCAGCGGCTGCGAATGGGGGCCGTCCTCGAAGGCTCCCAGAATGGCGAGCACCTTGGACGTGACGGAGCGGCCCGCGTCGGCCTCTGGGCGCACCGGGCCTACCCGAGTTCGATCCGCTCTGGCGAGCAGTCGATCGAGGCCAGGGCAGCCAGCGCCAAGGCGAGGTCCCGTCCACGTTCGGTGTAGAGGTGACCGTGCACCCGGCTTGCGATCAGTCGGTGCGCCTGCTCGCGGGTCAGCCCGAACCAGTTCATCACCGAGTCGATGCCGTGCGGAGTGAGCCGCCACAGCCGGTCGGCGTCTTTGACTAGGGCGTCGTTGAGCGACAGTGCTTCTCGCCGCGAGTCGTGGCCGTCGATGATCGTGATGATTTCCGTGATCCGCGCATCCTCGTAGCCGAGCTCACGCAGCGCTTTCTCGGCGAGCACCGCGCCCTCTCGCTCGTGTAGGAGAACCAACTCCGGACGTGGTCGGTCGGGTGCGATGGCCGCCAGCACGTCGTCTGGCGGAACCTGCGACCAGCCGGTGTCGTGCAGCAGGATCGCCGGCAGCACGATCTGCGGATCAGCCTCCGAATAGCGGCTGAGCAGATAGCGGGCGAGCCCGTAAGCGTAGAGGGTGTGCACGTCGTTGTCGCGAACCTTCAGGTGCGGGGCCGCGAGCCGCCAGACCGCGGCATCTGACTCCGCGACGTCGATGACACCGACCACTTGATCCCACGCGGGGATGTGCCGGGAGACATCTCGGCCCAAGTCGTTTCCGGTCGGTTCTAAGGAAGGAAGCACAGATCCAGTAGACGCCCGCTGCACGGAGCAAGCAAAGCGTGCTTCCGTTCAGTGAAAATCGCTGCTCCGTGGTCGACAGTTCAGCGAGCTTGTCCGTCGACCGGACTCCGGCAGGTGGATCAGCCCCGGCCGACGGAGCCGGGCGGGCCGGGTATCAGGACTACCGGGATCGGTCCGGTCGGGCAGTCGGCCGCCGGATCGTCCTCGGGCAGGCTCTGCGCGTAGACGACACCCAGGCCCAGGAGCACCAGGCCGACCACGATGAACACCAGCACCCGGAAGAACCCGCCCAGCGCCGCGAGGTCGAAGAGGAAGAGCTTGGCGACCGCGACCCCGATCACGAGCAGTCCGGCGGTCAGGGCCAGGGTGCGATCGCCGTTGCGGAGGCGCCGTGTCCAGGTCAGCGCCACGGCACCGGCGGCGACGAAGCCGATCGTCGCGCACATCTGGCCGGCACGGTAGCCGTTCAGGCTGCCGCCGGTGGCGGCCGTGCCGACCGCCACGCAGAACACGTTGACCAGGACCAGGGAGGTCAGCCCGGCGATGACGATGAGCACGGTCGACGCGCTCTTCGCCGACGGCAGCCACGACCAGGTGACCATGCCGAGCGCGATCAGCGCGAGCAGCGAACCGATGACGAGGACGATCCGGTCGGTGGTGCCCAGCCCGTCCCGGACGAACATCGCCGTTGCGCCCGGCACGGCGATCGCCACCAGTCCAGCGGCGAGGACGACGGTCGACGTGATCCGCACCGGCAGTGCGAGATCGCCGGCATAGCGATCCGACACGGCCAGGACCGCGGCCGTCCCGAGCAGTGCGAGCGTGAAACCGTCGGCGCCGAAAGCGGCGGCCACGGCGATCACCCCGGTCACCACGCCGCCGGCCAGCCACACGATCCGGACCGCGCGGTCGGCGCCCGGCAGGGCGGTGCCGCCCAGCGCGAGCGCGAGCAACACCGCGGCGGCGACGCCGAGGATGATCCCGGCGGTGGTTCCGTCGAGCCGGTATCCGCTGATCAACAGGGGCAGAACCGGAAGGAGACCGATGAGCGCGACGAGCAGGGGGATCGAACTGGTCCGTACCAACAGGCAGGCCGACACCACACCGAGGGCCGCGGTCAGACAGGCCACGATCGCGAACTGGGTGGGCGTCCCTCCGTGGAGCTGCACCGCGAGCCCGACGAGCGGCAGCGTGGCCGCGACCGTGGTGACGGCGAACAACACACACCAGTTGCGGCCGATCTGGACGGCCAGCGATGCCGCGGCGTAGACCAGCAGGAAGACCGCGAGGGTCATGGTGAAGCCGTGCGTGAGGAACGGGGAGAACAGGATCAGCGCCACCCCCGCGGTGACGCCGAGCCACTGGTCCTTCCAGGCCGCGGCGACGGCGAGGCTGCCGGCGACGACGGTCCCGGACAGCACGAGCGCCGCGATCATCGGTAGCCAGTGATAGATGTTCGCGGCCGCCAGGACACAGAAGAGCGCGGTCACGACGCCGGTGGCGACCAGTGCAGATGCGGCCGAACGGCGGGCCGGACGGCGACCGATCCAGAGGCCGGCGCCGGCGAGGGCGACGGCCAGGACGGCGCCGCCGGCGACCCGGACCTCCGGCCGGAGCAGCCCGGCTTCCGCGGCCAGCACCAGCAGCAGAACCACGCCGATCAGGGTGATCGCGACGCCGGCGACGGCCAGGATCCGGCCGATCACGCTGCCGGTGTCGCGGGGTGCGCGCATCGGGGGTGCGGGCCAGGCGGGGCCGTACGGCTGCACCGGAGACGGAGCGCCCGGATACGGAGGGAAGGGCGCGGCCGGGTGGGGTCCGGCGTACGGAGGCGGAACCGGCGGAGTCGGGATGGGCGGCGCTGCGATCGGCGTACCGGGCGGCGGCGCGATGGCGGTCGCATACTGCAGAGTGGGCCGAGGTTCGGCCTGCGGCTCGGTCGCGGCCCGCGGTTCCGGTTCTACCTGTTGTTCGGGTTCCTGTTGTTCGGGTTCCGGGGCCGTCGCGGGCCGCGTGGCGAGTCCGGCCAGGGCCTCGCGGAGTTCGGCGACGTCGCCGGTGACCTTCGACAGGCGGGCGGAGATGGCGTGCAGGTCGTCGTCGATGCGCGCGGCGACCTCGATCGGATCCGGTGCTGAGCTCATGATTTCCAGTGTCCGCCGGGATGCGGGCACCCGGATGCGCAGAACTACCTAGATGGGCGATTCCCGGAGTCGGCGGCTGTACGGCCGGACGGATTCGGCGTCCGTGTTGCCGCTACGACAGCCCGTTGTCCATCGCGTAGCGGGCCAGCTCCACCCGGTTGCGGAGGTGGAGTTTGCGGAGGGTGGCGCCGACGTGGTTCTCGACGGTCCGCGGGCTCAGGTACAGGCGCTCGGCGATCTGCCGGGAGCTGAGGCCCTTGGCGACGTAGCGGAGCACCTCGGTCTCGCGCTCGGTGAGGGCGGGTGCGTCGTCGGCCGGGTCCTTCGCGAGCCGCCGGTATTCGCCGAGCACCAGGCCGGCCAGGCCGGGGGTGAAGACGGTCTGCCCGGCGGCGGTCGCCCGGACGGCGGCGACCAGCTCGGAGCGCTGCGCGCTCTTGACCAGGTATCCGCCGGCACCGGACTTGACCGCCTCCAGGACGTCGTCGCGCTCCTCCGAGGCCGACAGCACCAGGATGCGCGAATTCGGGGAGACCGCCAGCACCGCGACGGTGGCCTGGGCGCCGTTGCCGTCGGGGAGTTGCATGTCCATCAGCACCACATCGGGCTGATAGGCGCGCGCCATCTCGGTGGCCCGCTGCACGCCGTCGGCCGCGGCGACGACGTCGAAGCCCTCGTCGGTCAGGTCCCGGGCGACGCCGTCGCGCCACATCGGGTGGTCATCGACCACCATCACGCGGATCGGTGCGGGATCGCTCATCGTCGGTCGCCCTCCTGGCGTAGCGGGATGGTCAGTTCCCATTCTGTGCCCGCACCGGGCGCCGATTCCAGCGCCACGCTGCCGCCGAGCGCTTCGATGCGTCCGATGATCGACCGGCTGATGCCCATCCGGCCCTCGGCGGCGGCCTGGTTCAGGCGGCCCGGCGCGATCCCGCGGCCGTCGTCGCGCAGGCTCAGGACCACCTCGTCGTCGAGGTCTTCCAGAAGGACGAAGCTGTGGGCGCCGGGCCCGGCGTGCCGGGCGGTGTTGTCGAGAACGTTGGTGACCGCGGCCAGGACCTCGCGCGCGATCTCCTCGTGCAGGACGACCGGTGCCGCCGGGGTGCTGACCGAGACGGTGTCGGTGGCGAGGGCGCGGAGGGGCACGCCGAGGTCGACGATCTCGGCGGTCGTCGGACGGCTGCGCGAGGGGGAGGCCTGCGGGTGGACCTCGGCGATCAGCCGTCGCAGTTGCCGTTCCTGGCCGGCCGCGAGTTCGGCCAGTTCGGTGGTGGGTCCGCCGATCTCACGGCCGCGCCGGGCGATCAGGGCGAGCGCCTGCAAGACGCCGTCGTGCACGTGCCGGGCGAGTCGTTCCCGTTCGGCGGCCTGTGCCGCGGCGTGCACCGCGGCGGTCAGCTTCGCGTGCGTCACCCGGGCGCGGGAGGCGGCCAGTCCTACCGCCATACCGGCCACGACCAGCAGCAGGAAGGTCGCGTTGCGTCCGAAGTTGAAGAAGACCTGCCCCTTGACCAGGAAATTCGCCAGCCCGATCGCGACCCCGGCCGCGGCCCCCGTCCAGGCGCCGCCGAGCAGAGCCGCCGAGAGCAGCGCGCTGGAACACCAAAGGGTGGTCGGCCACGTCTGGTTCGACGCGATCCAGGCGGAACTCGCGACGTACTCGGTGGAGAGCATCGCCGCGATGAAGCAGGCGAGTTCGGCCGCGGCACACCACCAGCGGCGGCCGAAACCGACGAGGTACCCGGTGGCGAAGACCGCGTTCGCGGCGGTCAGGAGTACGAAGAAGAGCCAGGCGATCCCGGGATGCTCGAGGTCGTGGTCGACGGCGATCAGGAAGCCGAGCGCGTAGAAGAAGCCGAGCAGCCGGAATATCTGGGCACCGCGCCAGAGCGGGCCGACCGGGTCGTCGTCGTCGAGCCGGCGCCAGCTCTCCGGGAACAGCCGGTCCAGAGCGGTCACCGCCGCGACGGGGGACATGGGCGGTGGGTCAGGCGTCAGCGGCGACGACGGTGTTGCGGCACTCGCCGATGCCGTCGATGCTCACGACGATCCGCTGGCCGGCCTGCAGATGCGCCTCGGGGCCGTGGTCGTGCGCCGGCGACGACGGGCTGCCGGTGGCGACGATGTCGCCCGGGCGCAGTTCCATGAACCGCGAGGCGCGACGGACCACGTGCACCGGGTCGAAGTGCAGGTCGGCGGTGCTGCCGGACTGGACCGGCCGGCCGTCGATCGTGGTCGTGAGCGCGAGGGTCGGTGCGATGCCGCCGGGCAGGTCGTCCGGGGTCACCAGGTACGGGCCGATCGGAGTGGAGCGGTCCCAGATGTTGCCGAGTCCCCATTCCTCGGCCTGGAACTCGAGATCGCGGTCGGTGACGTCGTTCATGACGGTGAAGCCGGCGATGGCGGCGGCCGCCTCGTCGTCGGAGGCGTGCCGCACGGTCCGTCCGATGACGATGGCGAGCTCGACGGCGCAGTCGAGGGCGTGGGCGTCCGCCGGCTTGACGATCTCGTCGTTCGCGCCGATCAGCGCGGTGGAGAACTTGGTCGACAGGCGCGGTGATTCGGGGATGTTCAGCCCGAGGACCCGGTAGTGCTCGCCGTAGTTGTGCGACACGCAGATCACCTTGTCGGGGTTGATCACCGGCGGCGCGAAATCGGCGGTGGCGGCGTCGTAGGTGGTGCCGGAGTCGGTGGCGGCGGCCTTGGTGAGACCGTCCGGATCGGCCAGCAGCGCACCCAGATCGACGTACCCCAGGTCGACGAGCACCGGCGACGTGCCGCTGTCGACGCGCTTGACCGCGCGGGTGGTGGTGTCGGTACGGATCGTGGCCAGGTGCATGGTGTCCCCTCGAAGTCGCTCGCGCCGGTGCGCGCTCACTCCATCATCGCACCGGCGCCCATTGTGAGCAGGATCACCACATATATGCACGTAACAGGCTCAAGTTCGGGAAGAGATCGGCCCGCGGACCGGTTGTACCCATCGAGGAACCTGAGTGAACAGCGCTCAAGAAGGCTTGACGGATCACCGTCACCGGTCTAAGTGTTGAGTGCGAGACGCTGAGGTTTCTGACCAAGACATCAGGAGCCATTGCGGCCCTACCGGACAAACCCGGCTCACCTAGCCGTACAACAGGGAGGAACACACATGTCACGTGCTGTCGGAATCGATCTCGGCACCACCAACTCCGCGCTCGCGGTGCTGGAGGGTGGCGAGCCCGTCGTCATCACGAACGCGGAGGGATCGCGGACCACCCCGTCCGTCGTCGCCTTCGCCCGCAACGGTGAGGTCCTGGTGGGTCAGCCCGCCAAGAACCAGGCCGTCACCAACGTCGACCGCACCATCCGCTCGGTCAAGCGCCACATGGGCGACCCGAACTGGACCATCGAGATCGACGGCAAGAAGTACACCGCGCAGGAGATCAGCGCCCGCACGCTGATGAAGCTGAAGCGCGACGCCGAAGCCTACCTAGGCGAGGACGTCACCGAGGCCGTCATCACCGTGCCCGCCTACTTCAACGACTCGCAGCGTCAGGCCACCAAGGAAGCCGGCCAGATCGCCGGCCTCGAGGTCCTGCGTATCGTCAACGAGCCCACCGCGGCCGCTCTGGCCTACGGCCTGGACAAGGCCTCCAAGGAACAGACCATCCTGGTCTTCGACCTCGGCGGCGGCACCTTCGACGTCTCCCTGCTGGAGATCGGCGACGGTGTGGTCGAGGTGCGCGCCACCTCCGGCGACAACGTGCTCGGCGGCGACGACTGGGACGAGCGCATCGTTCAGTGGCTCGTCGACAAGTTCAAGGCGTCCAGCGGCATCGACCTGACCAAGGACAAGATGGCCATGCAGCGTCTGCGTGAGGCCGCCGAGAAGGCCAAGATCGAGCTGTCGGCGTCGCAGAGCACCACCATCAACCTGCCGTACATCACGGTCGACGCGGACAAGAACCCGCTGTTCCTGGACGAGACGCTCAGCCGCGCCGAGTTCCAGAAGATCACGCAGGACCTGCTCGACCGCTGCCGCAAGCCCTTCGAGGCCGTCATCAAGGACGCGGGCATCCGCGTCGACGACATCGACCAGGTGGTTCTGGTCGGCGGCTCCACCCGCATGCCCGCCGTGTCCGAGCTGGTCAAGGAACTGACCAACGGTCGCGAGCCCAACAAGGGCGTCAACCCGGACGAGGTCGTCGCCGTCGGCGCCGCCCTGCAGGCCGGCGTGCTGCGCGGCGAGGTCAAGGACGTGCTGCTGCTCGACGTGACCCCGTTGTCCCTCGGCATCGAGACCAAGGGCGGCGTGATGCACAAGCTGATCGAGCGCAACACCACCATCCCGACCAAGCGCTCGGAGACCTACACCACGGCCGAGGACAACCAGCCGTCGGTGCAGATCCAGGTGTACCAGGGTGAGCGCGACATCGCGGCCCACAACAAGCTGCTCGGCAGCTTCGAGCTGGGCGGTATCGCACCGGCCCCGCAGGGTGTCCCGCAGATCGAGGTGACCTTCGACATCGACGCCAACGGCATCGTGCACGTCACCGCGAAGGACAAGGGCACCGGCAAGGAGAACAGCATCCGGATCCAGGACGGCTCGGGTCTCTCGAAGGAAGAGATCGACCGCATGGTCAAGGACGCCGAACTGCACGCCGAGGAGGACCGCAAGCGCCGCGAGGAGGCGGAGACCCGCAACCAGGCCGAGTCCCTGGTCCATCAGACCGAGAAGGTGCTGAAGGACAACGAGGATAAGATCCCGGCCGACGTCGTCGCCGACGTCAAGGGTGCGGTCGACGAGGCCAACGAGGCGCTGAAGGGCACCGACACCGCCGCGATCCGCAGCGCGATCGAGAAGCTGTCGGAGAAGTCGCAGAAGATGGGCGAGGCGATCTACGCCAACGCTCAGGCCGAGACCTCGGCCGCCGACTCCGGTAACGCCGCGGGCGGCAGCTCCGACGACGACGTCGTCGACGCCGAGGTCGTGGACGACCCCGCGGACGACAAGTGACGGCGCCGGGCGCCGAGGGCGGCGCGCCGGGGCCCGAGGACGTCGTGGACGCCGAGGTCGTGACCGAGAACGCCGCCGAGGCGGGAGCCGCGCAGGCTCCCGCCGAGGAGGCGGCCGGCATCGATGAGCGGGTCGCCGAACTGACCGAGGCGTTGCAGCGGGAGCGGGCGCAGTTCGTCAACTTCCGCCGGCGCAGCGCCGAGGAGGCACAGCAGAAGGTGGCGCTCGGCAAGCAGTCGATCGTCGAGAAGCTGCTGCCGCTGCTCGACGACTTCGATCGGGCCCGCGAGCACGGTCACCTGTCAGACGGCCCGCTGAAGGCCTTCGCCGACAAGCTGGGCGATGTGCTGGGCGGCGAGAAGGTGGCGAAGTTCGGTGCCCCGGGCGACCGGTTCGATCCGGAATTGCACGAGGCGATCCAGAACGACGGCAGCGGGGTGGACCCGGTGATCGGGCAGGTGTTCCGGCCCGGTTATCGACTGGGGGACAAGGTGATCCGTCACGCGATGGTCACCGTCACCGATCCGGATCCGGCGGCGGGCGCCGCCGGGACACCGGAGAACGCATAGCAGCCGGGCGGGACCGGGAACGACGTCGGCGTCGTCCCGGTCCCGCCGCGGTCGCGGCGACACAAGACTTTTCCGCCCGGGTGACAGACGCGATGGCGCCGGGCGAGGTACGAAGATCAACAAGACTTTTCAAGACAAGGAGGTGACGCCGGTATGGCGGTGCAACGCGAATGGCTCGACCGAGA
Organism: Gordonia marina; assembly: GCF_052036135.1. NCBI lineage: Bacteria > Bacillati > Actinomycetota > Actinomycetes > Mycobacteriales > Gordoniaceae > Gordonia > Gordonia marina. Next base: position 57,082 of record NZ_JBPSDN010000008.1, read on the forward strand.
CTTCTACGCCGACCTGGGCGTCGCTTCGGACGCATCGGCCGCGGACATCAAGAAGGCCTATCGGAAGCTCGCAGCACAGCTGCATCCGGACCGGAATCCCGGCGATACCGCTGCGGAGGACCGTTTCAAGAAGGTCTCCGAGGCCAACAGTGTGCTGTCCGATGCGGAGAAGCGCAAAGAATACGACGAGGCCCGCGCGCTGATGGCCAGCGGCCGGTTCCGTGGCGGTGACGCCTTCGGAGGCGGCGGCGGATTCGGCGGCGGCGGTGGCTACACCACGACCGGTGGCTTCGACATCGGCGACCTGAGCGACCTGTTCGGCGGCGGCGCCGGGGGCGGTGCCGGGGCCGGCGGGATGGGTGACATCTTCGGGAACATCTTCGGTGGTGGCGGCGGCCGCCCGCGCGGTGCTCAGCAGCAGCCGCAGCGTCCGCGCCGCGGCAACGACCTGGAGACCGAGACCACGCTGGCCTTCCGCGACGCGGTGAAGGGCAACACGGTGACGCTCAAGGTCACCAGCCCGTCGCCGTGCACGTCGTGCCACGGCAGCGGCGCCAAGGCGGGGACCAGCCCGAAGACGTGCACGTCGTGCAACGGCTCCGGGTTCATCCACCGCGATCAGGGGCACTTCGGCTTCGCCGAGCCCGATCCGGAATGCCAGGGCACCGGCACCAAGATCGACGAGCCCTGCCCCGACTGCTCGGGCACCGGGGTGCAGATCCGGCCGCGGACCATCAACGTCCGCATCCCGAAGGGCGTCGAGGACGGTCAGCGGATCCGGCTGACCGGCCAGGGCGAGGCCGGCCGTCGTGGGGCGCCGTCGGGCGACCTGTACGTGACCGTGCACGTGACGCCGGACCGGCTGTTCACGCGCAGCGGCAACGACCTGAAACTCCAGCTGCCGGTGAGCTTTTCGGAGCTGGTGCTGGGGACCACGGTCTCGGTGCCGACGCTCGACGGCTCGGTGGGCGTCAAGATCCCGCCGAACACCGCCGACGGCCGCACGCTGCGACTCAAGGGCCGCGGTGTGCCGAAGCGGTCCGGCGGGGCCGGCGATCTGCTGGTGACCGTCAAGGTCGCGGTGCCGCCCACTCTCGACGAGGCTGCCACCGACGCCATCAAGGCGTACGCGGCGGCGGAGAAGGAGAGCGGATTCGATCCCCGGGCCGGCTGGGGGCGGTGATCGCCGATGCGGGACGAGAGAGGCGACGTGGCGTCGAGTGACACCGCGACCTACCTGATCTCGGTGGCCGCGGAGCTGGCCGGCATGCACGCGCAGACGCTGCGCACCTACGACCGGCTCGGTCTGGTGACGCCGCAGCGGACCACCGGCGGCGGGCGGCGGTACTCGCCGAGCGACGTCGAACGGCTCCGCGAGATCCAGCGGCTGTCGCAGGACGAGGGCGTCAACCTGGCCGGAATCAAGCGGATCATCGAGCTGAGCGACGAGTTGGAGGAATTGCAGCGCCGGGTGGCCGAACTCTCCGCGCGGGCCCAGGCTTCCCGCGGCTCGCGCGGCGAGGTGGTCCACGTCGAACGGTCCAACTCCGTGGTGGTCTGGCAGCCGCGCCGGCGCCGGTCGGAGTAGAACCGCGGCAGTCGGCCCCGCAGCCACGGCACCGGGCGACGTCCGAGTCGGCGGCGACCAGCGTGATCGTCGAACATCCACATGACGATTGGACGCACCGAGCGTGACCGCGGTTCCCTCGCGCGCTTCCCGCGCGCGTCGTCGCCGGTGTGGCCCGGACAGATCCGCGGCAGTCGGTCACAGGCGCGGCGGCGACTGCCGCGTGGGTGCACCGGTGCCGCGGCTCCGTCGTCGAGTGCCGCGGGTCAGGCGTGGACGGGGTCGTGGCGCATGGCGTCGTGGGGGACGCCGGCCAAGCGGAGCTTCAGTTTGGTGGAGGTGATCATGTCGGCGGGGCCCGCGATGAGAACCTGGCGGCCGGTCCAGTCGCCGTAGCGAGCGGCCACGTCGCCGACACGGCCGTAGACCACCTCGAAACCCCATTGACGCGGGTCGGGGGCACCGTCGATCCACCACGGATCGGCCGGATTCTCGATCACCGCGGTGATCTTGAGCCACGGATTGGTGGTGGCGAGTTCGCGGAGAACGGCGAGGTCGTACAGCTCGCCCGGGTAGCGGGCGCCGTAGAACAGGTGCGTCGGCGGGGAGTCGGTGCGCTGCGCCATCGCCAGGAGCAGGGCGCGCAGCGGGGCCAGTCCGGTGCCGCCGGCGACCATCAGGACGGGGTCGTCGCCCTCGACGGCGAGCGTGCCGTGCGCCTGGGCGAAGGTCCAGACGTCGCCGGGCGCGGTCTCCTTCACGATCGACGTGCTCACCTGCCCGCCCGGCACGGCCCGCACGTGGAACTCCAGTTCACCGGCATCGTTCGGCGGCGTCGCCGGTGAGAGATCACGCCACAGATACGGCCACTGCGGGATCTTGGTCTCCAGGTACTGGCCGGCGTGTACCGGCGGCACCGGATCGACGGCGACCAGGCGCACGACGGCGCGTTCCCGGGTGATGGTGAACTTCTGGACCACCCGCGCGCGCCAGGTGGCCGGTCCCTCGACGCTGTGCGCGGCGCCGCGCATCACCCCGGTGGTGAGCATCATCGCCTGGCTCACGGTGTCGGCGACGTCTTCGGTCCAGTCGGCGCCGAACAGGGCGGCCGACTCGGTGATCAGGGCGCGGAGCATCAGGTCGTAGTGCTCGTCGGTCACGCCGTATTTGCGGTGATCGCGTCCGAGCTGGGCCAGCAGTTCGATGAGCTCGTCGTGGCCGCTCGCGGCCGGCAGTGCCTCCAGCACGTGATCGAGGACGTCGATGAACGCCTCTCGCAGGTGCCGCAGATGCGGCGGGAACAGGTCGCGGACCGCCGGGGCCGAACCGAACAGGCGGGACAGCACGCGGCCCGCGAAACCGTCCGGATCCGCGGCGATCAGCGCGCGGAGGCGGTGCAGGACGGGCGGCTGCGGCTGGCTCACGGCGGGTCTTCCTTTCGCTGCGGCGGGGACGGGCTCGACCCCACGAGAGTAGTCCTGTGACCGATTCCGCCCGATACCGGCGCGCTTTCCGCCGCCCGGTGTGGGAGGCTGAGAATCGTGTCGACGTTGGCGGGGCGGGTTCCGGGCATCGTCGATGCGCATGCGCACTTCTTCGACCCGCGGACACCGCCGTGGAGTCTGCAGCGGCTCGGCCGAGCGAGCGTCCCGGTCCTGAAAGCGCTGCCGCGTCCGCTCATCCGGGTCGCCTCCCGGTTCACCGACGAGCACAGCCTGAGCGGGATCGCGGGTCCGGGCCGGCTCAGTGCCTCCTACCGGCTCCGCGAGTACGCGAAGGATCTGGCCGCACTGGACACCGTCGCCGGGGTGCCGGTGACCACGGTGATCCCGGTCGACTCGCAGTGGCGCCGCCGCCTGTCGCCGGAGGAGGTGCCCGGGGCCGTCACCCGCGACCTCGACTTCCTGCGCCGGCTCCCGTACGGCAACGGCCTCCCCGAACTCGGCGGACTGCTGGTCCCGGCCGACGACCGGATCCCCGGGCTCGGCGTGGCCGACGCGCTCGACGCCGACGTCGACGGCCTGATCCGCGGTTTCCGGCTGCGGTGGGGACGTCATCACGACCCGCTCGTCCACGACTGGACGGCGGAATCGGATCCGTTGCGCTCCAAGAACTTCCGGGATGCTTTCGGGCCGCTGGCCGACCGCGGGCTGGTCTTCGAGTCGCTCTGCTACTCGCACCAACTCGGCGAGCTGGCGAGTCTGGCGTCGGAGTATCCGAAGGCGACCATCGTCGTCGAGCACCTCGGCTGCCCGGTCGGCGTCTTCGGGCCGTTCGGGTCGTCGGTGGGGACGACGGCCGCGGCCCGCGCCGACATCCTCGGACTGTGGCGCGAGCGGATGGCGATGCTCGCCGCGCGGCCCAACGTCCACGTCAAGATCAGCGCGGTGGCCAGCGGCCTGTTCGGCTACGGGCAGGAGCGGTCGGGCAACATCGGCGGCCAGCACATTCTCGCCGACATGATCGGTCCGCTGGTGCTGCACGTGGTGGACCGGTTCGGCCCCGAACGGGTGATCTTCGGTTCCAACGCCCCGCTGGACACCCACAACGCGACCATCGGCGTGGTGGTCGGCGCCCTGCTCGACGTTCTCGGCGACCGCGGCGACTATCTGCTCTCGCACCTCTTCAACGACAACGCGCGCCGCGTGTACCGCATCACGGATCAGTGATCCGCGGCCGGAGTGGATCGCCCGGTCCGGAACCGGAGGACCGCGGCGACGATCCCCGCTAGTCTTCGACCCATCGGGCCGGTGAACACGGAATCGGCTGTGCGCGTGGCGGCCGTGGACTATGACAAGGCCGGATGCGGAGTCGAATCGTCGGAGGGCTGTCGGTGGGAACGTATGTGGTGACGGGTGCGGCGTCGGGCATGGGAGCCGGCGTCGCCGGGCGGCTGCGCGACGACGGTCACGACGTGATCGGCGTCGATCTGGCCGGCGCCGAGGTGGCCGCCGATCTGTCCACTCCGGCCGGGCGGCGGCGGGCGATCGACGACGTCCTCGACCGCTGCGGCGGTGTTCTCGACGGCGCGGTGCTGGCGGCCGGGCTCGGCCCCAAACGCGGTGCGGAGCGGACCATCGTCGAGGTGAACGTCCTGGGGGTCACCGAGTTGCTCGACGGTCTGCGGCCGGCGCTCGCCGCGTGCCCGGACAAGGCCAAGGTGGTCGTGTTCGGTTCCAACTCGACCACGTCGACCCCGCTGGTGCCGCGTCGTGCCGTCCGGCTGCTGGTCCGCGGGGAGACGGCCGCGGCCGCCCGCGTCATCGCGGCGCGGCGCGGCATCTCCGCGCCCGTCGCCTATGCGGCGTCGAAGCTGGCGGTGAGCCGGTGGTGCCGGACGCGGGCGGTCGGCGCGGACTGGGCGGGCGCCGGGATCCGGTTGAACGTGCTGGCGCCCGGGCCGGTGCTGACGCCGCTCCTCCGCTCGCAGCTGGAGAGTCCGACGGGTAAGCAGGTGCGGTCGTTCCCGGTGCCGGCGCGCCAGTACGGGACGCCGGAGCAGCTTGCCGAGTGGGCGGCGCTGATGCTGTCGCCGGCCGCCGACTTCATGGTCGGTTCGGTGGTCACCGTCGACGGCGGCACCGAGGCGCTGCTGCGCCCACACGACTGGCCGTCGCGCCTGCCGCTGTGGGAACTGCCGCGGATGCTGTGGCTGATGGCGAAGGCGCCGGCTCGCGGCCAGGTGGCCGACTACTCAGAGGTCTGACCCGTCCAATTCCCGGAGCCGGGCGAGACCGGCCTGCACCTGCGGGTCCGTCGCCAGCAGGTGGCGCATGCTCCACTCCAGGTCGGCGACGGCGCTCCCGGCGGTCTGGTGCCCGATCAGCAGCAGCATGGCGGTCCGGGCGAGGTGGCGGGCGTGCCGTTCGTCGACGCCGAGCTCGAGGGTGTAGCGGACGATGGCCTCCGTGCGCACCGCGTCGACGTCGTCGACGGCCCGGCGCACCTCGACCTCCCCGGCGGCCCAGGTCCGGATCGCGGCCTCCGCGGCGTGCGGCAGGTTGAGCGCGACATCGACCAGCGCGTCGGTCCGGGCGAGGGGGGAGACGTCGGTGTCGAGCCAGGCGACGAGGCGATCGGTGGACTCGCTGCGCCAGTACTCGATGAGGGCGGTGCCGAACTCCCGCCAGTTGCGGAAGGAGTGGTAGAACGCGCCGGTGGTCAGGCCGGTCTCGGCGCAGACCACGGCCTGTTTGAAGCCCGCGTAGCCCTCGCGGGCCAGAACCGTCATCCCGGCTTCGAGGAACCGCTCGCGCAGCGGGGACGCCGCGGGGCTCGTTGACTGGGTGGTCATGACTGACGATTCTCTCATGGTCGTGACGCCTTGCCCGTCGGCCATAAGTTGACTTATGCTCGGTTGGACGACGACGAAAGGCAGCCACGATGTTTCGCTGGGACCGGAATCGCGGCCTCGATCCGCGCACCGACTTCGAGGAGATCTACCGCAACCTCTCGATGTACGACTTCCCCTGGGATTTCACGCAGGCGCTCAGCTTCGCGCTGTTCCGCACCTACGCGGTGCCCAGTGTCGGGGGCCTGCTGTCGGAGTCGCGTGGTTTCGACGACACGCAGAAGCGGTACGACGACACCGCGCTCCTCCTCGAATGCCCGCTGGCGCGCGGCTTCGACTCCGCCGAGGGGAAGACCGCGCTGCGCCGGATCAACCAGATGCACCGCTCGTACGACATCTCGAACGACGACATGCTCTACGTGCTCGCGACCTTCGTCGTCGTACCGAAGCGCTGGATCGACGACTACGGGTGGCGCCGGCTGACGTACGACGAGGTGACCGCGAGCGTGCACTACTACCGCAAGCTCGGGCGGCACATGAACATCAAGGACATCCCGGAGACCTACGACGAGTTCGCCGATCTCCTGGACGCCTACGAGGCCGAGCACTTCGCCTACGACGCCGGCGGCCGGCGGGTGGCCGACCTGACGCTGAACCTGCTCGCGACCTTCTACCCCCGGCCGGTGCGGCCCGCGGTCCGGCTGTTCTCCCGCGCACTGATGGACAAGCCGCTCCTCGAAGCCTTCGAGTACGACGAGCCGTCCGCCGCCGTGCGCGCCGCGTCGCGCGGGGCGATGCGGGCCCGCGCCGCGGTGGTGCGCATGCTGCCGCCGCGCCTGCGCGCCAAGGACTTCCAGCACAACCGCCGGATGAAGAGCTACTCCCCGGATGCCGTGGTGGTCGCCGAACTGGGCACCTTCCCCACGGGCTGCCCGGTCCCGCACTCCGCGTAGCGCCGCAGATTCCGCTGCTTTCTCCGGCCGTCGACCAGGCGGCCCGGCGCCGACTCCGGATGCCTGATGCTGCGCAGATCCGGCCGGAGTGCGGAACGCGCACCGTCAGTCGCTGTGATCGGCCCCGGTCCGGCGTCGCGGCTAGCCGGCGGCGGCCACGTCGGACCGGGCCGCCGCGGCGGGCCGGTCGAACAGCGGTTTGACGCCCTCGGCGAACCAGTACGCCTCCTCGATGTGCGGGTTGCCGGACAGCACGAAGTGGTCGATCCCGATGTCGCGATACTGCTGAATCAGGTCGGCCACCTCGGCGTGACTGCCGACGAGAGCGGTGCCCGCGCCGCCGCGGACCAGGCCGTATCCGGCCCACAGCCCGGGGTAGACCTCCAGGTTGTCGGGGTGGGCCGAGAGCGCCGCCTGACGGCGCTGGCCCTCGGATTCGGCGCGGTTCATCGCGGCACGAGCGAACTCGATGACATTCGGGTCCATTCGGTCGACGAGCCCGCGCGCCACCGCCCAGGCCTCGTCGTGCGTGTCGCGGGTGATCACGTGGGCACGGATGCCGAAGGTGAGCTCGCGGCCGTGGGCGGCGGCGCGCCGTCGCACATCGGCGACCAGTTCGGCGACCGCGGCGGGCGGCTCGGTCCACGTCAAATAGGTGTCGACGGTACGGGCCGCCGTCTCGCGGGCGGCCTCGCTGGCACCGCCGAAGAAGATCTCCGGCGTCGTAGTCGGCGGATCGGCGACGACGGCGCCGCGCACGTCGTAGTAGTCGCCGGTGAAGTCGAACGGCGTACCCGACCAGGCCCCGCGCACGATGGTGGTGAACTCGGCGGTCCGGGCATAGCGCTCGTCCTTGCTCAGGTGGTCGCCGAAGCGGGCCTGCTCGATGGCGTCGCCGCCGGTCACGATGTTGAGGGCGAGACGCCCGCCGGAGAGTTCCTGGAATGCGGCGGCCTGCTGGGCGGCGAGGGTCGGTGTGATGAGGCCGGGGCGGAAGGCGACCAGGAACTTCAGGTGCTGCGTCTGGTTGATCAGGGCCGAGGCGACGATCCACGAGTCCTGGCACCACGTGCCGGTCGGCGTCAGTACGGACTCGTAGCCGAGGGTGTCGGCGGTCTTCGCGAGCAGGGTCAGGTAGTTCAGGTCGGCATCCCGATTGCCGAGCGCGGCGCCGGGGACATTGGCCTGACTGGTGACGTCGCGGCTGTCGCCGGCGGTGGGCAGGAACCAGTGGAAGTGCGGTGCGGTCATGAGATCTCCAGGTTCTTCTTGGTGTCGACACCGAGGTATCCGAGGACCTGCTCGCGCAGTTCGACCAGGTGTGGGTCGTCGCGTTCGCGGGGCCGGGGGAGGTCGACGGTGAGCTGGTGGGCGAGGTGGCCGTCGTCCAGGACGAGGATCCGGTCGGCGAGGACGACGGCCTCTTCGACGTCGTGTGTCACCAGGAGGGCGGCGAAGCCGTGCTCGGCCCACAACCGGGTCAGGAGCGCGTGCGCCTCCAGCCGGGTGAGGGCATCGAGGGCGCCGAACGGCTCGTCGAGTAGCAGCAGGTCGGGCTCGCGGACGAGCGCCCGGGCGAGGGAGGCGCGCTGCGCTTCTCCGCCGGAGAGGGTCAGCGGCCAGGCGTCGACGCGGTGGGCGAGGCCGACCTCGCCGAGTGCGGCTACGGCCAGCGCATCGAGGTTCCGGCGCGAGATCCCCGGCCGGCGCAGGTTCAGCGAGACGTTGGCGCGGACCGTCCGCCAGGGCAGCAGGCGCGGCTCCTGGAAGGCGACGGCACGTGAACCGTCGACCTCGACGGTGCCGCCGTGCCCGGTATCGAGGCCGGCGACGATCCGCAGGAGGGTCGACTTGCCCGAGCCGGAGCGTCCGACCAGGGCGACGATCTCGCCGCGGCGCAGGTCGAGATCGATGCTGTGCAGCACCTCGATGTCGCCGAACGACCGGGAGACACTGCGCGCGTGCACCACCGTCGAGCTGTGGGCCTGTTCGGCCGTCAGTTGAGCTTGCCGGAAGGAACTCATCGGGCCACCCGCCAGCGCAGCAGGTACGACTCCAGGCCACGCACCAGCGCATCGGTGGTCAGGCCGAGCAGTGCGTAGATCACCAGGCCCAGGACGATGATGTCGTTGCGCAGGTAGGTGCGCGCGTTCATCACCATGTAGCCCAGTCCGGCGTCGGCGTTGATCTGTTCGGCGACGATCAGGGACAGCCAGGCGACCGAGAGCGACAGCCGGAGGCCGGTCAATGCGCTCGGCACCGAACCCGGCAGGATCACCGTCCGGGCCAGGCTCCAGCGGCCCAGGCCCAGCGACCGGCCCGCCTCGATCAGTTTCGGGTCCACGCCCTGAATGCCGGCCACCAGGTTGAGATAGAGCGGAAACATCACGCCGAGTGCGATGAGGAAGATCTTGGGTTCCTCACCGATCCCGAACCAGACGACGAACAGGGGGATGAGGCCGAGGAACGGGATGGTCCGCAGCATCTGCAGCGGCGGATCGATCGCGAGGTCGGCGACCCGGAAGAAGCCGACCAGGAGGCCGAGCACCAGCGCGAGCGACACACCGAGGAGCACGCCGTAGGCGACGCGTTCCAGCGATACCGGCATGGCCGCGGTCAGGGTTCCGTCGGCCCATGTCTCGCGCGCCGCGGCGAAGACCTGCGACGGGGGTGCGAGCTTGTCGGCGGGCAGGACCCCGGTGACCGACAGCAGTTGCCAGAGCGCCAGCAGTACCACCGGCGAGACCAGTCGCAGCAGTCCGGTGTAGCCGACTTTCGGCAGGCGCGGCCGGATCCGGGGCAGGGCCCGGGCCGTCGGTGCCGGGGCGACGTCCAGCGCCGGCCGGCCCAGCACGCTGGTCACGACTGGCTCCCGGTGACGACGGAGTTGAACCGATCATCGAAGTACTCGGCGGCGACGGGCTGGTTGGGGATCACCCCGGCGCCGGCGAAGAGGTCGATCAGCTGCTGCTGCTTCGCGATCCGCGCGGCGTCGATCGGTACCACGTCGTTGGCGGACGTGTCGAAGGTGGCGGCGGCCACCGGTTCGGGCAGCGTCGTCAGCTTGCTGAAGATCGGCACCCATTGGTCCTTGTGGGTCGCCGCCCACTTCTGGGCGCGCGCCACCCGGCCGACGAAGTCCTTCAGGGCCTTGTTCTTCGCCGAGTCGCCGAGCGCGGCGTTCGAGGCCAAGTAGTAGCCCTGCTGCGTGGTGAGACCGGTACCGTCGGCCAGGACGCGGGCCTTGCTCTGCTGCTGTCCGATGGTCGCGTACGGATTCCACACCGCCCAGGCGTCGATCTGCCCGGAGTTGAACGCGGCCAGCCCCTCGTTCGGGGTCAGATAGGTGGACGTGATGTCCGACGGCTTCAGGCCCGCCTTGTGCAGCAGGGCCAGCACCAGGCCGTTGGAACTCGATCCCTTGGTGTACGCGACCTTCTTGCCTTTGAGGTCGTCGATGGACTTGATCGGCGAGTTCTGCGGTACCAGCAGGAAGTCGTTGGCGGTGCTCGCGGACAGGACCGTGATGATCTTCAGGGGCGAGTTCGCCGACTGCGCGAACACGGCGGGCACGTCGCCGGTACCGCCGACGTCGACCTTGCCCGCCGCGGCGGCCTCGAGGAGCGGCGGTCCGGCCTCGAACGAGGCCCACTTGATCTTGTACGGCAGGTTCTTCAACTCGCCCGCCGATTCGAGGAGGGACTGCGTCGTCTTGACCTGGTCACCGACCACGAGGGTCACGTCGCCGGAACCGGCCGAGTCGCTTGTGCCGCCGGAGGAGCAGCCGGTCACAGCCGCCGTGACCACGGCGACCGCCGCCAGCGAGACACCGAGCCGACTGAACATTCTGCGTGACAACGTCACCACTCCTCATCCGTGATTTCGCCGCCCTCGTGGCGGTGAAACGAGTCTGTGATCGGCGTTTTCCGGAGTCAACCGGTGCTCGAAGAGGCGTCGTCAAGGGTGTCGTATCCGCAGTTCAGAGAGGTGCCGATTGGACTCGCGGCGGGTTCAACGTTGGCGTCTCGGTGGGCCGAATTAGAGTCGGGGCCAGCGCTGCGTGGAGATCGAGGAGAGGCGGAGTGGAATGGGTCAGGTGCTGATCGGGGCCGAGGAACTGGTCGAAGCGATGCTCTCCGACCGGCCGCCGGTGGTGCTGGACGTGCGGTGGCAGCTCGGCGACGACCGCGGCTACGACCACTACCGCGACGGCCACGTGCCCGGCGCGATCTACGTCGACCTGAACACCGAACTCGCCGCGCCGCCGAGCGCCGCCCGCGGCAGGCATCCGCTGCCCGCGCTCGCCGACCTGGAGGCCGCCGCACGGCGCTGGGGCATCGACGACGGCGTACCGGTGGTGGTCTACGACGACTGCGGCGGCATGTCCGCGGCGCGCGCCTGGTGGCTGCTGCGCTGGGGCGGGATCGACGACGTCCGGATCCTCGACGGGGCTCTCGGGGCGTGGCGCGCCGCCGGCATCCGGCTCTCCTCCGGCGACACCGTGCCCCGCACCGGGTCGGTGACCCTCACCGGCGGCGGCATGCCGACCGTCGGGATCGACGACGTCGCCGCGACCGGCGCGCTGCTGCTCGACGCCCGCGCCGGGGAGCGATACCGCGGCGAGGTGGAGCCGGTCGATCCGCGGCCGGGACACATCCCCGGCGCGGTGAGCGCACCGACCGGGGAGAATCTGGCCGACGACGGTACGTTCCGGACGGCGGAGGCGTTGCGCGAACGGTTCGCCTCGCTCGGGGCCGACGGCCGCGACGTGGTCGTGTACTGCGGATCGGGGGTCACCGCCGCGCATCAGATCGCGGCGCTGGAGATCGCCGGGCACGGGGCCGCGCTGTACCCGGGGTCGTACTCGCAGTGGTCGAACGATGAGAGCCGGCCGGTCGAGGCCGGGTGAGTCGTTCAGAGCGGGTGGTCTCGACGCAGAGGCCGGTCGAGCGGAGTCGAGACCTCGACCGTGGCGGGCGTCGACCGTCCGGTGAACGACGAAACCCGCCCGGGGAGTCGGGGACTCCGTAGGGCGGGTCGTCTCGACCGGTGAGGGTCAGTGGTCGTCGTAGTGACCGTCGTGGGCGGCGTGGCGGTGACCGTCGTGGACGTAGTCGACGTGATCGCCGTGCGGAACGGCGACGTGGCCGCAGCCCTCGCCGTGCTCGTGGTCGTGGCCGTCATGGACGACGTGCTCGGTGGCCTCGCACTCGTCGACGTGCCCGTCGTGCTCGCGGTGCAGGTGGCCGTCGTGCACGTAGTCGGTGTGATCGCCGTGCGGGACGGCGACGTGGCCGCAGCCGTCTCCGTGCGTGTGGGCGTGGCCGTCGTGGGTGGCGTGGGTCATGACTGATACCTCCGGGGGCGAGAGTTCTGGTGTCGCATTAATGTATGCGCATTTATGAATGTATTGCGCCGAACCGGATCCGTCAACCCCGCGTGCGGCCGCGATCAGCCCTGGCGCGCCTTGAAGCGCGGGTTCTGCTTGTTGATGACGAAGATCCGGCCGCGCCGCCGGACGATCTGCGAGCCGGGCTGGTTCTTCATGGACTTGAGGGAGTTGCGGACCTTCACGAGTTCTCCTTATTGGAAACAGTTACCAATAAAGAGTAGGTCGGCGGTTGCGTCGACGGCAAGTCGGCCCTCGACCGTCGTGAAGGAGGCGACGGGCCCGAAGGCGATAGGGTTCGCCGCCGGAGCCGCGTCGTAGGCGCGGCCCCCAGGCAGGCGGGCGATCAGGAGTTGTCGAGCGAGCGAAGCAGTTCGCGGGTGCGGGCCCGGACGTCGCCGTCGCGGTGGAACTGGATGCCGACGAACTCGTCGACCCCGGCGGCGCGGATCTGATCGATGCGCGCGGTGACCGTCGCCTCGTCGCCGATGATCGCCGCGTCCGAGGAATGCTCGTAGCCCTCGCGGTCGAGCATTGCGCGGTAGGAGGGGAGCGAGTTGTAGAGGGCGAACTGCTCGGCCGCGTAGCCCTTGGCGGTGTCGGCGTCGTCGGTGACGGCGATCGGCAGCATGGCCACGGTCCGGACGTCGTCGGTGCGGCGCCCGGCCTGCTCGGCGGCGGCGTGCAGCGACGGGACGATGTGGTCGCGCAGGGTCGCCGGACCGGTCATCCAGGTGATGGTGCCGCGGGTGCGACGGCCCGCGACTTCGAGCATCTTGGGGCCCAGTGCGGCGAGATAGACGTCCGGCGCGGGTGCGTCGACCAGGCTCAGGGCGCCTCGGGTGGTCACGAGTTCGCCTGCGGCGCCGGCCTTCTCGCCGTTCAGCAGCGGTAGCAGGCCGTCCAGGATCTCGTTGGTCCGCTTCACCGGCCGTGAGTACGGGATTCCCCACATGCCCTCGGTGACCACCTTGTGCGAGAGGCCGAGGCCCAAGCTCAGCCGGCCGCCGATGATGGTGTTGGTGGTGAGCACTCGCTGCGCGAGATTCATCGGGTGCTGGTTCTGCATCGGCAGCACGGCGGTGCCGAACTCGATCTCCGGCACCTCGTGACCGGCCACCGCGATCACGGTCAGCAGGTCGGGCTCGTTCGGCATCTGCGTGGACCACACGCGCCGGAAGCCCTCGTTGTGCAGTGCGCGCAACGTCTCGATCGCGCGGTCGATCGCGACGTGCTTGGCGTTGATGTTCCAGACGATGCTGATCTGCATGGGGGCTCCTCCGAACGCGCTCTCGAGGCCCGACCCTACTCGGGACACCGCCGACCTCGGGGCGCGCCGCTGCGAGATGGGACATAATCGTTGAAACGTTTCATTCCCGCGGCGGCGGAGATCAGGGGTGCGTCATGGAGCTCGTCGTCGGTCCGGCCCATCAGCGGTGGCACGACAGGGTGCGGCGGCTCACCGGAATCGGCCTGCTGCCACCGCCGGAGGTCACCGCGCGGTACCTGGCCGGACACACCGCGGGCGATCCGGTGGCCGAGCGATTCGTCGCCGAGACCTATCTCGGCGAGTTGGGGGCCGACCGATCGCGGGAACTGCTCGACGAGGCGCTGCGCGTCGGCATCGATGCCGTGCCGGATGCCCCGGAATCGATGCGCGCGCTGTTCGCCGAGTTCGAGACCATCCCCGACTGGGTGGACCCCGAGTTGATCGAGCAGGGGGCGGCGGTCTGGCGCCGGTGGGGCTACAGCCTCGGCGCCGTCGGCAACGCGGGCACCATGGACACCTACACCGAGGGTTCCCTCGCGGTGCCGCTGTCGCTGTCCGGCGGCTACGCCGGGGCCAGCGCGCTGCACCGCTATCTGGAGACGAGCCGCTGGTGGCTGGAGGTGTGCCGGCCTGGTGCGGTGCTGACCCCCGGGTCACGGGCCCGCGAGGTCTCGCTCAAGGTCCGCGTGATGCACGTGTCGGTGCGGGCGCGCGTCGCCGAGCATCCCGAGTGGGATGCCGCCGCGCACGGTCTGCCGATCAGCCAGAGCGAGATGATGCTGACCCTGCTCGGTGGCAGCGTCGGACCGGCGCTGGGGCTGTACGCGCTGGGCTTCCTGACGAGTCCCGCGGAGATCCGGGCCGTGCTCCACTTCAACAGGTATCTCGGTCACCTGGTCGGTTGCCGCGTCGACGAGATGTATCCGGAGACCGTCGGCGACGGCCTGCGGCTCCTCTACTACTTCGACGCGACCCGCAAGTACGACTCCGGCCCGCTCGGCCCGGAGCTGGTCGAGGGCTTCGTGCCGTCGTTCGAGCCGGGTCCGCAGGTGCGCGGGCTCGCCCGGCTGCGCGCCCGGTATCACCTGCACTTGCAGGCCGGCTACACGCGGCTGTTCATGCTGCCGTGGAACCGGCGTAAGTACCGGCTGCCGAGCGGTCTCCCCGGTCTGGCACTGCTGCTCGGCCGGGCCCCGCTGATCGCCGCGGTCGAACTCGCGCGGCGCGTCTCGCCGGGTGTCGACCGGTGGTGGCAGACCGCTTCGGTCCGCCGCTGGCGGCGGTGGCACGCCTGGCATCTCGGGCAGCGCGAGGAGCGGTTCGACGCCGGTAAGAAGCTGCGCCGCTAGGGGGATCGATCGCTCGGGATGGGGGTCGGCGGCGTTGCCGAGCCGCCAGAGGGGTGGCTTCGACTCATCGTCTCGCCCTGGCGGGCTCGTCGATGGCTCAGCCGGCGGTGGATGGTCGGCTGGTGGCTGGGCGGTCGGCTGGTGGCTCGGTCGGCGGTGGGCGGTCCGCCGGTGACTTAGCCGGCGTTGGGCGGTCGGCCGGTGGCTCAGTCGGGCGGTGGGTGGTCTGCTGGTGGCTCGGTCGGCGGTGGGCGGTCCGTCGGTGATTCAGCTGTCGGCGGGTGGAGTGCGGATTGTGGCTTCCCGCTGCCGGCCGGTGGGCGTGGCAGCGTTCGCGTGCAGAGGCAGCGCTCGCGAACGCTGCTTCTGTGTCGGCTCGCTGCTACGGGGTCGTAGAAGCGGGGGCGAGCCGGCGGTGCGGTCGGGGGGGCTCGAGAAAGGGTGGCTTCGACTCATCGTCTCGCCCTGGCGGGCTCGTCGATGGTGGTTCCTGAGCGGAGTCGAAGGGCTCAGCCGGCGGTGGGTGGTCTGCCGGTGACTTAGTCGGCGGTGCGCGGTCCGCGGGTGGCTCAGTCGGCGGTGGATGGTCTGCGGGTGTGGGCGGTCGGCCGGTGGCTCAGCTGGGCGGTGGGTGGTCTGCTGGTGGCTCGGCCGACGTTGGGCGGTCCGCCGGTGTTTCAGTCGGCGGTGGGTGGCGGCGGGGTCAGCCGGCGGTGGGCGGTCCGTCGGCGGAGCGGAGCACGACGACGGACTGTTCGGCCACCGGGTAGTGCGCGCCGACGGCGGCGGGGCCGTACGGGCGGGCGGTGTCGAGTTCGGCGCGCCAGCCGCGGCCGTCCGCGCAGGGCAGCGCGAACTCGATGTCCGGGCCGACGTTGACGATCACGCACACGAGATCGTCGAGCAGTTCGCCGACCGGATCGCCGGCCGCGCCGCGCAGGGTCAGGGCGATCGACCGCTGGTCGAGATGGTGCCAGTCGTCCGGCGACGGTTCGCGGCCGTCGGCCAGCGACCAGACGGCGTCGCGGTGCCCGTCGGCCCGCTCGCGGCCGTGCAGGAACGTGCGCTGACGCAGCACCGGAAGTTCCCGGCGCAGCGCGATGAGCCGGCGCACCACCTCGAACAACTCGGTGTCGGGCGCGGACCAGTCGAGCCAGCCGATCGGATTGTCCTGGGCGTAGGCGTTGTTGTTGCCGCCCTGGCCGTTACCGATCTCGTCCCCGGCCAGCAGCATCGGGATGCCCTGCGACACCAGCAGGGTGGCCAGCATCCCGCGTATGCGCCGGGCGCGGGCCCGCGTGATCGCCGGATCGTCGGTCGGGCCCTCCACGCCGAGATTGTCCGAGTGGTTGTCGTTGTGGCCGTCCCGGCCGTCCTCGAGGTTGGCCTCGTTGTGCTTGACCGCGTACGACACCAGGTCGGCGAGGGTGAAACCGTCGTGCGCGGTCAGGAAGTTGACCGACGTCGATGCCGGCCGGCCCGCATGGTCGAAGCGATGCGCCGAACCCAGCAGCAACGCCCCGACACCGGCCTCACCCAGCGTCTCCTCGCCGCGCCAGATCCGCCGGACGCCGTCGCGGAACTCGTCGTTCCACTCGTGTAGCGGTGGCGGGAAGTGCCCCAGCTGATAGCCGCCCGGACCGATGTCCCACGGTTCGGCGATCAGGATGACGCCCGCGAGCACCGGATCCTGGCGCAGGGCCGTGAAGAAGCGCCCGTCGCGACGGAAACCCGAGCGGCCGCGGCCGAGCGTCGTGCCGAGGTCGAAACGGAAGCCGTCGACGCCGAACTCGGTGACCCAGTAGCGCAGACCGTCCAGCACCAGCCGCAGCATCGGGAGCCGGTCGACGGCGAGGGTGTTACCGGTTCCGGTGTCGTCGTTGTAGTGCCGGCCGCCGTCGTGCAGCCGGTAGTAGACGCGGTTGTCCAGTCCGCGCTGCGAGATCGTCGGACCGAATTCGTCGCCCTCCCCGGAATGGTTGTAGACGACGTCGCAGATCACCGCGATGCCGCGCTCGTGCAGGGCGTGGACCAGCCCGCGGAACTCGGCGACGGCGTCGGCGCGCGCGTACCGCGGCTCCGGGGCGAACCAGCCGATCGGCTGGTAGCCCCAGTAGTTCGTCAGACCCATCTCGACCAGCCGCCGGTCGTCGAAGAAGGCCTGCACCGGCAGCAGCTCGACGGCGTTCACGCCCAGCGCGGTCAGATGATCGAGCACGGCCGGATGTGCCATGCCCTCGTAGGTGCCGCGCACCTCCGGCGGCACCTCCGGGTGGGCGGCACTGATGCCCTTGACGTGCGCTTCGTAGATCACCAGATCGGCGGCGGCGTGCCCGGGCCGGTTGGCCGCCGGATCGGGCCCCGGTTCGCCGTCGGTGCGCCCCACGACCACGCCCTTGGGCACCACCGGTGCGCTGTCGCGGGAGTCGACGGACAGATCGTCGTCGCCGGAGAACCCGGACATCAGCGGATGCCAGTGGATCGGGCCGTCCAGAGCGCGCGCATACGGGTCGATCAGGAGTTTGGCCGGATTGAACCGCAGACCGTCGGCGGGGCGCTGCGGGCCGTGCGCGCGCAGACCGTACCGCGCCCCGGCGCCGACCCCGCGCACGTGCGCGTGATGGACGTTCCCGTCCCGGAACGGCAGCGGGACGGCGTCCTCGGTCCCGTCCGCGGCGAACAGACAGAAGTCGATGCGCTCGGCGGTCTCGGACGACACCGCGACGTTGACGCCGTCGCCGTCGACGGTCACCCCCAGCGGCCACGGCCGGCCCGCGGACACCCTCGGCGACGGCCGCGTCACGCGAGCAGGCTGTCGAACAGCTGCGCGTACTGCCGGGCCGACGACGCCCAGTCGACGGGAGTCGCCATCCCTTGCGCGCGGATCCGCCCGAAGGCCGCCGGGTCGTCGTACAGCGCGACCGCCCGGGCGAAGGCATCGGCCACACCGACGGAGCTGACGTCGCCGAAGGTGAATCCGGTGGCGGTCCCGGCACTCCGGTTCTCCACCGACGCGTCGGTCACCGTGTCCCGGAGACCGCCGGTCTCCGCGACGAGCGGCACCGCGCCGTACCGCAGACCGTAGAGCTGGGTCAGCCCGCACGGCTCGAACCGGGACGGCACCACGACCAGGTCGCCGCCGCCGAACATCCGGTGGCTCAGCGGTTCGTCGTACCCGATCCGCACCCCGACCGCGTGCGGGTACCGGTCGGCCAGCTGGACCAGGCCGAACTCGTACGCCGGGTCACCCGATCCGAGCACCACGACGGCGCCGCCGGCCTCGACGAAGTCGGGCACCGCGTCGATCAGCAGGTCGATCCCCTTCTGATGGGTCAACCGGGTGACGACGACGGCCAGTGGACCGGACGGCTCGGCGATGCCGAAGGCCTCGGCCAGCGCGGTCCGGTTCGCCGCCTTCCCCGCGAGGTCGTCGGCCGAGTATCCGACGATGTGCGGGTCATGGGCCGGATCCCACACGTCGACGTCGATGCCGTTGACGATGCCGAGCATGTCCCCGCGCCGGGCGCGGGCGGCGGCCACCCCGCACAGCCCGAAACCGAACTCGGGCGTGGTCAGCTGCTCGGCGTAGGTGGCGCTGACGGTGGTCACCTTCTGCGCGTGCACCATGCCGGCCTTCAGCGCGCTCACCAGACCGTGATACTCCAGCGCCTCCGGATGGAAATCCCATGTCGGCAGCCGCACCGCGTCGAGCTGATCGGCGCCGAAGACCCCCTGGAAGGCGATGTTGTGGATGGTCATCACCGAGGGCACGTGGCACCCGGCGTACCGGAGGTACGACGGGACGAGACCGGCCTGCCAGTCGTGCGCGTGCACCACATCGGGCCGCCAGCCCTCCGCGGTGCCGTCGATCGCCATCCGTGCACCCACCCACGACAGCGCCGCGAATCGCAGGTGATTGTCGGGGTGGTCGTGGCCGTCGATGCCGTAGGGTCCGCCGGCGCGGTCGAACAGGTGCGGGGCGTCGAGCATCAGCAGGTCGAGACCGGCGAGACGACCGGCCAGCACCGCGCCGTATCCGCCGAACAACTCGCCGTGCTCCCACACCGGGGTGAGGTCGTCGAACTGCCCGAGCAGTCCGCGGTAGGCGGGCAACAGGGTGCGGGTGCGCCAGCCCAGGGGTGCCAGCGCACTCGGCAGTGAGCCGACGACATCGGCCAGCCCACCGGTCTTGACCAGCGGGACGCACTCGGAGGCGACCGCGAGGAGACTGCGCGGGGTCATCACACCGTCCTCTCCTCGACGAAGTACAGGGCCGACAGCGGCGGTAGCGTCAACAGTGCCGACTGCGCCTCCCGCTGGGCCGGAACGGGTTCCGTCTCGATCGCACCGGTGTTGCCGCGGTCGCCCCCGGCGTACAGGGCCGAATCGGTGTTGAGCGCCTCGATCCACCGGCCGGGCACCGGGAATCCCAGCCGGAAACCGGTCCGCTGCACCGGCGTGAGGTTGAGCACGACCACGACATGCGGGTCGCCGTCGGCGCCCCGCCGCAACCACGCGAAGACCTGCTCGTCGACCGCATCCACCAGCAGCCACTGGAATCCGCGGGGGTCGGAGTCGTACCGGTGCAGGGCCGGTTGCTCGCGGTAGAGACGGTTGAGGTCGCGCACCACGTCGCGTACCCCGGCGTGCCCGGGGTCGGCGAGCACCGCCCAGTCCAGCTGGGCGTCGTGATTCCATTCGGCGGGCTGACCGAACTCCTGACCCATGAACAGCAGCTTCTTGCCCGGATACCCCCACATGTAGCCGTAGAACGCCTTGAGGTTGCCGAGCTTGTCGGCGTGGCTGCCCGGCATGCGGCCGTACATCGAGCCCTTGCCGTGGACCACCTCGTCGTGGCTGATCGGCAGGACGAAGTTCTCGGTGAACGCGTACGTGATGCCGAAGGTGAGGTTGTCGTGGTGGTAGCGGCGGTGGACGGGGTCCTTGCCGAAATAGGTCAGCGAATCGTTCATCCAGCCCAGGTTCCATTTGAAGCCGAAACCCAGGCCGCCGTCGTCGACGCGCCCGGTGACCCGCGGGAAGGTGGTGGACTCCTCGGCGACCATCATGACGCCCGGATGCTCGGCGTAGGCGGCGGCGTTGGCCTTCCGCAGGAAGGCGATCGCCTCGTAGTTCTCCCGGCCGCCGTCCTTGTTGGGCACCCACTCGCCGGGGCCGCGCGAGTAGTCGCGGTAGAGCATCGAGGCGACGGCATCCACGCGCAGCCCGTCGAGGTGATATTCGTCGAGCCAGTACAGCGCGTTCGCGATGAGGTAGTTCGCCACCTCCGGCCGGCCGTAGTTGAAGATCAGCGTGTTCCAGTCGGGATGGAACCCCTCCTGGGGATTGGCGTGCTCGTACAGGGCGGTGCCGTCCAGCCGGCCCAGGCCGTGCTGATCGGTGGGGAAGTGCCCGGGCACCCAGTCGGCCAGCACCCCGATCCCGCGGGCGTGCGCGGCGTCGACCAGGGCCGCGAACTCGGCGCCGGTGCCGTACCGGATGGTGGGCGCGAAGAGCCCGATCGGCTGATAGCCCCACGATCCGTCGAACGGATGCTCGGAGATCGGCAGCACCTCGATGTGCGTGAAGCCCAGCTCGGCGACGTAGTCGATCAGCTCGGTGGCCAGTTCCGGGTACGACGGCGGGTCGCCCTCGTCGTCGCGCCGCCACGAACCGAGATGCACCTCGTAGATGCTGATCGGCGCGTCGACCGCGTTGCGGCGGCTGCGGTCCGACAGCCACGCGCGGTCGTGCCAGCGGTGCGTGCCGAGGCGCCGGACGACCGAACCGGTGCGCGGCGGAAGCTCGGCGCCGAAGCCGACCGGATCGGCCTTCATCGGCAGGGCCCGGCCACCCGGCCCGATGAGGTGGTACTTGTACACCTCGCCCTCACCGATCCCGGGCACGAACAGTTCCCACACCCCGGTCGCACCGCGCCGGCGCATCGGGTGGGCGGCGGGGTTCCAGTCGTTGAAGTCGCCGACCACCGCGGCCTGCTCGGCCTCGGGTGCCCACACCGCGAAGTGCACTCCGGCGACCTCGTCGTGGACCGTCGGGTGAGCCCCGAGTACCCGCCACAGCCTGCGGTGATTGCCCTCGCCGATCAGGTGCTCGTCGATCGCGCCGAGCACCGGCGAGAACCGGTACGGGTCTTCCCGTTCCACGAGGGTGCCGTCCGCCCGCTCGACCCGCAGCCGGTAGAACGGCAGGAACGGGCCGACGAAGACGCCGTCGGCGGCCGGGTGCCGGGTCGCCTCGGCCTCATCGGTGTCGTTGACGATCCACACCCGGCGCGCACCCGGAACGTGCACGACGACGTACCGGCCGTCGTCGGTGGGCCCGAGGGCCGCGAACGGATCGCGATGGCGGCCCTGCACCAGCAGGTGCGCCTCGGCGTCGCCGAGGATCTGCGCGAGCGTGTCCTCCCCGAGGGGGACTACAGGGCGGGAGTGATGGTCCATATCTCGCTCATGTACTCCCGGATCGCCCGGTCCGAGCTGAAGAAGCCCATGCGAGCGATGTTGTGGACGGCCATCGTCTGCCACCTCGGGTAGTCCCGGTAGGCGGCGTCGACCTCGGTCTGGGCCGCGTCGTACGCGTCGAAGTCGGAGGCGACCAGGAAGTAGTCGCTGTTCCAGAGCATGTCGAGGATGCCGCCGTAGCGGTGCGTGTCGCCCGGGCTGAAGGTGCCCTCGGCGATGGTCTGCAAGACGTCGCGCAGCGGCTGGCTGGCCTCGATGGCGGTCCGCGCGTGATCGGGCTCGCTCCGCCGCGCCGCGACCTCGTCGGCGGTCAGGCCGAACAGGAAGAAGTTGTCGGGGCCGACCTGTTCACGGATCTCGACGTTCGCGCCGTCGAGCGTGCCGATGGTCAGCGCGCCGTTGAGCGCGAACTTCATGTTGCCGGTGCCGGAGGCCTCCATTCCGGCGGTGGAGATCTGCTCGGACAGATCGGCCGCGGGGATCAGCTTCTCGGCCATCGACACGTTGTAGTTCGCCGGGTACACCACGCGCAGCAGGTCGCGGGTCTGCGGATCGTCGTTCACCACGGCGCCGACGTCGTTGATGAGCGCGATGATGTCCTTGGCCATGGCGTAGCTGGGGGCGGCCTTCCCCCCGAATATCTTGACCCGCGGCACCCAGCCGGCATCCGGGTCGGCCTTGATCCGCTGCCAGTGCGCGATGGTCCAGAGAATGTTGAGCAGTTGCCGTTTGTACTCGTGCAGCCGTTTGATCTGCACGTCGTAGAGGGCGTCGACCGGAATCTGGATGTCGTGATGCTCGGCGAGCCAGTTCGCCAGGCGCACCTTGGCGAGCCGCTTGGTGACGCCGTAGCGCTCGCGGAACTCCGGGTCGTCGGCGCGCGGATCCAGCTCGCGCAGCCGGTCCAGATCGGTCTCCCAGCCCGCGCCGACGGATTCGGTGATGAGCTGGGCGAGCGGCGGATTGGCCAGCTTGAGCCAGCGGCGCGGGGTGATCCCGTTGGTGACGTTGACGATGCGGCCGCCGTGCAGCTCGTCGAGAGCCGGGAACAGGTTCTCCCGGACGAGCTCGGTGTGCAGCGCCGAGACGCCGTTGACCCGGTGGCTCGTGACGAACGCCAGCTCGCCCATCCTGACGTCGCCGTCGCCGATCAGGCCGACCCCGTCCGGGCGGGGACCGTGCAGCTGGGCATCCCGCGAGTCGAGTCGTTCGATGATCTGCAGATGACGCGGCAGCACCTTGCGCATCAGCCCGACGGACCAGCGCTCGAGGGCCTCGGGGAGCAGCGTGTGGTTGGTGTAGCCGAGGACCTGCGTGGAGACGTCGACGGCGCGGTCGAAGTCGAAACCGTGCTCGTCGACCAGCAGCCGGATCAGCTCGGGGCCGGCGATCGCCGGATGGGTGTCGTTCATCTGGATCGCGGCGTAGTCCGGCAGCCGGGACAGATCGTCGTGGTCTTCGAGGTAGCGCCGCAGAATGTCCTGCACCGACGCGGAGGTGAGGAAGTACTCCTGGGAGAGCCGCAGTTCCTTGCCCCGGTCGGTGGTGTCGTCCGGGTACAGCACGCGGCTGAGGGTGCGGGCCCAGGCTTCGGGCTCGGCGGCGGCCGCGTAGTCGCCCGCGTTGAAGCGGCCGAGGTCGAACAGATCGGCGCTGGGCTTGGCGGCCCAGAGCCGCAGGGTGTTGGCCCACCGCCCGCCCCAGCCGACCACGGGGGTGTCGTGCGCCTCGGCGATCACCGACAGCCGCGGCGTCCAGATCTGCCGCCCGTCCTGCTCCACCACGTCGCCGCGCAAGCCGACCCGGTAGGCGGCCTCCGGCCGGGTGAAGTACCACGGATTGTCGCTGACCAGCCAGTCCTCGGGTTCCTCGACCTGGCGGCCGTCGGCGAAACGCTGCTTGAACAAGCCGTGCTCGTATTGCAGGCCGTAGCCGTAGGCGGGGCACGCCAGAGTCGCCATCGACTCCAGGTAGCACGCGGCCAGGCGCCCGAGACCGCCGTTGCCTAGCGCCGCATCGGGTTCGTCCTCGGCGATGTCGAAGAAGTCGAGACCGAGCTGTTCCATCGCCTCGACGGCGACGTCGCGCAGACCGAGGTTGATCGCGACGTCCTCCAGCAGCCGGCCGATCAGGAACTCCATCGACAGGTAGTAGACCCGCTTGCGACGCTCCTCCCACGTCCGCCGGGTCGCGGTGAACCACGGTTCCATCGCGCGATCCCGGAGGGCGAAGCTCAGCGCCATCCGCCAGGCGAACTTCGACGCGTGCGCGGGATCGGTGCCCATCCCGTATCGCAGATGATGCAGCAGCGACCGGCGGAACTCGTCGACCGTCGGTACGGGCAGCGTCAGATCATCCGGATCGACCTCGCGCACTTCCAAGGACTCGGACATCAAACTCCCTCAGCAGGCGGGGCGATCACGATGGATTGATCGTATCGCCGGATGCCCGGTCGTGTGGGGTGAGTGACGGCCTCATCTCTTACGGGTGATTCTCGCGCGTCGTTCGCGCGGTACCGGGGTGGTGTGCGGAAGACTCGGGGCCATCGACCGATGAGGAGGACCCATGTCGAATCCCGCCGCCGGCACTCTCGGCCCCGTCGAACTGATGGTGGTCTCGCTCGCCCAGCCGGCGCCGTCGCCCGAGGTGATCGGTGCGCTGGTCGCCCAGGTGGAGGCCGGTGTGGTCCGGGTGCTCGACTTCGTGGTGGTCACCAAATCGGTGGCCGGAGACGTCGAGGTGACCGAGGTGGAGTTCGACGCGCTCGGCGCGACGGCGCTCGACCTGGCCGTTCCCGGGCTGACCGGCGACGAGGACATCGAGGTGCTCGCCGAGACGCTGGAACCCGGTGCCACCGCCGCGATCGTCGCCCTGGAACTGGTGTGGGCCCGGGAACTCGGTGCCCGGCTGGCCGCCGAGGGCAGCGAGGTGGTCGCGTCCGAACGGATCCCGTCGGTCGTGGTGAACGAGATCGCCGCACTCGCCGACTGAATCCGGCCACGCCGTCCCCTATACCCACTGATCACCGAGGAGAACACGACATGCGACGAGCTGGACGACCCGGCCTCATCGGACTCGCGGCCCGCACGGCCGTGGTGACCGGCACCGCCAACGCGATGGGCAACCGCGCCGCGAACCGCCGCGCCGAACAGGCGCAGAACGCGCAGGCGCAGGCCGCGTGGCAGCAGCAACAGGCCGCCGAGGCGTACGCCGCCCAGCAGCAGGCCCAGGCCGCGGCTGCCGCAGCGGCTCCGGCGCCCGCCCCTGCGGCCGGCGGCACCGACCTGACCGCCGAGCTGATGAAGCTGGCCGATCTGCACACCAAGGGCCTGCTGTCGGACGACGAGTTCGCCGCCGCGAAGGCGAAGCTGCTCGCTTAGCGGGCGGCGCGCTGGACTGCGGGCTGGTGTCGGTCCGACGCGCGGTTGAGGCGGTCGCGGTCAGCCGGTGGAGCCGGTTGCCAGCAGCCCGTTGAGCCGGTCAAGCCGCTAGGCGCAGACCGTGTCGAAACGCCTTCGGACTGGCCGTTTCGACGCGCCCCTGCGGGCCGGGGGCCAGACGGCTCGACGGGCAGGGGCTCCGAGATTCCCGTCCGCCGTGTCAGCGCGCTCCGCGGAGGGCGTCGTCGATGGGGACGGGGCCGTCGGTGAAGGGGATGTCCCGGCCGACGGTGGACGGATCGGCGAGAACCGCGGCGGCGACCGCCGCGACGTTGGCACGCGATGTGCCGGGATTGTCGTCGGCGCGTACCGCGGCGGGATCGATGGCGCCGGTGGGCTCGTCCAGGGTGAGGCGGCCGGGCATCAGGATGGTCCAGTCGAGTCCGGAGGCGCGCAGGGCGGTGTCGGCGGCGGCCTTCGCCTCGGCGTACGGGTAGAACGAGTTGTCTTGCGGCACACCGTGGTCGGGTCCCGCCCCGAGGTACGACACCATCACGAAGCGGCGGACGCCCGCGGCCGAGGCCGCGTCCATCACCCGCAGGGCCGCGTCTCGATCGACCGCGTAGGTGCGCGCGGGGTCGCCGCCGCCCGCGCCTGCGGTGAACACCACGGCGTCGGCCTGGGCCGCGGTCAGCACCGCGGCGAGTTCCGGCGCGGAGGCGGTCTCGATGTCGAGCAACAGCGGATTGGCTCCGGTGCGGGAGACGTCGATCGCGTGCTCGGGGTCGCGGATCACCGAGGTGACGGTGTCGCCGCGTGCGGTCAGGATCGGGGCCAGGAGAAGGGCCACTTTGCCGTGGCCCCCGATGATCACGATATTCGCCATGGCATCGACCGTACCGATCGCCGGATTCCGCCTGGACTCGTGAGTCCCGGCACTGCCCGTCGGTGGCGAGTGATCACGCCGGGAGCGCGCGCCGCACGACCTCGCGATCGTGATCCGTCGCGGATCGTGCCGCCGGCCGACAGACGTCGCGGATCCTGGCGGATCGCCAAGCGAATACGCGACGGATTTCGGCCTGTCGGCCTCGGGTCCACCGTGACACCGCTAGAGACCGCGGCTCTCCAGAAAGTCGTCGATGGCGGTGGCGAACACCTGATTGTCGTCGCCGACCACCATGTGGCCGGCGCCGCCGACGTCGACGAGTTCGGCGTGCGGGATGCGCTCGAGCATGGCCCGGGCGCCCTCCTCGGAGACGACGTCGGACTGGCGGCCCCGCACCACCAGCGTCGGCACGGTCACGTTGCGCGCGGCCGCGCCGAGGCGTTCGGGGTCCGAGTGCGCCCGCGGTTCGTCGTCGGAATCACGCATGAACGCCGGATCCCAGTGCCAGTACCAGCGGCCGTCCGCGCGCTGCCGGACGTTCTTGCGTAGACTATCGAGATTGCGGGATCGCTTGCGTTCCGGGGTGTATTCGGCGATGGCATCGGCCACCTCGTCGAGCGTGGCGAAGCCGTCCAGGTGGGTGTTCATGAAGTTCTGGATCCGCTGGATGCCCTCGGGCTCGACATCGACCACCACGTCGACCAAGACCAGTCCGGCGGCGGCGTCGGGATGCTCACCGGCGACGCAGAGGCTGGTGATGCCGCCCAGCGAGGCGCCGATCAGGATCGGGGCGGTGGGCAGCGTGCCGAGGACCCTCAGCAGGTCGCCGGCGAAGGCGTCGAGGTCGTAGTCACCGTCGGCGGCCCACTCGCTGTCGCCGTGCCCGCGCAGGTCGAGCGTGTACACGTCGTGGCCGCGGGCGGCGAGGGCGCGGGCGGAGCGATCCCACGAGTGCCGGGTCTGGCCGCCGCCGTGCAGGAGCAGCAGTGTCGAGCGGCGCGGGGCGTCGTCGTCTATCCAGCGGTCACCGGCGAGCGCGGGGTGGCCGTCGTCGAGGGTGAAGGGAATCGGGCTGATCTCCGACACGGCGACTCCTTAGAAGATTATGCACAATATCTCTTCTGTTCTACCCGACGGCCGGGGCGCCGAGCCAGGCGGCCACCGCGCCCAGGAACTCCCGCAGCGCGGAGAGGTCGGCGGCGGGGAAGCGGCGGGCGAGTCGTTCCAGGTGGAGTTGCGAGAACGGGTCGGCGATCAGGTCGGTGATGTCGTCGCGCCGGATGACGAGGGCCTGGTAGGTGTCCTCGAGGTAGTCCTCGATCCAGTCGACGGCGAGGCGCTCGGTGGTCTCGTCGGTGCGCCAGCCGGCCGGGACGGGTCCGTCCGGAGAGCGCAGGGGGCCACCGTCGGTGCGTTCGATCCGGACGTAGTGCTCGCCGTCATCGAGGGTGAGGCCGCCGTCGTCGAGAGTTACCAGCGAGTCGGTTCCGGTCATCCGGGTGAGTGCACCGAAGGCGGCGAGTCGCCGGGCGACATCGGTCAGCAAACGGGATTCGGTCACGACGACAACGGTATCCCGTGCCAGGTGATGCGCATTCTGTGCCATACCGGCGAATCTTCCGCCGGAGTGGGGCGGGAGTCGCGGTGACAGGGAAATAATCAGGCGACAACACCGAACCCACGGACGCGGGGTTGCGAGACGTCGTCCGTGATCGGCCGTAGAGGTGAGGAGTGGCGCGTGACGCAGGCAACGATGGCCGCCGAGATTCCGGCGGGAGTGCGGGTGGTCGGCTACAGCATCGGGGATCCGGTCGAGGCGCCGATCCCGGAGGCTCCGGAGCGGCGGTCGGGCTGGTGGTACTTCGCCACCTGGCTGATGACGCCGCACATCGAGTTCGGCGCGATCTACATGGGCATCGTCGTGGTGCTGTTCCTGCACATGAGCCTGTTGCAGGCGCTCATCGGAATCTTCTTCGGCGTCGCCTTCGGCGCGGTCAGCCACGGCCTTCTGACCGCGCGCGGGGTGCGGCTCAAGGTGCCGCAGCTGGCTCTCGGTGGGCTCGCGTTCGGACGGATGGGCAACCTGATCCTGACCACGATCATGGCGGTGATCAGCTCGTTCGGCTGGTTCATCGTCAACTCGGTGGTGGCAGGGCTGGCGATCAACGCGATCTTCACCTCGATTCCGCTGGTGGGTGGCATCGGCATCGCCGTCGTGGTCCAGCTGGCCCTGGCCCAGATCCAGGTCAAGTACCGGGCGATCCAGCGGTACCTGTTCCCGGTGCTGGCGGTGATCCTGGTCGTCGCGGGCATCATGACGTTCGCGAAGGTCGACCTCGCCTACGACAAGGGCAGCCCGTGGAACTTCAACGGCATCGTCGCGGTCGTCGTGGTCGCCTGCCTCGCGTGGGCGTACACGATCGGCTGGAACCCCTATGCCACCGACTACGCCGCCCGCAGCAAGGGCAGCGCCTCGCCTCGCACGGCGGGACTCTGCTCGGCGCTGGGACTGTTCTGCGCGACGATGTTCGTGATGTCCATCGGCGTGGCCGCCGGCATCGTCATCGAGGGCGACCCGTCGCTGCTCGCGAACGACAACCCCACCGCGCAGTTCACCGGCTACCTGCCGTCCGGATTCGGCGTGGTGGTGCTGATCGTGATTCTGATCGGTTCGTGGACCAACAACGCGATCACCCTGAAGTCGTCCAGGCACGTCTTCCGCAGCGGCAAGGACGACGCGGGCCAGAAGGTTCTCGACCAGGTGGCGCCGCTCCTCATGACGGTGGTCGGATTCCTGCTCGGGTGGGCGGCGACGCAGGATCTGCCGGCCAACTACCAGGGCTTCGTGATGGTGCTCGGCGTGTGGATCGCACCGTGGCTCAACGTCTCGCTCGTCGACTATCTCCTGCGACGCAAGGACGACGACCCGACGCCATACCTCTACGCGAAGACCAAGACCAACAAGTGGGGCGTGATCTCGGTGGTGTTCGCGATCGCCGCGTCGGTCCTGATCTACGGCATCCAGATCATCGACGGCGGCAAGCTGGGCGGCGCTGATTCGCACCGTGTGTCGTACGCGGCGCTCGGCATGCTGGCCGGGTTCTATCTGTCCGCGGTGATCTACTCGATGGGCATGAAGAAGATCTTCAAGCAGGACGCCACCTCGGCGGCCGCCAAGGTCGCGTGACCGACACGTGGCACTACTGCCACGTGTCGTTATTTCATGTCCGCATGCCAGATAGAGAGTGTGAACGGTAGCGATTCCTCGCACATCTGAGTTGGTTTGTGGGGTCGGTGCCGGGGCGGGTCGATCACTAGGTTGTTGTGGCGATACTGCCGCCAGGGCCGCGGAGTCTTGCGGTGGCCTTTATCGTGGCTGGTGCGCGCTTGAGAAGATCCAGGGTTTTGATCGTGCGGTATCGATGGTGTCGCGCCGGTCCGGGACGATCGAACACTGCGCCGGGACTGTGAACCGCGCGCCGCTTCTGCATGGGACGACTATTCAACATAGTATCTGCAGGATCGCCATGTCTAATAGTTCCGTTGTCCGCCCGGCGGCTATCAACGGATTTGAGGAATGGCGTTGACTGGGTAATCTGACAATGGCAATTTGGCCAGGGCCACCTGTCGGAGGCTCGCTTTTATGTACTCCTGTTCTGCAGCACTAACCGTTTGGCCATCCTTTTGCGGACGGCATTTCTTTATCAGGTTCAGAGGGGATGATGGTGGCGGTTGCGCTATGGCCGATTAATAGTGCGCAGGCGCGGGTGGCTATAGTGCGGGCTGCCGCCGCAATTTGTGGAACGAAAGTAACGATTTTCTCGTATGTCATGGGTAAGAACATTACTGTGACTGCAGTTAGGGTTACCCAGCCAGTGATTCCGGATGCAACGAGTGTCCACTCGAGTCTGTTGAGTGAGTGCTGAGCGTAACTCAGCGCGAGAGACACCTGAATGCCTGCGAAGATGATGAGAGATATTAGGGTTGCTGGTATGATTCTGCGGATCAAATAAGGAAACACGAGCAACGAGCACGCTGCGCCGGAGGCGGGTCCGATTAGCCACGGTTCCCAGCTCTCTGGCGCCCAGGAAAAGGTCAAGAGTGCTCCCGCGCAGGCACCTGCCGCTGCGGCAGACAAGCTCCACGCACTGAACAGTTGCATCCATTTCCATCTCCGTGGCTCCAGCATTTTGGCGGCGCGCGGTACCGGGTCGATGAATCCCTGAAGACTGCTGGCTGCAGGTGCTGCGGAAATCGGGGTGAGTGCGTATCTGCGACCTGTCCTCCACGGCAGGCTTCTGCTAAGAAGTAGCAAGTGAGGTTTCTCGAGGACGGTTTGAGAGTAGACCGGCGGGATGGAGCTGACCGGGCGTTTTGAAAGAAATGATACCCCTTCCAATGCCCAGGTCATCGACACAAAGACTATTCCAAGGAAGTGTGCGTATCCGCCGAAAAGGACAAACTGCAGGGCGCCGATCGGTGAGGGTACCGCACATAGCCCCAGGACGATGCGGATCGCGTATCCAGCACCGACGAAGTAGATAAGTGCCCACCCTGCGTTGCGCGCCTTCGGATGCAACTGCAATGCATTCGGGGATCTTACGTATGTGAGGCGTTCGATTCCGCGTAGGCCTTCATACAGTCCCGCCGATATTAAGATTGCGGCTGCGGCGATAGCGGTCCAACGAATCATGTCGGCACCAAAAATGGTTGCTAGCGCGAACGCTAGGTAAACACGCAAACCAACGACTGCCAAGGAAGACCAGATCGCTGTTTCTTGCGAATCCTCTCCACGCCAGTTTCGGACAGGCAGGCGGCCGCGCAGCTGTGCCTGAGGCGACTTTATGTCCTCACTAATTCCTCGGATATCGTTAATTTGATAGCGCGCACTGTAGAGGAGGAGCTCGAGGATTACCATCATCACGAGGATTCGCCATAGGGGCGCGCTGGAACTTCCGCTGAGGATTGCGATGGCTGCTCCGGCTGGAAAGAATAGCCACTTGGCGATGTCGCCCGGGCGCGGCAGAATGAGATAGCTAACAATGCCTCGGCCTTCGAGTTTTTCTCGGGGCTTTAATGAATCAGCGGAGTCTATTCTTAGCTGCTGAACCTGTTTCTCAAAGAGTTCTCGACCTCGTGTGTTGAGTCGAACAGTTTCCCAAACGAGCACGGTTACTACGAAGACGTAGAATGGAATTACCATCAACTTCAACGCAAGGTTTTCTACGTTGAGCAGCATTAGCAGAGCTATCGTGCAAAATACGATAAGAACCAGCACCATCATGAACCCTAAGAGGAGTCGTACTGCTGATGCGCCGCGACTGAGTCTATTCACTCCGACGGTTAGCTCGAAAAGCGATGGCATTGGTGGTGTACTCTGCTGCACAAGTTCTCGGATGCGTCGTTCCAGGTGGCGGCCATAGTAAGCCCGCAAGATAGTTGATGGTCCCAGTGAGAGTAAGTAGACGAAGAGCGTAAGGGGAAGCAGAGGTGCGGCGATGAGGGCTCCGTCGGGAATCCGGGCCAGCACATCTCCACTGTCGCTTTCAAGAAACTCTTTGGCCACAAGTCCGCCGAGTAGAGCGACGATCGCGATCGCGATCGCGAACGCCTGGACAAGGTGTGCGACGAAGCTTCGTTCATCTTCGCGCAGCATCTCGTAGTCTGCGAGCAGGATGTCCAGTTCGCGTGGATCGGATGGCATCGCGTCATCGTTGCATATGTCTCCGGCTTTTGCTGCAGTCCGAGCTAAGTTGAAGTGATTCTGCACAACTAGTTAGTTGAATCCGATTACTCAAGGAAGCCGCGGGCGGCGAGCGCCTCGAGGACGGTCACGTCGCCGAGGTACGGCTCGCTCTCCCGCGGCCAATGCACGACGACGTCGGTGAAGCCGAGGGCGGCGGCGTGGCCGACGAGGTCGTCGAAGCGGCCGATGCTCTCCATCGGGTTGCCGGGCGCGGCGTTCAGGCTCAGATAGGTGTCCGGAGTGGGGCGGCAGGCGTCGTCGAGCGCCTCCTGAAAGATGTCCCGGTTGCGGGAGACACGGCGCAGCCACTCGTCGAGCGTGTCTCCGGCGCCGCCGGTGGTGACCCAGCCATCGCCGTGACGCGCCGCGTAGCGCACCGAACGCGGGCCGTTGCCGGCGAGGATGAGCGGTACCCGCGGCAGCAGACTGCCGCCGACCAGGCGCATGTCCCGGGTCGCGTACCACTCGCCGTCGACCGTGACGTGATCCTCGCTGAGGGTGCGGCGCAGCAGGCTCGCGAACTCCTGGAAACGGTCGACGCGGCGGCCCGCGGTGAGCGGTTCCTGGCCGAGAATGTGGTCGTCGGGGCTGCCGCCGACCCCGAGTCCGACCAGCAGCCGGCCGTCGGAGATGTCGACGACGGTGGCCACCTCGCGGGCGAACACCGCCGGGTGCCGGAAGTTGGCAGAGGCGACGAAGGTACCGAGCTTCATGCGTGAAGTCACCCCGGCGATCGCGGTGAGCGTGGGCATCGCGGAGAACCACCGGGCGTCGGGGAGACCGCCCCAGACCAGGTGGTCGTACACCCAGCCGTGGTCGAAGCCCATCTGCTCGGCACGCTGCCACAAGGGCTTCGCGGTGCGCCACGGCAGGTCGGACAGCAGGCAGATTCCGAATCGCATGGGCCGAGATTACCGGGATATTAAACCGTCGTGACCTCGCCGAATTCGCGCGAGACCGACGGCCGGGTGAACTAGCATCGAACAATCATGCGGATCGCGGTCATCGGGGATATCGGGGGACATCTCGACGAGCTGTGCGCCGAACTGCGGATCCTCGGCGTGGAGCGCGAGGGATGGCTGCCCGACGATCTCGCGGTGGTCCAAGTGGGTGACCTGGTGCACCGGGGACCCGAGTCGGACGCCGTGGTGGAACTGGTCGGCACCTACCTGGACAACAATCCCGGGCGGTGGATCCAGCTGATCGGCAACCACGAGGCGCTGTACCTGCGGACGCCGGAATTCCACTGGCCGGACCAGATCGGGAAGGCGGCCGCCAAGGCCCTGCGGAAGTGGTGGAAGCAGGGGAAGCTGGTCGGCGCCGCGGCGATCGTCACGGCCGACGAGTCGTTCCTGGTGACGCACGCGGGCCTGACGGCGGGGTTCTGGTCGGCCATCCTCGGCGCGCCCGGCACGCCGGGCGAGGCGGCGGCCCGGCTGAACCGGCTGGCTCGTTCGGGCGACGCGGCGTTCTTCACCTCCGGCCTGATGCTGACCGGCCGCGCCAACCCCTACGCAGGTCCGATCTGGGCGGAGTCGAGCCGCGAACTGATCCCGGGCTGGGCCGACGCCATCATGCCGTTCAGCCAGATCCACGGACACTCCGGACTGGTCGACTGGCAGAGTTCGGACGCCTCGGTGCCCGCGCCCGGCGCGGTGATCATGTCCGCGGACTTCTACGGGAAGCACTCGACGGTGTGGGTCGCCGGGAACCGGATCGTGGGCATCGACCCGGGGCACGGTCCGGAGGCGGTGAAGCCGTGGCGGTCGTTCGTGGTGGAGGGCTACCTCGACGCTGAGTGACACCGGCGAACCGGTCGGCGTACTCTCGAATCGGGCAATGGATCCTGCCCGGGGCCGCGGAGCCCGCGCGCCGCGTTCCCCGAACCGCCGCACGGCTGATGGTTCCTTTCACGACAGTGAAGGGAACCCCCGTGACCGAGCCATCCCCCGAATTCTCCGTCCTCTTCAGCACCTGGCCCCGGCCGCTGACCGCCGCACCGGACTATTTCCGCGACCTGAACCTGGACGCGGTCGCGCGCCGCCTGGTCCGGCCGGGTGACCCCGGACCGCAGGCCGGATACTTCGCGACACTCACCGACGCGGAGACCGTCGCCCTGCGGCAGGCGGTGTTCCGGGACCTGGACGACGACCCGTCGCTCACCACCGCGATCGACCGGTTCTGCGGGACCATGGACGCCGTGCGTGCCCTCGCCGTTCTCGCGGCCCGGGCCGAGAGCCGGTGGGAACGTGTGGGCCGGAACCTGCAGCTCTGCGAGGTCTATCTGACGGCCGTCGACGACCTGGCCGGGGCACTGCGAGACGCCGATCTGCGGTCGCCGGTGCTGTGCGCTCTCGGTGGCTACCTGACCGACCTCACCGGTGGTCCCGGCGTGCGGCGACTCCGGTCCCGGCTGGACGAGGCCTCCCGCGTCCGGGGCCGGCTCCGCTACGGGATCTTCCTCAAACGCGACACCGTGACGGTCCGGCGTACCGCCGGCGACGCCGGGTACCTCGACGACGTCCGGAACGTGCTGCGCTGCTTCATCGACGAGCAGGTGGTGCACGACGCGCCGCCGCCCGTCGCGTCGCTGCGGCCGCTGAACCACGTGCAGCGGGAGATCCTCGACCGGGTGGCACCGCTCTTCCATGATGAGATGGCGCTGCTCGCCGACGTCGCCGGAGAGGCGGACGGTCTGGTCGACGACACGGTGATCCGGGTCGATCAAGAATTCCGCTTCTACCTGCGCTACCGCGAGCTGCTCGCCGAATTGTCCGCGGCCGGATTCCCCTGCTGTCTGCCCTCGCCGGCGGAGCCCGGCGAGGGCGTCGGCGTCACCGCCGGGTACGACGTGGCGCTGGCGTTGGCCCGGATCGACGACGCAGATCCGGCGGCGGCCGCGGCACCGGCCGACGCGGTGGTCACCAACGACGTGGCGCTGACGCCGCCGGAACGAGTGCTGGTGGTCTCCGGACCCAATCAGGGTGGGAAGACGACCTTCGCGCGGATGGTCGGGCAGTTGCACCATCTCGCGGCGATCGGGGTGCCCGTCCCCGGCACGTGTGCGCGGCTCGAGCTGCCCGATGCGATCTACACGCACTTCGAGCGCGAGGAGATCCCGGCCGGCGGGCCGGGGAAGCTGGGCGACGAACTGCTGCGCGTGCAGGCGATCCTGAAGCGGGTCACCGCAGCGAGCGTGGTGATCCTGAACGAGACCTTCGGTTCCACCTCGCTCGCCGACGCGCGTGGCCTGGGGCGGGTGGTGCTCGCGGAGCTGACCGCCGTCGGCGCGCTGACCGTGTACGTCACCTTCGTCGACGAGTTGTCCCGGCTGAGCCCGGCGACGGTGAGCCTGGTCAGCTCGGTCGACCCGGCCGATCCGGTCCGCCGCACCTTCCGGATCGAGCGGCGGAGCGCCGACGGCCGCGCGTACGCGCAGGTGCTCGCCGAACACTATGGGCTCTCCGCCGACGGTGTCCGCGCGCAGGTGCGGTCATGTTAGTCGGCCTGCGCGACCCGGTCCGCGACACCGATCCGCGCGCCGGCGACACCCGCCCGCCGGGGCCGATCCTCGCGGACCTGGGGCTGGGGCCGGTGGTCTCGGTGGCCGCGGAGGGCGACGATTTCGTCAACGAGACCGTGGTCCGCGCCCTGTTCGAGATGACGACCGACCCGGCGGTGATCGACTATCGGCAGGCCGCGTTGCGGGACGCCGCGGCCAACGCCGACGCGGTCGCCGAACTGTACGCACTGGCCGGTAGCACCGCGGAGGGCCTGCGCAGGCACGTCCTCGGCGGGCACGGGTGGGCCATCCCGGAACGGTCGATCAGCCGGTCCCTCGCGGTGCTGCACGATCTCACCGAGTTCCTGCGCCGGCTCGCGGAGATCATCGAGCGTCGCCGTGGCGGATTCACCTCCGCCGCCTTCCGCGGATTCTTCACGCGCTGCGAGCCGTTCCTGGACGACGGCTACCTCCGCGACACCGAGCGGCTGCTCGACGATCTGGAGTTCCCGCAGGGACTGCTCCTGGACTGCGGCCTCGGACCCGGCCTGGCCGGCGCCGGCTATCGGGCCCGGCGCGAGGAGCGGCGCCGGCTGTTCGAGCGCCGCCACGCCGATCACGCGTCCACCTTCGCGATCGCGCCGCACGACACCGCGGGCGCCAAATTCGTCGCCGAACTGCGCGGGGACGGGCTGCGCGACGTCGCGGGTGTGCTGATCGACGCCGTCGACGGCCTGGCGCGCTTCGTCGCCACCCTGCGCACCGAGCTCGCCTGCTATCTGGGCGGCATCCGCATCTGGCGGGCGCTGGGGGCCGCCGGCGGCGTGGTCTGTCTGCCCCGATCGGCGCCGCCCGGCAGCGGTGTCCGGCACGCCCGCGGTCTGTGCGATCCGGGGCTGGTGCTGCGTGGCGGTGGGCCGGTGGTCGGGAGCGACCTGGAAGCCGACGACCGCCCGCTGGTCGTGATCACCGGGGCCAACCAGGGCGGCAAGTCGACGTTCCTGCGGGCACTCGGCGCGGCTCAGCTCATGATGCAGGCCGGATTCCCGGTCGCCGCACTCGACTTCTCCGCTTCCGCCGCCACCGTGCTGCGCACCCACTTCCCCCGCGAGGAGGACACCGCGATGAGCCGCGGAAAGTTCGACGATGAACTCGCCCGCATGCGGGCCATCGTGGCCGGGCTGCGGACGGGTGGACTGCTGCTGTGCAACGAGTCGTTCGCCTCGACCAACGAGCGCGAGGGGTCGCAGGTCGCCGAGGGCGTGGTGACCGGGCTGCTCGACGCCGGGGTGGACGTCGCGTACGTGACCCACATGTACGAACTCGCTCACAGCCTGCGGCGCCGTGACGACGCGGTGTTCCTGCGGCCCGAGCGGACGGACGACGGCGGCCGCACGTTCCGGCTGGGTCCGGGGGACCCGCAGCCCACCAGCTACGCCGCCGACCTGTACCGCCGGATCTTCGGCACCGGTCTCGAGGAGCCGGCATGGCACTGACGATCCGGAGTGTGCGCGCGGTGGAGATCCTGGACTCCCGAGCGCGGCCGACGCTGTCGGTGTCCCTGGAGATCGCCGGCGGCGCGGTGGTGCGCGCCGGAGTGCCCGCCGGGACGTCGACCGGCGCCCGCGAGGCCGTCGAACTGCGCGACGGTGATCCCCGGCGGTACGGCGGTCAGGGTGTGCTGCGGGCGGTCGCCGCGATCAACGGGGAGATCGACGCCGCGCTCGCCGGGCGCAGCTTCATTTCCCTCGCGGCGTTCGACGACGCGCTGATCGCACTGGACGGCACGCCGGACAAATCCCGGCTCGGTGCGAACTCCCTGGTCGGAGTGTCGATAGCGGCCGCGCGCGGTTTCGCCGCGGCCACCGGTACCGCCCTCTGGCAGGCGTTCGTCGGTCGGCTCGACTTCCCGCGTTTCCCCGTGCCGCACTTCAACATCCTGAGCGGCGGGGTGCAGGCCCTCACCGCGCTCGACTTCCAGGAGTGCATGATCGCGCCGGTCGGTGCGCCGACGATCGCGGAGGCCGTGCGGGCCGGCGCGGAGATCTATGCCGCGCTGCGGTCCCTCCTGCACGGCCGCGGCCTGGTCGCCGCGCTCGGCGACGAAGGCGGGTTCGCTCCCGAACTGAGACAGCCCGAGGCGGCGCTCGAACTGCTCGTGGACGCGATCGCGGCCGCCGGGTATCACCCCGGCCTCGAAGGGGTCGCGATCGCCGTCGATGCGGCCGCGACCCGATTCTTCGCCGCCGGTACCTACACGATCGCCGGTGAGCCGCACAGCAGCGACGACCTGATCGCCCGGTACTCCGAGATGGTCGGCCGCTTCCCGATCCGGCTCATCGAGGACGGACTCGCCGACACCGACTGGGCCGGCTGGGAACGGCTGACCGCCGCCCTCGGCGACCGGGTGGAACTGGCCGGCGACGATCTCTTCTGCACGAACCCGTCGACCATCGCGCTGGCCGTCGATCGGGGGATCGCCAACGCGGTGCTGATCAAGCCCAACCAGATCGGGACCGTCAGTGAGACCCTGCACGCGATGCGGATCTGCCGCGACGCCGGGTACCGCCGGTTCGTGGCGCACCGGTCCGGAGAGACGCCCGACGCGTTCATCGCCGACCTCGCCGTCGGCACCGGAACGGGACGGCTGAAGGCGGGTGCCCCGGCCCGCGGTGAACGTGTCGCCAAGTACGACCGGCTGTTGCAGATCGCCGCAGGCGATGCCGGTTGCGGCCTCACCTACGGTCTGCGGTGAGGCCGCACGCCGGTCAGCCGACCGGGAACACCCGGCCGGTCATGATGCCCTCGACCGACTTCACGAACGCGGTCGCGGCGGCCGCGGCCGGGACCGGCTCGAACCCCGGGAAGAAGTCGCCGTAGGCGTCGAGGGCCTCGGTGATGACCGTGGGACTGACCGCGTTGATGCGGATCCCGCGCGGGAGTTCGAGTGCGGCGGCGGTGACGAAGGCCTCCAGGCCACCGTTGATCGCGGTCGCGATCGAGCCGGTGGCGATGGGCTCGCGGGCCAGTACGCCGGTGATCAGGGTGATCGACCCGCCGTCGGTGATCCGGTGCTGGGCGGACAGGACCAGGTTGATCTGGCCGCCGAGTTTGTCGCCGAAACCGGCGGCGAAGTCGGCCGGGGTCGCGTCGGGCAGCGCCACGAAGGGGTTGCCGCCGGCCGCGCAGACCACCGCGTCGACCGGGCCGACGGCGTCGAACAACGCCTCGATGGACGACGGATCGGTGAGGTCGACGGAGGGCTCGGTGGACCGGGAGACGGCGACGACGTCGTGCCCGCGCGCCGCCAGGGCCGCGACGACGGCCGAACCGATGGTGCCGGAGGCGCCGATGGTGAGGATCTTCATGGTGGTCACAGGCTCCTGTCCGCCTCGGTGAGGGCGTCGTCGATGATGGCGAGACCGGTGCGGGCCTCGTCGTCGCTCACGGTGCACGGCGGGACGACGTGCACGCGGTTGAAGTTGGCGAAGGGCAGCAGCCCGTTCGCCTTGCATGCGCCGAGGACGGCGGCCATGGCCGGCGAGGTGCCACCGTAGGGCGCCAGCGGCTCGCGGGTCGTCCGGTCGCGGACGAGTTCGATCGCCCAGAAGACGCCGGCGCCGCGGACCTCGCCGACGCTCGGGTGGCGCTCGGCGATCTGTGCCAGCGCGGGACCGATGATCTCGGCGCCCACGCGGGCGGCGTTCTCCACGATGCCTTCCTCGCGCATCGCGGTGATGGTGGCGACCGCGGCGGCCGTCGCGAGGGGATGGCCGGAATAGGTGAGGCCGCCGGGGTAGACGCGCTCGCCGAAGGTGCGGGCGATCGGGTCGCTGATGATCACGCCGCCGAGCGGCACGTACCCGGAGTTCACGCCCTTGGCGAAGGTGATCAGGTCGGGCACCACGTCGCCCAGTTCGAAGGCGAACCACCGGCCGGCCCGGCCGAAGCCGGCCATCACCTCGTCGGCGATCAGCACGATGCCGTACCGGTCGCAGAGGTCGCGGACGCCCCGCAGGTACCCGGGCGGCGGGATCATGATGCCCGCGGTACCCGGGATCGACTCCAGCAGGATCGCCGCGATCTGGTCGGGGCCCTCCATCTTGACGGTCTCCTCGAGATGATCGAGGGCGCGGGCACACTCCTCCTGCTCGGTGGTCGCGTGGAAGCGCGAGCGGTACAGGAACGGACCGAAGAAGTGCACCACGCCGGCGTCGCCGTAGTCGTTGGCCCAGCGGCGCGGGTCGCCGGTGAGGTTCACCGCGGTGTC
Source organism: Gordonia marina (assembly GCF_052036135.1). Taxonomy (NCBI): domain Bacteria; kingdom Bacillati; phylum Actinomycetota; class Actinomycetes; order Mycobacteriales; family Gordoniaceae; genus Gordonia; species Gordonia marina. The sequence continues at coordinate 96,167 of NZ_JBPSDN010000008.1, forward strand.
GGTGCCGCCGTGGTACGACCGGTAGCGGGTCAGCACCTTGCGGCGCCCGGTGTGCAGGCGCGCCATCCGCACCGCGTGCTCGTTGGCGTCGGCGCCGCCGTTGGTGAAGAACACCTTCTCGAAGCCGTCGGGCGCCAGCTCGGTGATCAGCCGCGCGGCTTCCGAGCGGGCGTCGTTGACGTGCTGCGGTGCGACGGTGCAGAGCTTCTGCGCCTGCGCGGCGATGGCGGCCGTGACCTTCGGATGCTGGTGGCCGATGTTGGTGTTGACCAGCTGTGAGGAGAAGTCGAGGAGCCGGTTGCCCTCGCCGTCCCAGACGTAGCTGCCCTCGGCGGCGGTGATCACCATCGGGGTGAGCTTGTCCTGCGCCGACCACGAGTGGAAGACGTGCTTGCGGTCGAGGTCGTAGGCGCGGCGGCCGGCCTCCAGGTCGAGGTCCGGGGCGGTGAGTCCTGCGGTCATGACGGGTTCCGTTCTGATCGGATGCGTGTCGGGTCAGGCGTTCTGCGGGAAGCCCAGGTTGAGGCCGCCGTGCGAAGGATCCAGCCAGCGGGTGGTGACGGCCTTGGTGCGGGTGAAGAAGGTGACGCCCTGGGTGCCGTGCGCGTGGAGGTCGCCGAACAGCGAGGCCTTCCAGCCGCCGAAGCTGTAGTACGACATCGGGACCGGGATCGGCACGTTGATCCCCACCATGCCGACCTCCACCTCGACCTCGAAGCGGCGGGCCGCCCCGCCGTCGTTGGTGAAGATCGCCGTGCCGTTGCCGTACGGGCTGGCGTTGATCAGGGTCAGCGCTTCGTCGTACGACGGGACGCGCACCACCGACAGCACCGGGCCGAAGATCTCGTCGGTGTAGATCGACATGTCCGGCGTGACGTGGTCGATCAGGGTGGGGCCGAGCCAGAAGCCGTCGGCCAGGTCGCCGCTGTGGGCCAGGGTGCGGCCGTCGAGCACCAGGGTGGCGCCGGCGGCCTCGCCGGCGTCGACGTACGACGCGACCTTGTCGCGATGGGCCTTGGTGACCAGCGGCCCCATGTCGGCGCCGGTGGTGCCGTCGCCGGTGTTCAGGGTGCGGGTGCGCTCGGCGATCTTGGCGACCAGCTCGTCGGCGATGTCGCCGACGGCCACGCAGACGGAGATGGCCATGCAGCGCTCGCCCGCCGAGCCGAAACCGGCGTTGACCATCGCGTCGGCCGCCAGGTCGAGGTCGGCGTCGGGCAGGACGATCGCGTGGTTCTTGGCGCCGCCGAGCGCCTGCACCCGCTTGCCCGCGGCGGTCGCCGTGGCGTAGACATACTGGGCGATCGGGGTGGAGCCGACGAAGCTGATCGCCTTCACGGTCGGGTTGGTCAGCAGTTCGTCGACGGCGGTCTTGTCGCCCTGCAGGACGTTGAAGACGCCGTCGGGCAGGCCGGCTTCCTTCCACAGCTGCGCCATCCACAGCGCGGCCGACGGGTCCTTCTCGCTGGGCTTGAGGACCACGGTGTTCCCGGCGGCGATCGCGATGGGGAAGAACCACATCGGCACCATCGCCGGAAAGTTGAACGGGCTGATGACGCCCACCACGCCGAGGGGCTGCTGCACCGAGTGGACGTCGACGCCGGTCGAGGCGTTCTCGGTGTAGCCGCCCTTGAGCAGGCTGGGGATGCCGCACGCGAACTCCACGACCTCCTGGCCGCGGCCCACCTCGCCGAGCGCATCGGAGAGCACCTTCCCGTGCTCGCGCGTGATGATCTCGGCCAGCTCGCTCTTGCGCTGGTTGAGCAGTTCGCGGAAGGCGAAGAGCACGGCGGTGCGCTTGGTGATTGAGGTGTCGCGCCATGCCGGGAGCGCCGCCGCGGCGGCGTCGATCACCGCGCGGGCGTCGTCGACCGAGGCCAGCGCCACCCGTCCGGTCACCGCGCCGGTGGCCGGATTGGTCACCGGGGCGGTCTCCGGCGACTCGCCGGTGAACGGTGCGCCGGCGCGCCAGTGGCTGATGGTCGGGGTCATGGGTTCTCCTCGGGACGCGGGGGGACGGTCGGTTGCTGAGATCCAGTCTGCGTCTTGTCTGACAATCTTCGGTCAGTCATAGTGTCGGAGAATCACGTGATTTGACTACACTTTGTCCATGCCGATGACCGTCGCCGAGATCGTCGGGCTCGACGTGGTGCAGCGCGCGGACCCGGAGGTGCTGGGCGGTGCCGGGCTCGACCGGTCGGTGCGCTGGCTGCACGTCAGCGACGTCGCCGACCTGTCGAGTCTGTTGGAGGGCGGCGAGCTGGTGCTGACCACCGGCGACGCGCTGCGCCGTTCCCCGGAGACCTACCTGAGCGTGCTGACCGCCGCCGGTGCGGTCGGGGTGCTGGCCGAGGTGCTCGACGCCGGACCGGACGTGACCGCGCGCATCGCGGCGGCGGCCGCGGCCGTCGGCACGCCGGTGATCCTGCTGCGGAGGTTCATCCGATTCGTCGAGGTGACCGAGACGGTGCACCGCGCACTGGTCGCCGAGCACTACGACGAGATCGAATTCGGCAGGCGCACGCACGAGACGTTCACCCGGCTGACGCTCGGCCGGGCCGCTCCGGCGGAGATCACCGCGGCCGCGGCCGCGCTGCTCGACCGCCCGGTGGTGCTGGAGAACCTGCTGCACCAGGCGGTCGCCTCGTCGGGCGGCGAGCCGTCGGACCTGCTGCGCGACTGGGAACGAAGATCCCGCCGCTTCGATCCGGCCGCGCCGCGCGAGAACTGGGTGGCGGTCGAGGTGGGGCAGGGCGAGGACCAGTGGGCCCGGCTGGTCGCGATCGACCCTCCGGTGGCCCGCGCCGGACCGGTGCTGGAGCGGGCGGCCCAGGCGCTGGTGATGCACCGCATGGCCGAGCGGGGCCGGGTCGATCTGGAACGCCACGCGCAATCCGGACTGATCGACGACGTCCTCGCCGGCCGGGCCCGCGACGAGGAAGGGGTGGCGGCGCGGGCGGCGGCGCTCGGGCTCCGGCCCGGCGCCGCCTACCTGCCGATGGTGGTGGCGATCGCGGACTGGGCGGCGCAGCCGGACCCGGTGGACGCCCAGCGTGAAGCGGGCCGGCTCCACGAGGTGATCGACCGGGCGGTGCGGTCCGCGGGCCACACGGCGGTCTTCGCGTCCGCCGACGAGGGCCGGGTCGCGATGGTGCTGGCACCGCGGACGCCGGGCGGCCGCGATCCCGTCGAGGCCGCCGAGACGCTCGCGCGCGCGTTGCGCCGGGACATCGCCCGGGCGCACGGGGCGCGGCACACGGTGGTCGGTGTCGGTACCGCCGCGGAGCGGCTGATCCCGGCGATCACCGGGCTGGCCGGAGCCGCGCACGTCGCGGAGGTCGCCGCGCGGATGCCGCGCGGCGAGAAGGCGTCGTACGGGCTGGGGGACATCCGCGTCCGCGGGCTGCTGGTGCAGCTGCGCGACGACCCCCGGGCGGTCCGGTTCGCCGAATCTCAGGTGCGGGCGCTGCGGCTCGATGACATCGAGCGCGGCGGCGGGCTGGTGGAGGTGCTGCGGGCGTTCCTCGACGAGGCGGGCAACAAGTCGGCGGTGGCGCAGCGCCTGCACATCAGCCGCTCGGCCCTGTACGCCAAGCTCGCCCGGATCGCGGAACTGCTCGGCGCGGACCTCGACGACGGCGAGACGCGGACGTCGTTGCACGTGGCGCTGCTGATCCTGGAGGCGGCCCGTCCCGGCATGTCGAACGCGGAAGGGTAGATTGTAAGGCGATCTACCGGGCCTGGCGAGAGGGGGGACCGATGAGTGCGTCGTCGACGCCGCGCGGTGTCGCGGGCCTGGAGCCGGTGGCCAACCCGACCCGGCGCGATGCGGTGATCAACGAGATCAAACGCGGCATCGTTCTCGGCACGATCCGGCCGGGGGGGCGGCTGACGGAGTCGTCGCTCAGCGAGGCGCTGCGGGTGAGTCGTCCGACGGTGCGTGAGGCGCTGAACCGGATCGCCCAGGAGGGGCTGCTGGTGCAGCAGCCGTACCGCGGTCTGCGTGTCGCCGAGCTCGACACCCGGGAGATCCTGGACGTCGCGCACGTCCGGGTGGCGCTCGACATGCAGGCGATGACCGAGGTGCTGGCGGATGAGACCGGCGCGAAGATGGAGGCCATCCGCCGGGCGTGGGAGGAGTACCGTCCGCTCGCGGTCAATCAGGATCCGATGGTCCAGCACGAGTCGCACGTGGCCTTCCACCGCCGTATCTGGGAGGCCGCGGGCAACACCTTCCTGATGAGCCTGTGGCCGACGACCGAAGCGCACATCACCATCTGCCTCGCGCACGACCAGGCGGCCCGGCACGACCCCGAGCGTGCTCTGCGGGTGCATCGCGAGCTGATGGAGGCTTTCGAGACCGGCGATCTCGACACGGTGCACGCGGCGCTCGTCGCGCACACCGTCGACAGTGCCGAGCAGTTGATCGCGCTGATCGAGCAGCGCGAATCGGGCGCCTGAGCCCGGTCCGCAGCTGCGTCGTTGACAGAACCTTCCGTGGCGCATTAGTGTCCCGCATCACTGCTGATTGTCTTACAATCGGTTCATCGTGATCAGTGAGATGTGAGGGGGCCGACCCATGAAGGTGGTCGTCGTCGGCGGTGGGGTCGTGGGCCTCACCAGCGCGTATCGTCTTGCCGCCGCGGGCTGTGAGGTGACGCTGCTGGATGCCGGTCGGCTCGGCGCCGCGGCCAGCCACGGGAACGCGGCGAAGATGGCCTACGCGGAGAGCGGGCCGGTGCCGGCACCGGGAGTCCTGCTGCAAGGCATCCGCTGGATGCTCAAACGCGACAGTCCCCTCGCGGTCCGGCCGTCGCTGGCGCCCGGCTTCGTGAAGTTCATGCTGTCGATGGCCCGGCACTGCAACGAGGCCGACTTCACCCGCGGCCTGGAACTGCACCTGCGACTCGCCGACGACGCCAACGACCTGCTCGACGACTACGTCCGCGACGGTGTCGACTTCGAGATGCACAGCGCGGGTGTCCTGCTGGCCTTCGAGACCCGCGACCGTTTCGCCGAGCAGTGCGCGTCGTTGCCGCTCCTGGAGGAGTTCGGCATGCCCGGCCGCAAGCTCGACCGGACCGGGATCGACGAGGTGGAGCCGGTGCTCGCCGAACGGATCCGCTACGGCCTCTACTTCACCCGGGACCGGCAGATCGAGCCCGACTCGCTGACCCGCGGCCTCACCGCCCGCTGCCGCGCCCTCGGGGTCGACATCCGGGAGAACACCGCCGTCGCCCGTTTCGAGCGGTCCGGGCACACCGTCACCGCCGTCGTCACGAACCACGGTGAATCGATCGCGCTGGACGAACTGGTGCTGGCGGCCGGCGTGTGGAGCGGCCCGCTGAGCAAGCAACTCGGGGTGCCGCTGCCGATCCACCCGGGCAAGGGGTACAGCATCGACTACCGCCCGGCGCCGGTGCGGCTGACCACCTCGCTCACCCTGGAGGACGCCCGCGTCGCGGTCACGCCGCTGAACGGCATGCTCCGGCTCGCGGGCACCATGGAGTTCGGGCGCTTCAACGACCACGTCGACCCGGTGCGTGTCGAGGCGATCCGCCGGGCCGCACGGGAGAATCTCGTCGGCTGGGGCGACCCTGCCGGGGAGGCCGCGCCGTGGGCCGGCCTGCGCCCGATGACGCCCGACGGCCTCCCGATCATCGGGCGCTTCGGCGGCCTGGCCAACGCGTGCGTCGCCTCCGGCCACGGGATGCTTGGCCTCACGCTGGCCCCGGCCACCGCCGAGATCGTCACCGATCTCGTCACCGGCCGCACCGGCGGTCTGCCGGCCGATGTCCTCACCGCCGTCTCCCCGGACCGCTTCCGGCGCCGACGACCCGGCGCACACGTCGCCGCCTGAGACCTCCACGACGACCCCATGACGGTCGAGGTCCCGACCCCGCTCGACCGACATCCACCCCACCGACATAAGGAAACCCCGTGTCCCAGCAGTTCACCGGCGTCCTCGCCGCCGTCGTCACCCCGATGAACGACGATCTCTCGATCGACGAGAAGGGCGTCGCCGCCCAGGTCGATCACATCCTCTCCGGCGGCTGCGCGGGTGTGGTCCCCGGCGGGAGCACCGGCGAGTTCACCACGCTGACCACCGCCGAGCGCAAGCGCGTCAACGAGCTCTACATCGAGGCCGCCCGCGGCCGCGGCGCGGTGGTGGCCGGCACCGGTGCGCTCAGCACCGCCGAGACGATCGACCTGACCCGGCACGCCGCCGACGCCGGCGCCGACGCGGTCATGGTGGTCCCGCCGTTCTACGGCGACATGGACTGGGCCGGACTGCTCGCCCACTACGGCGCGATCTCGGACGCCGTCGACATCCCGATCATGTACTACAACATCCCGGCCGCCACCGGCGTCGACCTCACCCCCGAGCAGTTCGCCGAGCTCGGCCGCACCACCAACGTGACCTGCTACAAGGACACCGGCGGCGACGCCACCAAGCTCACCCAGGTCTTCGAGAACCACGCCGACGACATCACCGTCATCAACGGGTGGGACACGCTGACCTTCTACGGTCTGTCGCTCGGTGCCAAGGCATCGGTGTGGGGCACCGCGAGCGTCATCCCCGGGCTGTGCGCCCAGCTGTACGACACTCTCGCCGTCCAGGGCGACCTCGCCCGCGGCCGCGAACTCTGGACCACGATCTTCCCGATCTGCGAGTTCCTGGAAGCCCACAACTACCCGGCCGGGATCAAGGCCGGGACGGAACTGGTCGGTGTCGGCGCCGGTCCGGCCCGCCCGCCGGTGCGGCCGCTCGCGCCGCAGTACCGCGCCGAATTCGCCGGCCTGCTCCGCGCCGCGGGCGTCGACGTCGTCGAGTGAGGAGCGCAGCGCCGTGTCCCGCAAGCTGATTCACGCGATCGACGTGCACGCCGCCGGCGAAGCCGGCCGGGTGATCATCGGCAGTTCCCTGCTGGTCAAGGGCGACACCATGGCCGAGCGGCTCGCGTACTGCACCGAGCATCTGGACGACTTCCGCAAGCTCCTGCTGAGGGAGCCGCGGGGCTACCCGGGGCTGTGCGGGGCGCTGGTGCTCCCGCCGATCGAGCCCGGCAGCGCCTTCGGCATGGTGGTGCTGGAACAGGGCGGCTTCACCCCGATGTCCGGCAGCAACACCATCTGCGCGGTGACCGCACTGGTGGAGACCGGCGCCATCGAGGTGACCGAGCCGGTCACGCGGCTGAGCTTCGACACCGCGGCGGGCACCGTGCACGCCCGCGCCGAGATCACCGGCGGCCGGGTGACCGGCGTGACCTTCGACAACGTGCCGGCCTTCGCGGTCGCCCTCGACCTTCCGCTGGAACTGCCCGAGTACGGCACCGTCCCGGTCGACATCGTCTTCGGCGGACAGTTCTTCGTCCAGGCCCGGGCCGCCGACCTAGGCGTCGAGTTGCGCCCGGAGGCCGCCAAAGACCTCGCGCGGGCCGGATCGGTGCTGCGGACCGTCGCCCAGCGCGACGTTCCGGTGCGGCATCCGAGCCAGCCCGGCATCGACCGGATCGGGCTGGTGATGCTGCACGGCCCGGCGGACATCGACGGCGAGTACACCGGACGCAACACCGTCGTGCTGCCCAACGGAGTGGTCGACCTCGACGATGAGAAGACCTGGACCGGTGTGCTCGACCGTTCGCCGTGCGGCACCGGCACGTGCGGCCGGATGGCCGCCAAACACGCCCGCGGCGAGCTGCCGGTGGGCGCGGACTTCGTCCACCAGAGCCTGCTGGGCACCACCTTCACCGGAACGCTGCGGGGCACCACACAGGTCGGCGATCACCCGGCCGTGCTGCCGAGCATCCGCGGGCGCGGCTGGATCACCGGATTCAACCAGTACGTGCTCGACGACGACGACCCCTTCCCGGCCGGCTACACCGTCGGCGACATCTGGGGCACGGCCGGCTGACGGCCGCGTCCCGCTTCGACCACGACCCAGGAGGTCCCCCGAAAATGGCACGGTATCGAGTGCAGAACCCGGCGACCGGGCAGGTCGTCGAGACCTTCGACGCGGATTCCGACGAACGGATCGACCGCGCGATCACCGACGCGGACACCGCCTACCGCGAATGGCGGCAGCGGAGCATCCAGGAGCGGGCGGGCATCGTGCGCCGGGTCGCCGAACTGTTCACCGAACGGAAGACCGGCCTCGCGCGGATCATCACCGAGGAGATGGGCAAGTCGCTCGGGGAGGCCGTCGAGGAGGTCGAGTTCGCGGCGTCGATCATCGACTACTACGCGGTGTACGGGCCGAGCCTGGCCACCGACGTCGAGATCCCCAGCACCGTTCCGGGAAAGGCCGTCATCGAGCGTCGCCCGGTGGGCCCGCTCCTGGGCGTGATGCCCTGGAACTTCCCCTACTACCAGGTGGCGCGGTTCGCCGCCCCGAACCTCGTCCTAGGCAACACCGTCCTGCTCAAGCACGCCGACATCTGCCCGCGGTCGTCGCAGGCCATCCAGGCGATCATGGAAGAGGCGGGCGTGCCGGCCGGCGCGTACACCAACCTGTACGCCACCCACGACCAGATCGCGACGATCATCGCCGACCCCCGCGTCCAGGGCGTCTCCCTGACCGGATCGGAGCGGGCCGGGGCGATCATCGGCGAGCAGGCCGGCCGCCACCTCAAGAAGGCCGTCCTGGAACTCGGCGGCAACGATCCGATGGTCGTGCTGTCCGCCGACGACGTGGCCGCGGTCGCCAAGGACGGCTGGGACTTCCGCGTCTACAACGGCGGTCAGGTCTGCAACAGCAACAAGCGGATGATCGTCATGGACGACATCTACGACGAGTTCGTCGCCGAGCTCGCCGCGCTGGCCGACGGACTCGTCCCCGGCGATCCGCTCGACATGCCGGAGCGGTCGTACGGGCCGCTGTCCTCACGCGCCGCGGCCGAGCAGGTGGACGAGCAGGTGCGCCGCGCCGTCGCCGAAGGCGCCACGCTGGTGGCCGGCGGGGTCCTGGCCGACGACGACAGCGCCTACTTCTCGCCCGCCGTCCTCACCGACGTCAGCCGGGAGTCGTCGATCTTCGGCGAGGAGATATTCGGGCCGGTCGCGGTGGTCGTCAAGGTGTCGAGCGACGAGGAGGCGCTCGAGGTCGCGAACGACACGGCGTTCGGGCTCGGCGGCTGCGTGTTCGCCGCCGACGAGGCGCGCGCCGTGGCGGTCGCCTCCCGGCTCGAGGTCGGTATGACGCACGTGAACATCGTCGCCGCGGAGGCCGCCGAACTGCCCTTCGGCGGGGTCAAGCGATCCGGGTTCGGTCGTGAGATGGGACCGCTGGGGATGGACGAGTTCGTCAACAAGCGATTCTTCTTCGTCGCGAAGTGACCGGTCAGCGGAAGGCATCGACGATGACTGAGCGATTCGACGGCCGGGTCGCCGTGGTCACCGGCGGAGGCGGCGGTATCGGCCGCGCGATCTGCGAACGACTGACGGCGGAGGGTGCGCACGTCATCGTGGTGGACGTCGACGAGAAGGCCGCGCGGACCACCGCGCGCGGGCTACTCGCCAGGGACCAGCGCGCCGAAGCCTTCGCCGTCGACCTCACCGACGCGGCGGCGGCGTCCGCGCTGGTCGACACGGTGATCGACCGGTACGGGCGCCTCGACGTGCTCGTCAACAATGCGGGCATCAATCGCCGCGGAGCGCTGCTCGACATCACCCCCGAGGACTGGGCGGCCAGTTTCGCGGTCAACGTCGACGCGATGGTGCACTTGTGCCGGGCCGCGCTGCCGCACATGATCGCCGCGGGCGGCGGCGCGATCGTCAACACCGCCTCCCAGTGGGGTCTGCACCCGGCGCCCGCGCATGTCGCGTACAACGTCTCCAAGGCGGCCGTGGTGGCGCTGACCAAGAACCTGGCGCGCGACTACGCACCGGACAAGGTGCGGGTGAACGCGGTGTGCCCGGGCGAGATCCTGACCCCGATGGTCGAGGCGGGACTGGCCCGGACCGGCCGCACCGTCGCCGACCTCGACGCGCTGGTCCCGTTCGGACGGGTCGGCAGGCCCGACGAGGTGGCCGCCCTGGTGGCCTTCCTCGCTTCCGACGAGGCGCCGTACATCTGCGGCGCCGTCGTCGAGATCACCGGTGCGCAGGCCGTGTCGTGATGCTGGCCGGCACGACGCTGCTGATCACCGGCGGCTCGCGGGGGATCGGCGCGGCGACCGCGCGGGCCGCGCACCGTGAGGGCGCGACCGTCGTCATCCACTACGGCTCCCAGGCCGCGGCCGCGCGGCGGCTCGCGGATGAACTCGGCGAGCGCGCACTGGTGGTCGGCGGCGACCTGACCGACCCCGCCGAGACCGAACGGATCTGGGCCGAGGCGGTGGAACTGGCCGGCGGCATCGACGTGCTGGTGAACAACGCCGGCGCGTGGATCGCCTCGCCGCTCGACGACGACGGCGCCTGGCACTCCGGGTGGGCGACCGCTCTCGCGCTCAACCTCACCGCCGCGGCGGACCTCTCGCGCCGGGCGATCCAGCACTTCCGCACGCGCGGCGGCGGCATCATCGTCAACCTGGCCAGCCGCTCGTCGCACCGCGGCGACGACGCCGATCACCTCGCCTACGGCGCGGCCAAGGGCGGCCTGCTCGCTCTCTCGCGCGGCATCGCCCGGGGCTTCGCCGGCGAGAACATCCTCGCCTACGCCGTCGCCCCGAGCTGGGTCGCGACAGAACTCGCCGCCGACGGCCTCGACGAGGAGGCGGCCGCCGCCCTGCCGATGGGCGAGCCGGTCCCGCCGGCCGAGGTCGCCGAGACCATCGTCTTCCTCGCGTCCGGCCGGGCCCGGCACGCCACCGGCGCGACCATCGACATCACCGGCGCCGACTACGTGCGCTGACCGCGTCAGTCGGTCATCGCGACGTCGCGTCCGGCGACCGCCGCACCCCACGCCTGACTGGCCAGCGCGAGGGCGATCACCAGGAAGGCCAGATGCCACGAACCGGTGAGGTCGTAGACCGCGCCGAGCAGGAACGGGCCGGCCGCGGCGAGCAGGTAGCCGACGGTCTGCGACATCCCGGACACCTGATTGGTCTGCTCCGTCGAATTGCTGCGGCGGACCATCAGCAGCAGACACAGACCGAGGGTGGACGCCGGGCCGGAGAGGAACAGGATGCACCAGAAGACGGTGCCGCCGCCGGTCAGCAGCAGCCCGGCCAGTCCGGCGACGCTGAGCGAGGTGATGAGGAGACCGATCGCCCGCTGATCGGAGAAGCGCCCGGCGATGATCGGGGTGATCAGCGAACCGAATACGGCGACCAACTGGCCGGCCGCCAGAATCGCGCCGGCCTGGGTCCGCGAGTAGCCGAGGTCGGCCAGGTACGCCGGGAGCCAGGCCGCGAAGGTGTAGAAGACGAACGACTGTGAGCCCATCAGCAGGGTGATGGCCCAGGCGATCTTGTTGCGCCACAGGGGTTTCGGCCGGACGTATCGCCCGGTACTGAGGCGGCTGAGCTGGGGAGTCCAGACCACGGCGGCGATCAGTACCGGCACGGCCCACACGGCGAGCGTCAGCCGCCAATCACCGCCGACGGCGTCGTCGATCGGCACCGTGAACGCCGCGGCGGCGGCCGCGCCCCCGGACACGGTCATCGAGTAGAGGCCGGTCATCAGCCCGGCGTGCCCGGCGAAGTCGCGCCTGACCAGGCCCGGCAGCACCACATTGCAGACGCCGATGGCCGCGGCGGCGAGGACGGTACCGGCGAAGAGCGGCGCCGCGGCGGGCACCCACCGCAGGAGGATGCCGCCGATCAGGACGAGCAGGGCGGCGAAGACCGTGCGTTCGATGCCGAATCGCGCGGCCAGCCACGGCGCGCCCGGCGCGACCAGTCCGAAGATCATGAGCGGCAGGGTGGTCAGCAGCCCGGCGACGGCACCGGAGAACCCGGTGTCGTGCTGGATGTCGCCGATGAGGGGCGCCACCGCGACCACCGCGGGACGCAGATTCGCCGCCACCAGGAGTACACCCACGGCCGCGACGATGAGGGCGGCCGTGCCGCGGCGGGCGGCGCGGCGGTCGTCGACCGTGAGCTGGGCGGTCACCGCGAGATCCCGGAGGCCGCGTCGTCGAGGTAGTCGTGGACGGCGAGACGCGCCGCCGCCGCATCGCCGGCGGCGAGCGCATCCAGCACCAGGTCGTGCCCGTCCGGCTGGGCGCGGTGGCCGTCGGTGGCGCGGGCCAGTGCCGGGTGATTGCGCCGGATCACCTCGATGATCCCGTCGTACAGGTCGGTGAGCAGGCGGTTGCCGGACAGGTCCACCAGCCGGCGGTGGAAGGCGATGTCGGCCTCGACGTGCCGGTCGAGGTCGTCGCGGGCCAGCGCGGCGACGGCTCCGCCGCGCAGTTCCCGAAGCTCGGTCAGGGCGGCGTCGTCGACCCGCAGGGCGGCGAGCGCCGCCGCCTCCGATTCGATGGCGCGCCGGGTGGAGAGCAGGTCCATCAGTTCGGACTCGGCCGCCGAGCGGGCGATCGCCTCGGTGAGGACGTTCCGGCTGCGCACATAGGTGCCGTCGCCGCGGCGGGGGACCAGCAGACCGGCGTGCTCCAGCGCCCGCACCGCCTCGCGCACCGTGTTGCGGCCGACGCCCAGTTGCTCGACCAGTTCGGGTTCCGCCGGGATCCGCGAACCCACCGGCCACGTGCCCTCCCGGATCCACTGGTGCATGCGATCGACGACGAGCGTGCTGGTCCGGGGCGGAACGGTGATCGGCTCCATTTAAAGATCCTAACATCCCATGTTTGTGCGCAGAGAAATTTCTCCTCCGCCGCATACCGAGGACGGCATACGGCGGAGGAGAAGATTTCAGGAGACGGCCTGCGCCTGGCTCGCGGCCGCGGCCTCCTCCAGCTCGGCATCGAGCAGGGTCCGCTGGACCACCTGATCCATCTCCCACGTGCGGTGTCCGACGCGGACCGCCCAGAGATAGGTCAGGACGCCGAGTATCACGACCACCACGATGTCGGTGCCGTAGCGGAAGATCGGCTGCGGCCCGGTGTCGCCGAAGTACGACAGGAACAGCGCGCCGATCAGGGCGACGAGCACCCAGAGGCCGGCGCCGATGAGCTTGCGGCCCTCGGCGTTGCTGATGGCCCACAGTGCGGCGAGGAACGCCACCACGAGGAGCAGGAACACCGGCAGATACACCGCGGCGCTCCAGTGCTTGACGTCGTAGCTCGCGGCGAACAGCCAGCCCGACTGGACGGCCACGACCACCCAGACGACGGTGAAGACCAGCGACAGGGCGCCGGACGCCGCGCGCGGGGTGAAGCCGGACTTCACCGACGAGTACGACGCGTAGATCGGCAGCCCGATGATCACCACGGTCATCACGTTCACCATGGTCATCCAGCCGGCCCAGAAGCACAGCAGCAGCGAGCAGACGTAGCCCGCGCAACCCCAGAAGGTGCTCGCCGGGACCTTGATCGGCCTCGGCAGTTCGGGCGCGCACCGGGCGAAGACCGCCATGCACGGCCCGGCTATCAGATAGTTGAGCACCAGGGCCGTCGAGACCATGCCGACGAACGTGTACCAGGACGGCACCGGCAGGAACATCAGGAAGCCCACCGCGGTGGTGATGGTCAGGGCCAGCCACGGCACGCCGAACCGGTTCATCTTCTGCACGTTCTGCGGCATCTCGTTGTTGACCGACATCGAGTACAGCGTGCGGCCGCCCAGGCCGACCCAGACCCAGCCGCAGGCCGCCGGGGACAGCACCGCGTCGGACAGCAGAACCAGGGCGAACCAGGAGAAGCCGGCCGCGGTCACCGCCGCGAGCAGCGGCTCCGAGGCCCACGGTGAGGTGAACAGCCCGGCCCAGTCGCCGCGGGCGACTTCGGCCTTGCTCCAGTCGATGGCCCCGATGAACGCGGTCTGCAGCAGCGTGTACAGGACCAGCGGGATCAGCAGGCCGCCGATCAGCATGGCCAGCGGGATGTTCCGCTTCGGGTTGATCACCTCGCCGCCGAAGTCGACGATCTGGCGGATGCCGACGTAGGCGAACACGATGCCGCCGCCGGAGACCGCGCCGAACACCGCGCCCCAGCCCATCGGGGCGAAGCCGCCGTGCTCGCTGAAGTTGGAGCTGTCGAAGGCGGTGAACATCAGGATCACCGTCAGCGCCGGGATCACCAGCTTCCAGATGGTGACCACCTTGTTCGACTCGGTGAGCAGCTTGGCGCCGAAGATGTTCAGCGCGAAGAAGATCAGCAGGACGACCCAGCCGGTGATGATGCCGGTCGGCCAGGCCAGCATGACCGGGCCGTCGCCGGACTGCTTGATCAGACCGAGATGCTTCCAGTGGCCGCCGACGTAGGTCAGCACGGCCTGCGTCTCGATCACCGGCAGCGCGATGACGGCGATCAGGTAGCCCCAGCCGTTGATCCACGACAGGAACCCGCCGTGCGTCATGCGCGGATACCGGACGCCGCCGCCGGAGCGCGGGAGCATGGTGCCCAGCTCCATCCACGAGATGCCGATGACGGCGAAGAACACCGCACCGAGCACCCACGCCACGATGGCCGCGGGCCCGGCGCGTGACACGGCCGCGAGCGTCGCCAGTAGCCAGCCGGAGCCGACCTGGATGCTGACGGCGAGGCCGATCAGGCTGAACAGTCCGATGGTGCGCTTGAGATGTTTGTCGGCCGCTTCGTATTCGACCTCGACGTCGATCGCCATCTCCCACTCCTTCACAGGAAAGACGAGGCGCCATTCACCTCGTCACGGCGCATCGGGGTCTCCCCGGCGATGCGTGTCTGTAATGTAGACCACCTCGTGAAGATTGTCAGACAAACCTGGGAGTAAGCCCGAATTGCGCCGAATGTGTGGATCTCGGTCGGGGTCGGTCAGCGCTCCGCGGGACGGGTCGCCCACGACTCGACCGGCAGGTACGACGACACCCGGTCCATGCGCCGCTGCACCGCGGTGATCTCCCGGACCGACTCGCCGATCACGCTGCGCTCGATCGGACTGAGGGTGCGCCGGTCGATCACGTCGGTCGGCGTCTCGCCGCGCACGATCTGCCCGAGCTGATGACGCAGCCGGATCCGCTCGAGGCTCTCGAAGATCTCGATGAGCCGCGTGGAGTCGTGCCGGCGGAGGATCTCCGAGCCGGCCGCGGCGGCCAGCCGGCGGGTGGTCCGCAGCTCGGTCGACTCGACGCCGAGCGCGGCCCAGCGGGCGATGTTCACGATCGGGAGCAGCGTGCGTTTCTTGATGTCGAAGGTGTCGCCCTTCCCGACCAGCGCGTCGCGGATGGAGCGGCCGCGCGCCCGATGCGAGAGGGACTCGGCCAGCAGCAGTTCCATGGTCCGGGGATGGCGGCGGAAGCCGCCGAAGACCCGGGTGACCTCGGGCAGTGCGAGGTCGCCCCAGATCGGCCGGCCGTCGACCAGGATCGAGGCCATGATGGTGGCCTTCTCCTCCTCCGGCGCGGTCAGCCACCGCCGCGCGGCGGCCCGCCACTGCGCGTTGGTGCGCGAGAACGGCGGGCGATGCGGCACCGCGCCGTGGCCGTCGACCCTGATCCCGGCCCGGACCAGCAGCTTCTCCACATCCGTGAAGGCCTCGCGGTAGACGTCGGCCGCTTCGTCGTCGATGTCGTTGCGGAAGGCGACGGCCGCGTCGATGTCGGAACTCGGGACGGCCTCGCGGCGGCCGTTGCTGCCCAGGGACAGCCAGGTGAAGGCGTCGGTGTCCAGGTCGGGGCGGCCGGCGAAGACGAGCGCGATCGCGCGCCGCACAACGGCGTCGACCACGGTGGAGTAGACCGCGATCACCCGCTCGGCGTCCATGCCGCGGTCGGCGAGGTCGGCGAGCATCTCCGGTGCCTGCCGGGCGCGGTCGACCAGCTGCTGCGCGGTCGGCGCCCGGCGGATCTGCTCGTGCAGGCTGACCCCCGCGGTGGTCGGCGAGACGACGAAATCGCTGGTGCCGACCACGCCCCGGAGGATGCCGCCGGGATCGGTGACGATCAGGTGGTCGTGCCCGCCGTCGAGCATCGCCAGCAGTGCCTCGGCGGCCGACTCGTCGGGCCGCACGGCGGGCGCCGGATGCACCATCAGGAGGTGCGCCGGGGTGTCGGGCGAGCGGCCCTCGGCGAGCAGACGTGCCCGCAGCAGGGTGTCGGTGAGCAGGCCGTAGGTGCCGTCGTCGGCGCTGATCACCGCGCACGACAGGCTCCGGCCGGTCATCGCGCGGGCCACCTCGTGCGCCGGCGTCGCGGCGTCGACCAGCAGCGGCGGCGACTCGATGAGGTCGTCCACGCGCAGGTACATCGGTGTGCTGGCGGTGATCCGGTACGCCCGGGTGCCGTCGAGCGCGAGGAAGCGTGCCCCGGCCGGGGAGGCGAAGGCGGGTTCGACGAGGGGCGCGGGGATCCGGGCCAGCGTGGTCGGCGTGTTCGCGACGATCCGCGGGCCGACCGGCTGCCCGGCGAGGTAGGCGGAGAATCCGAAGAGTCGTCCGCGCGAGCCCCGCTCGGTGGGCCCCTGCAGCAGCTTCTCGGGGTCGTTCCAGATCGCGACCTCGCCGTCGAGGACGGCCAGCAGGTCCGACGTCGTCTGCGCGAAGGCGTCGAGCACCACCTCCCCGGCCGCGAAGGTCTCGATACTCGCCGCATCGACGGCGCGCGCGAGCTGTTCGGCGCTGAGCGCGTCGAGCGGCGGGAAGGTGGCCAGGTCGGCGGCGAGGGCGGCGTCGTCGGGGGCGGTGGTCACTCCCTCTGTATAGCCGATCGCCGGGGTCAGCGGCCCATGCCGTAGAACTCCGTGTTCGGCCGCATCGAGGTCACGTTCGCCATCCGGTTGGAGAGGCCGAAGAACGACGAGATCGCGGCGATGTCCCAGGCGTCCTCCTCGTCGAGTCCGTGGCGGGCGAGGATCGCGAAGTCGTCGTCGTTCACCGCGTAGGCCTGCTGCGAGACCTTGAGGGCGAAGTCGAGCATCGCCTTCTGGCGGTCGGTGAGATCGGCCTTGCGGTAGTTGGTGGCGACCTGGTCGGCCAGCAGCGGGTTCTTCGCGCGGATCCGCAGGATCGCACCGTGCGCCACCACGCAGTACTGGCACTGGTTCGGTGCCGAGGTGGCGACGACGATCATCTCCCGCTCGGCCTTGGTGACGTTGCCGGGCTTGTCCATGATCGCGTCGTGGTAGGCGAAGAACGCGCGGAACTCGTCGGGGCGATGCGCGAGGGCCAGGAAGACGTTCGGGATGAAACCGGACTTCTCCTGGACGTCGAGGATGCGCGTGCGGATGTCGTCGGGCAGCTCGTCGAGCGTGGGGACGGGGAAGCGGCTGATCGGTGCGTCGGTCATGTTCACCGGTCTAGCCCCCGGGCGGGCGGTGCGTCAATCGTTCGGGCCGTGCGGGGCGGCGCGGCCGGGGGCGTAGCGTGAAAGCGGCGGTACGGACGGACGACGGAGAGCGGTGACGAGTCAACCCTGGTACACCAGTCCATTGGGGTGGCTCGCCGGACTCGGATCGAATCTCCCCGGATACGACACGGCCATCCGCCTGCCGATCGAGCCGCTGTTCGGGGCGTTGCGCGCGACGCTGATCGGGCGGCGGATCGAGACGACGCTCGGCGGAAGCCCGCTCGCGGTGGTGGTCAGCGACCTGGAAGCGTCCTTCGACCCGGTCAGCACGGCGTTCGGGCAGATCGACGATGTCCTGATCACCAGCGACGACATCGAGTTCGACGGGCTGCGGGCCCGCCGCGTCGAGGTGCGGCCGCGCAACGTGCACACGCGCCCCGGGTTCTCGCCCACGCTGGTCGCCGCGCCGCTCGACGTCCTCATCGAGGCCGACTGGAACCAGGTGCAGGCGCTGCTGCGGCGGCACCTCGGGCGGGTCGACGTGGAGCCGCTCGGCGGGCAGCGGGCACGGCTGCGGCCGACCGGTCATCGTTCCCGGCACGGTTGGCTGGACGTCGATCTTCAGGTGGTGAACGGGCGGGTGGAGCTGCATCCGGCCCATGCCGGCTGGGGCGAGAGCGGCCTGCGCCGCCGGCTGCGCGCGGTCCCGGCGATCCCGATTCCGACCGCGCTGGGCGACGCGGTGCGGATCGTGGATCTGGCGGTCGACCGGGACGCGGTCACCGTGGCGCTGCGCGTCGATCAGTGGTCGATCGGATACGGCAGGCTGCTGTCGTTCTGAGTTGCGGGGCGTAATGGTCTGTCGTTACGGGTCGGTCTGTCGTGCCGCGTCGGCCGGGGACGGCCGCGCGGGCTGACCAGGACCACCTGCGCGACCAGGAGCAGGGCCATCCCGGTCCACCCCGATGCGGCGAGGGTCTCGCCGAGCACCCCGACCGCCAGCACCGTCGCCACCGCCGGTTCGAGGAGCGTGAGGGTGGTGGCCGTCGTCGCGTCGATCCCGGCCAGGCCGCGGCTGAACAGGACGTACCCACCGAACATCGGGACCACGGCCAGGTAGGCGAGGACGGCCCACGACGACGGCGGGGCCGCGGCGAGCGACGCGCCGCCGGCGACGGCGCCCGCCGCGAGCACGACGCCGCCCCCGCCGAGGACGGCTCCGGCGGCCGCGCCACGCGAGATGTCGTGCGCCATCAGGCGGCGCATCGCCCACGAATAGCCCGCGTACGCGGCGCCCGCCGCGAGACCGAGGAGCACGCCCGCGACCACATTCCCGCCGGTGCCCGCGCTTCGTGACACACACAGCAGAGCGCAGCCCGCGACGCCGAGCGCGCAGGAGGCCGCCCATCGGCGGCTGATCGGCCGGGCGTCGGCGACGCGCTCGATCACCGCCGACGCCAGCGGGGCCGAGGCGAGCGAGACCACGGTGCCCAGCGCCACGCCGCCGACGTGCATCGACGTGTAGAAGGCGAGCGGATAGATCACGACGCACAGGGCGCCGAGGGCCGTGACGGAGAGCCGGTCGTGCAGGGCGCGGCGCTCCCGGCGCAGCGCGCCGGCGTTCACGACGGCCTGCAGGATGCCGCCGACGCCCATCGCGACCGCGCCGATCAGGAGCGGGCCGAGTGCGGGGGCGAACGCCGCGGCGGTGCCGGTGGTGCCCCAGAGGACCGCCGCGGCGACGGTCGCCAGCGCCGCGGCCCGAGAACCGTTCACCGGGCGTCGAGCAGGGACTCGGCGATCGCCCGGGCCCGGTGCAGCAGCCGCGGATCGCCCTCGAGGCCGGCCCGCGACATCGAGCCCTCCAGAAGGAAGGAGAGGTGTTCGGCGAGTTCGCCCGCGCGGCTCTCGCCGACGAGGCCGTCGAGGTGGCGGTTCAGGAGATGTTCGACGTGCTCCTTGTGGGCCCGGACGGCGGCCCGGCCGGGGCTGCTCGCGGGCAGTTCGGCGGCGGCGTTGAGCAGGCCGCAGCCCCGGAATCCGTGGTCGTAGGCCATCGACGCGTGATCGAGGTAGGCGTCGAAGACGGCGAGTACGCGCTCGCGCGGGGTCCGGGCGGCGGCGAGGCGAGCGTCGTAGAGGCGCAGCCATTCCTCGTGGCGCTCCTCCAGGTAGGCCGCGACCAGCTCGGCCTTCGACGAGAAGTTGTTGTAGAGGCTCATCTTGGCGACACCCGCCCGCGCGATGATCGTGTCGATCCCGGTGCTCGCGATGCCGTCGTCGTAGAAGCCGCGCGCCGCGGCGTCGAGAAGTCGCCGTCGTGCGGGGAGTCGGGCCGGTGGGGTCACGATCGCTCACTAGGTAGGTAGGTCTGTCTAGTCGACGATCGCAGGTGTGCTCCGTGCTGTCAACGCACGGGCGCGCGATGCGCCGCCGGGCTCCCCGCTCCCGCCCGGGCTCCCCGCTTCCGCCCGGCATCCGCGACACCCGACCCCGCGGCGCGACACCCGTGGGGAACGCGACTCCCGCGACTGTCGCTTCCCCGAGTGGCTGTCGCGGGCCCGTGGCAGGTGTCGCGAACGCTGACGCGCCCGACGCTGACGCCGATTCCTGTCGGGCCTCGCCTCACCGAAGCGGGGGTGCATCCGGCACATCGGGGAAGGGCGCCGGCTGACCCGACCGTGACGTACGAATCCCGTCTCGATCTCGCGACCTCGGTGGATGTGTCCCGGGACGTCGTCGAGGCGGCCGGATACGTCACGGTCGGGACAGGATGTCGCCGAGGGGCCGCGGTCCGCGCCGCGCCGCCCGGAAGTCATGACACAGATCACAACCATTCCAAGACTTAAGCGGAACAGACTCAACTCTGGGTTGGTTGAACCCGGTGAGAGGCCGCAGTGAGCCTCATAGACTTGACGCCGGGGTTCGTTCCCGGCGAGTACGACACGAAAGGCGTAGCTAGTGGACAGCTTCACTCCGACCACCAAGACGCAGGCTGCTCTGCAGGCTGCCGTCCAAGATGCGGCCGCCGCGGGGAATCCCGACGTCCGGCCCGCCCACATCCTCGTCGCCCTGCTGGAGCAGGCCGACGGTATCGCCACGCCGCTGCTCAAGGCGGTCGGCGTGGACCCCAAGCAGACCCTGGCCGAGGCGAAGGGCCTGGTCGGCCGGGCGCCGGTCGTCTCCAGCACCAGCGCACAGCCGCAACTGAGCCGGGAGTCGATCGCGGCGATCACCGCTGCGCAGAATCTCGCGACCGAGCTGAACGACGAGTACGTCTCGACCGAGCACCTGATGGTGGGCCTCGCGACGGGCGATTCGGACGCCGCCAAGCTGCTGCAGAACGCCGGCGCCGGCCCGCAGGCACTGCGCGACGCCTTCCAGGCGGTGCGCGGTACGGCCCGGGTGACCAGCGAGAACCCGGAGGACACCTACCAGTCGCTGGAGAAGTACTCCACCGACCTCACCAAGCGGGCCCGCAACGGCGAGCTCGATCCGGTGATCGGCCGCGACAGCGAGATCCGGCGCGTGGTGCAGGTGCTGAGCCGCCGCACCAAGAACAACCCGGTCCTCATCGGCGAACCCGGCGTCGGCAAGACGGCGATCGTCGAGGGGCTGGCGCAGCGCGTGGTCGAGGGCGACGTGCCCGAGTCGCTGCGCGACAAGACCGTCATCTCCCTGGACCTGGGGTCGATGGTCGCCGGTGCCAAGTACCGCGGTGAGTTCGAGGAGCGGCTCAAGGCCGTGCTCGACGAGATCAAGGCCTCCGACGGCCAGATCATCACCTTCATCGACGAGCTGCACACCATCGTCGGCGCCGGCGCGACCGGCGACTCGGCGATGGACGCCGGCAACATGATCAAGCCGATGCTCGCCCGCGGTGAGCTGCGCCTGGTCGGTGCCACCACGCTCGAGGAGTACCGCCAGTACATCGAGAAGGACGCGGCCCTGGAACGCCGCTTCCAGCAGGTGTACGTCGGCGAGCCCTCGGTCGAGGACACCATCGGCATCCTGCGCGGCCTCAAGGAGCGGTACGAGGTGCACCACGGTGTGCGCATCACCGACTCCGCGCTGGTCGCGGCCGCGACGCTCTCCGACCGCTACATCACCTCCCGGTTCCTGCCGGACAAGGCGATCGACCTGGTCGATGAGGCCGCGTCGCGCCTCCGCATGGAGATCGACTCCCGGCCGATCGAGATCGACGAGATCGAGCGCGTCGTGCGGCGCCTCGAGGTCGAAGAGCTCGCGCTGGAGAAGGAGACCGACGCCGCGTCGAAGGACCGGCTGGAGAAGCTTCGCAAGGAGCTCGCCGACGACCGCGAGAAGCTCAACGAGCTGACCGCACGGTGGCAGTCCGAGAAGAACGTCATCAACGCGGTGCGCGACGTGAAGGAAGAGCTGGAGAACCTGCGCGGTGAGGCCGACCGGGCCGAGCGCGACGGTGATCTGGGTAAGGCGGCCGAGCTCCGCTACGGCAAGATCCCGGCCCTGGAGAAGGATCTGGAGGCCGCGATCGAGAAGACCGGCACCGATCCCGACCAGGACGTGATGTTGCAGGAGGAGGTCGGGCCCGACGACGTCGCCGAGGTGGTGTCGGCGTGGACCGGCGTGCCCGCGGGCAAGATGCTCGAGGGCGAGACCGAGAAGCTGCTCCGTATGGAGGCGCACATCGGTCAGCGCGTGATCGGCCAGGAAGAGGCGATCGCGGCGGTTTCCGACGCGGTGCGCCGCGCTCGGGCCGGCGTCGCCGACCCGAACCGGCCGCTCGGCTCGTTCATGTTCCTCGGCCCGACCGGCACGGGTAAGACCGAGCTGGCCAAGTCGCTCGCCGAGTTCCTGTTCGACGACGAGCACGCCATGATCCGGATCGACATGAGCGAGTACGGCGAGAAGCACAGCGTCGCCCGCCTCGTCGGCGCGCCTCCCGGCTACGTCGGCTACGACCAGGGTGGTCAGCTGACCGAGGCCGTGCGCCGCCGCCCGTACTCGGTGGTGCTGTTCGACGAGGTCGAGAAGGCCCACCCGGACGTCTTCGACGTGCTGCTTCAGGTGCTCGACGAGGGCCGGCTGACCGACGGTCAGGGCCGCACGGTGGACTTCCGCAACACGATCCTCATCCTGACGTCCAATCTGGGCGCCGGCGGGGACCGCGAGCAGGTGATGGCCGCGGTGCGGGCCCGGTTCAAGCCGGAGTTCATCAACCGGCTCGACGACATCCTGATCTTCGAGGCGCTGAGCCCCGAACAACTGGTGTCGATCGTCGACATCCAGCTGAAGGGTCTGGCGAGTCGGCTGGCGCAGCGCCGCCTGACGCTCGATGTCAGCACCGAGGCCAAGGAATGGCTGGGTGCGCGCGGCTACGACCCGCTTTACGGTGCGCGCCCGCTGCGCCGGCTGATCCAGCAGGCCATCGGCGACAAGCTCGCCAAGGCGCTGCTGGCCGGCGACATCCGCGACGGCGACGTGGTCCACGTCGACGTCGACCCGAGCGCCGACGCGCTGACCATCGGCTGATCGAGGTCGCCGAACGACACGAGGTCCCCGCTCCGTACGGAGCGGGGACCTCGTCGTCGTGGGGCCGAAATCCCGGAGCGGTCCTATTCGACGGGCATCTCGGGTCCGACGTACTCCTTGACGCGCACGGCCTTGCCGTTCTCCACGTCGACGAGCTGGATCAGGTGGATCTTCATCGGGTTGCCCATCAGCTCCACCTCCACGTAGCACTCGTTGAAGAAGCCCTTCTCGGTGTACGTGACGCCGCGCGGCTGGAAGTCCGGGAGTTCCGCGGTGCGGCGGTGCACATTCTGGATCGCCGTCTCCACCGAGACCCAGATGTCGTCGTTGCTGTGCCACACCTGGCAGTCCGGGGCGCAGAGTCCGAAGAACGAGTCGAGACTGTTCAGGGCTTTCGGCCAGGCTTCACCGAGCGCGCGGGTGGCGTCGTCCGGGGTGAATGCGGTCATGTCGGTGCCTTTCGTCGGGCGTTGGGAGCTATCGAAAGTCTCCGGCACGGTGACCGCTGTCACATGTCCAAGTTCCCGGACACCCGGGTCAGAGGACGTCGCGGAAGAACGGGACGATCTCGTCCAGCGCCGCGCCGGCGCCCTGCGGCTGGTCGTACAGGTCGTAGTGGGAGACGCCCGGCAGGACGGTGATCTTCTTGTCCGTCGAGGCGGCCTTCTCGATGAAGGTGTGGCCGTCGTCGTACGCGCCGAATGCGCCCTTCTTGTCGCCGACGAACACGCGGACCGGCTGATCGAACAGCACGTCGGCGAGGTGGAACGCATCCCAGCCGACCGCGGCGGCGCCGTGGGCGATGTCGAAGGTGGCCTTGCCGTGCTCGGCCTCGCCGCGCGGGGTGCAGTAGTAGTCGAAGGCCTCGATGACGTCGATGTCGCCGACCTGCCGGGCCGCCTCGGCGGACGGTGCGAGCAGCACCTGGGTGGCGTGCTCGGCGCCGGTCACCTCGGCGGTGCGCTGCGCGGCGACCTGCCGCAGCAGCTCGACCGGCCCGCCGGCCGCCGCGGAGTTGTCGCGCACCATGCGGCCGTAGTTCACCGGGGTCACACCGACGACGGCCTTGATCCGCTTCTCGGTCTGCCCGGCGTTCAGGACGTAGCCGCCACCGCCGCAGACGCCCAGCGCGCCGATCCGCTCGGCGTCGACGTAGGGGAGGGTCACCAGGTAGTCGGTGACGCGGCGGAAGTCCTCGACGCGCTGCGTCGGATCTTCCAGCAGGCGGGGCTCGCCGCCACTGGCGCCCTGGAAGCTCGCGTCGAACGCGATCGCCACGAAGCCCTCCTCGGCGAGGCGGGTGGCGAAGACGTTGCCCGAGGTCTGCTCCTTGCAACTGCCGATCGGGTGCGCGGTGATGACGGCCGGATAGGTCTTGGACTCGTCGAAGCCGTCCGGAAGGTACAGGTCGGCGGCGATGTCCCAGTACATGTCGTGGTTGCGGAAAGTGAGGTGCTTGATCTGAGTCATGACTCCATCGTGGCCGCGGATCGGCATTCGCACCTGGGCGAGATCCTGCCTGGGAAGGATCGTTCCCAGGCAGGGCCTCCCGGAGTCATGCGTGCCCTCGTCCTTGTCCGGAAGCGTCGTCGACCCTATTGTGAATATGATTCATAATTAAGTATGGCAATCCTAACTAACGCGAGGAGATGCGGTGACGACGACGGTGGCGCCCGAGGCCGAGGTCCCGGACCAGATACCCGACGACCCCAAAACCCGGCAGCGCGCGGATGCGCGGGCGCTCAAAGACCTCATGCGGCCGGTCGCGATACCGCTGACCATCGGCCGCCTCATGGCGGTGGTCTCCGGAGTGCTGGCGGTGGTGCCGTACATCGCGCTCGTGCACATCGGCGACGTCCTGCTCGACGCCGCGGCGTCGAACACCGCCGTCGACCGCGGCGATGTGAACCGGTGGATCCGCATCCTCGTCATCACCTTCTCCCTGCGCCTGGTGATCTACTTCATCGCGCTCGGCGTGACGCATTTCGCCGACCTCCGGCTGGGGCATCTCATCCGGCAGCGGCTGGTCCAGCGCTTCGCCAAGGCCCCGCTCAACTGGTTCACCGACACCAACTCCGGGCGCGTGCGCAAGGCGCTGCAGGACGACATCGGCACCATCCACCATCTGATCGCCCACCAGCCGGTCGACGGCACGCAGGCCGTCGTGATGCCGCTCGCGCTGATGATCTACGCCTTCGTCGTCGACTGGCGCCTGGGGCTGCTCGCCATCGCGACGGTCCCGCTCTACGCGGCCTCGATGGCGCTCGGCATGCGCGGCATGGCCGAGAAGACCGTCGAGATGGACAAGAAACTGAGCGTGGTGTCCGCGCGGATGGTCGAGTTCGTCACCGGCATCGCGGTGGTGAAGGCATTCGGCCGGGTGGGTCGCGCGCACCGCAACTATCAGGACGCGGCCGGCGAATTCCAGGTCTTCTACTACGAGTGGGTCAAGCCGCTGCTGCGCGTCAGCGCGCTGGGGATGTCGCTCCTGGCGGTACCGCTGGTCCTGCTGATCAATCTCGGCGGTGGCGCCTGGCTGGTTCATCGCGGCGACGTCACGGCCGCCGACGTGCTCGCGACGTCGCTCATCGCCCTGCTGGTCCCGTACGGGATCGAGGTGCTGATGAACTCCATGTGGTCGTCGCAGATGGCCGGTGCCTCGGCACGACGGCTCACCGATCTGCTCGACACCCCGGTGCTGCCGGACGACGGCCGCCGCGCCGAGCCGCGCGGGCACGACGTCGAGTTCGACCACGTCAGCTACTCCTACCGGGAGTCGGGCGACGGCGGGCCGGCCCTGGACGACGTGTCGTTCACGCTGCGCGAGGGCACCATCACCGCGCTGATCGGCCCGTCGGGTTCCGGGAAGTCGACCGCCGCGACCCTGCTGGCCAGGTTCGACGATCCGCGCTCCGGTCAGATCCGCCTCGGCTCGGTGCCGGTCGCCGAGATCGACGACCTGTACGCGCACGTCGGCTTCGTCCTGCAAGACCCGCAGCTCCCGGCCATTTCGTTGCGCGACAACATCGCCCTCGGCCGCCCCGGGGCCACCGACGAGCAGATCCGGGAAGCGGCCCGCGCGGCCCGGATCCTCGACGAGATCGAGGCGCTGCCCGACGGCTTCGACACCGTCTACGGCGCCGGCACCGGGCTGTCGGGCGGGCAGGCGCAGCGTCTCGCGATCGCCCGGGCGATCCTGGTCGACGCCCCCGTGCTGATCCTCGATGAGGCGACCGCCCTGACCGATCCGGAATCGCAGCATCAGATCCAGGAGGCCCTGTCGGAGCTGGTTCGCGGCAAGACGGTGCTGCTCATCGCGCACCGGCCGGAGGTGATCGCCGGCGTCGACCAGATCGTGCTGCTCGACCGCGGCCGCGTGGTCGCGGCCGGCACCCATGACCAACTGCTGAACCAGCCGTCGTACGCCCGCCTGTGGGAATCGGCGACCGCCCAGCTGCCCGCCGACCGGGGAGAGAACCGATGAACCTTCCGCTGATCGACGTGATCCCGCGCATGAAGCGCATGATCTCCCGGCCGCAGGACCTGCGGCCCGCACTACTGGCCGCCGCGGCCAGCGGCCTGGTCGAAGGTCTCGCGCTGGCGGCCCTGTTGCCCGCGATCAGTTCGCTGGCCTCCGGAGATCCCGTATGGGGACTGCGGATCGGCGGCTGGCTGATCGTCCTCGCGGTGCTTGCGGTGGCCGACTTCGGCCTCATCTACCTGCAAGAACAGCGAACCTACGGCGTCGCCCTCGACTTCCTCCACAGCATCCACCGGCTGGTCGGCGACCAGGTGTCCAAACAGCCGCTCGGCTGGTTCGCCCGGCCCCTGGCGGGGCGGTTGTCACGCATGGTGTCGTCCGAGTTGATGATGGCCGGCGAGATCTTCGCGCACATGATCGGCCCGCTGATCTCGCGGATCACCTCGGCGGTGGTCATCGTGGTCGCCGCCTGGTTCTGGAATCCGCTGCTCGGCCTGGTGCTGACCGTGTCCGCGCCGGTGTTCGTGGCGATCACCCTCGCCTCCACCTGGTTCATGCGGCGTGGCGGCGCGATCTACGAACCGGAGGAAGTGGACCTGGCCGACCGGATCGTCGAGTTCGCGCAATGCCAGGGCGCACTCCGGTCGTGCGGCCGCAGCGAGCACTTCGCCCCGCTCGACGACGCCATGGCGGGCACCTACCGCGCCCGCGTCAAGGCGCTGTGGATCGAGACCGCCGGCCTGATCCTGAGCGGCATGGTGACCCAGGGCGTGATCGTCGTGCTGATCACCCTCACCGGCTCGTTCGCGGTGTCCGGGACGCTGGAGCCGATTCCGGCGCTGGCGTTCATCGGTCTGGCGCTGCGCTTCACGGCGACCCTCTCGACCATCACCTCGAGCGCGATGAGCCTGGAGTCGCGCAGGCCCCTGCTCGACGCGATCGACGAGGTCCTCACCGCGGAGCCGCTGCCCGAACCGGCGGAACCCGCGCCGCTCACCGCGCCCGGGACCGTCGAACTCGACGGGGTGCGGTTCGGGTACGGCGACGAGCCGGTGCTCCGCGACGTCTCGCTCAGCGTCCCCGCCGGATCCATGGTGGCCCTCGTCGGGCCGTCGGGCAGCGGCAAGACCACCGTCGCGCGCCTGATCAGCCGGTTCTACGACGCCGACGCCGGCCGGGTGCGGGTCGGCGGCGTGCCGGTCGGCGAGCAGACCGGTGAGCAGCTGATGGGCCAGCTGTCGCTGGTGTTCCAGGACGTCTACCTGTTCGACGACTCCCTCGAAGCGAACATCGCCGTCGGCCGGGACGGGGCGACCGACGCGGAGACCCGGGAAGCGGGGCGGCTGGCCGGCGTCACCGAGATCGCCGACCGGCTGCCCGACGGCTGGGCGAGCCGGGTCGGGGAGGGCGGGCGCGCACTGTCCGGCGGCGAACGCCAGCGCGTCGCCATCGCGCGGGCGCTGCTCAAGCGCGCGCCGATCGTGCTGCTCGACGAGGCGACCTCGGCGCTCGACGTGGAGAACGAGGCCAACGTCGTCGCCGCCGTCGAGGAGTTGCGGAAGCAGGCGACGGTCCTGATCATCGCGCACCGCCTCGACACGATCGCGGCCGCCGACCGCATCGTCGCGCTCGACGACGACGGCCGCGTCCAGGCGCAGGGCACGCACGACGAACTGATCGCCGCCGGCGGCACCTACGCCCGGTTCTGGCACCGGCTGCGCAGCGCGCAGGGCTGGCAGCTCGCCGAGTCGGGGACGCGCCCGGACTAATCTGGTCCCGTGCATGGATCGCCGGAGGGGACGCCGTCGGGCGGCGGCGTCCTCGGCGGCCGGCGGGTGGGCCGGAAACCGGCGTTCACCGCCGACGACGTGGTGGCCGCCGCCGTCGCCGAGGGCGTCGACCGCTTCACCCTCGCCGCCGTCGCCCGGCGTATCGGCGTCGTGACCCCGGCCATCTACCGGCTGTTCCCCTCGCGCGACGATCTGGTCGTGGCCTGCCTCGATGCCGCCGCCGCGACCCTCGCGGTACCGGCGGACGGCTCGCCGTGGCGCGACACCCTGCAGCTCTGGGCCGACGAATGCTGGCGGGTCTGCGAGGACTTCCCCGGGCTCAGTCGCCTCGTCTACTCGTTCCCGCCGGCCATGACCAGAGTCGACGACGTTCTCACCGCCTACTCGGCCGTCCTGACCGCGCAGGGCTGCACCCCCGGGCAGGTGCGGTTCGCTCTCGACTTCATCGGCGACACCGTCTTCGCCTCGCACCTCGGCATCGAATCGATGCGGGCGACCGACGACGCCGGCGTGCGCGGCATCGACCGGATGCGGGAAGCGATCGGCGAGCGCGACGTCGCCATTCCGCCGCAGGAGTGGTGGACCGGCCGCGGCGCCCTCGACACCAAGATCGCGTTCATCCTCGCCGGTCTGGAACGGCACTGGCCGGAACTCTGATCCGCGCCGCGATCGCTACCCTGGCGGATATGAGCATTCCTTCGGTCGCCGAGGTCGCCCGCGCCAAGTACGTCATGGTCACGACCTACAAGAAGGACGGCACCGCGGTGGCGTCGCCGCTGTGGGCCGCACCGGACTCGGGCGACCTGCTGCTGTGGACCGTCGCCGACTCGTGGAAGGTCAAGCGGCTGCGCCGCAACAACAACGTGCTGGTTCAGGCCTGCGATGCGCGGGGATCGAAGACGTCCGGGCCGGTCGTGGCCGGGGTCGGCGAGATCATCGACGGCACCGTCGCGGCCCGCGCCATCGAGCGCAAGTACGGCCTCCTCGGGAAACTGACCATCCTGGGCTCGCGCCTCCGCCGGGGATCGTCGGGCACGGTCGGCATCCGCGTGCGCGACGTCGTCTGAGGGCACCCCGCGCAGCGATCGGGCCCCGCTCCGCCGAAAGCGGAGCGGGGCCCGGCCAGGCGGGTGCTCCCCGGCCTACTTCTTCCAGATGATCGGGTTGCCCTGGTAGGTCGGCGCGTAGGGCTCGTTGCCCGAGCTGAATCCGGCGCCGAGGAACTCGCTGCCGCCGCGCACCACCAGGCACGAGGTGAACGACTGGCCCTTGCCGATGCCGGCCGGTGTCTCTGCTTTACCGTCGCAGTTCTTGGTGCCCGGCACCACGTACTTCGGCGTGATGTTCTTCTTGTCCGGTCCGACGAGGTTCAGGCCGCCCGCGGGCTTCCCCTCGGGCAGCGGAGTGTCCGAGGCGTTGGTCACGGTGAACTGGACGTAGACCACCTCGCCGCTCGCCTCCACCTTGCCGTCGGCAGCCGCATTCACATCGTCGGCGTTGCCGGCGACGATCCCGGTGACGGTGATGCCGATGGGCGCCGAGTTCAGCGTGTAGACATCGGCGGGGACCCAGGCGGTCTCGCCGATCTTCAGCGTGGTTCCCGGCTGGGTGAGCGTGACGTCGGCGGGGACGGTGACCGAGGCGGTGGTCTGCGCCGCCGAGCCGGACCCCGAACCGCCGTCGTCGCTGCTGGAACAGGCGGTGACGCCTGCCATGAGGACGGCGGCGACGGCTCCGCCGGTGAGCACTGTGGTAGCCCGCATGTGCGCGAACCCCTTTCGTTCGTGTGTATCGGCCGGAATCGCCAATATCGCCCATAGGGTAGACGAGGGGCCTGCTAGGCGGACAATCGCCTGTCCCCTCAAGTGGTGACAGAGGGCTTGGCTGACCAGGCGCGACGACCGTTCACACGTCGCAGTCCGGGTGCGCCGGCTGAGCCGGGACGCGAACGTGGTGAGTGTCCCGTGTCGCCGCCGAGTCCCGACCGGTCCGCTGTCCCGGGACGGCGCTCGGGCGTGATCCGTCGCGGATCTTGCCGCCGCCGGAATCTGTCGCGGAGTCCGGGAGAGATCCGCCAGGATCCGCGACGTCTGTCGACAGCCGACAATATCCGCGACGTCTGGCGTCATCCGCACGACCGGTCCGGGACTTTCGTCCCCACTTCGGAGTGAGCGGGATCGCATTCCTTAGATACCCCATGGGGTATCTAATAATCTGGAGTCTGTCCAGAGAAGAACCCGGACAGCGGGTCTGACAGACGGGAAACACCATGACCGAACAGCTCACCACCGACCGGAACGACGCCGCCGCGGCCGCCATGCCCCGCATCGGCGACAAGGCCCCGGAATTCACGGCGGTCACCACGCAGGGCGAGATCGACTTCCCGGCGGACTACCGGGGGAAGTGGGTCATCTTCTTCTCCCACCCCGCCGACTTCACGCCGGTCTGCACCTCGGAGTTCATCACCTTCGCCTCGATGATGGACGAGTTCGCGAAGTACAACACCGCGCTCGTCGGACTGTCCGTCGACGGTCTGTACAGCCACATCGCATGGCTGCGCACCATCCGCGAGAAGATCGAATACAACGGCCACAAGGACATGGAGGTGACCTTCCCGCTCATCGAGGACATCACCATGGACGTGGCCCGCAAGTACGGGATGATCATGCCCGGCGAGGACTCCACCAAGGCCGTCCGCGCGGTCTTCGTGATCGACCCCGAGGGCGTGATCCGCACCATCGTCTACTACCCGCTGAGCCTGGGCCGGAACTTCGACGAACTGCTCCGCGTGATCAAGGGCCTGCAGACCGCCGACGCCTTCAACGTCGCGACTCCGGCCGACTGGCGTCCCGGCGATCCGGTGATCGTGCCGACCGCCGGGTCGTGCGGGACCGCGAAGGACCGGATGACCGGCGACGACGGGCCGATGGACTGCCAGGACTGGTTCTTCTGCACCAAGGAACTGCCGGCGGCCGACGTCGAGAAGGCCATCCGGAAGGGCTGACCGGCCTGTTTCAGGTGCCGAGCAGAGTGACGGCCGCCCGCACGTAGGCGCGGGCGGCGGTCACCACCTCCGACAGCGGCACCGACTCGTCGGGCTGGTGGGCCTGTCCGCCGATGTCGCCGGGTCCCATCACGACGGTCGGCACCCCCAGCGCACTGCTGATGTAGCCGCCGTCGCACGCCGCGGACCAGCCGCCGATCGACGTCGGCGCCCCGCAGTCGCGGACCGCCTGGGCGACGGCGTGCACCAGCGGATGATCGGCGGGCGTGGTGAATCCGGGCAGTTCCATGGTCGGCCGCACCTCGACGACGGCGCCGTCGCCGGTGATGCCGGACCCGGCGATCGCGGTGCGCAGCCGCTGCGCGACCGCCTCGACCGTCTCGCCGGGCATCAGGCGCCGGTCGACGCCGAGGTAGCAGTCGGGTGCGACCACCGCGATGCCCTGGCCGCCGCGGATCAGGCCGACGTTCCAGGTGCCGTATCCGAGCAGCGGGTCGGGCGCGGCGGCGAGCGCCGCCTGGTCGTCGTCGAGCAGGCCGATGACGGCGGCGGCCGCGGCGATCGCGCTCACGCCGTCGGACGGGCGCCCCGAATGCGCGGCGCGCCCGGTGATCGCGATGTCCAGATACGACGCCCCGCGGCAACCCCGGACCACCGCGAGCCCGGTCGGTTCGGCGACGATGCAGCCGGCGAACTCGGGGAGCGGGCGGCCGATCAGGTGGCGGCTGCCGCTGTTGAGTTCCTCCTCGTCGACCGTCGCGGCGAGGGTGATCGGGCCGGACAGCGCGATGCCGAACTCGCCGGCCCGGGACAGCGCGGCCATCGCGGCCACGGCTGCCGCCAGGCCGCCCTTCATGTCGGCGGCGCCGCGCCCGATGAGCAGGTCGCCGTCGCGGCGCACGGTGAACGGATCGCAGGTCCAGCCGGGCCCCGGCGGCACCACGTCGGTGTGGCCGAGGAGCAGCAGACCCGGGCCGGTGGCCTCGCCGGTCGCCGCCAGCACGTTCGGGCGGCCGGGGGACACCTCGTCGAGGGTCACGGAGAATCCGAGATCGCGGCAGGCGGTCGCCAGGACCTGCGCCGCGGCCTGCTCGGTGCCGCCCGGATTGACGCTGGGAGTCTCGACCAAGGCGCAGGTCAGAGCCTCGATGAGGCGGTCGTCGACGGACTCGGCGAGGCGGTCGACCGCGGTGGCGGACCCTGCGTGCATCCTCGCGTATCCCTTCTCTGCCTGGCCCAAGGCCAGTGTCGTCCTCCGGTGGGTGAGCGTTCGATAGTAGGCTATGCCCGATGACCATCGTCTATTTCGTGATTGCGGCCCTCGCGCTCATCGGCGCCGGTGTCCTGCTGTGGCTGGACCGGAGCCGGTCCGAGCACGTGCATCACCAGCGCGCCGTGTGGGGCGAAACGCACTCCTTCGCGTTCCGTGAGTCCGACAGCAAGCTGCGGACCGCCTTCCACCGCGCCGCCATGGACGTGCCCGAGCACGTCCAGGTGCGCGACGTCGCCTACGGCGTCTACGAGGGTGCCGAGGCGGTGGTCTTCGATCTCGAGGAGACCGCCACCGTCGTCGCCGTCCGCCGCCCGGCCGCGTCGTCGGTGACCGTCGACCTGCGCTACGAGGACGTCCTCGCTCCCGCGGAGGAAGACGTCGACCTGCTCGGTGCGATGGGCTCGCGCGTGATGTTCGCGAGCAACCTCGACGCCGCCCGCCGGGTCTGCGATCGGCGGATGGTCGCGCTCGCCACCAACGCGCCCGCCTACCTCGAAATCCTGTGGAACGAGGGCAACTGGGCGCTGGGCTCGATGCCGCTGACCACCGACGGCGAGCAGCTCGACGTCGCCCTCGACACGGTGCGGCGGTTCGCCGATCTGCTGCGCGTGCTGCCGCCGGCGATCGACCCGCAGGACGCGCCCGACCCGCGCGACCCGCACGGCCCGATCCGGGAAGAGCTCGCGGACAAGAAGACCGAGTCGCTGCGCGACAAGGCCCGCCGCGAACGCCGTCGCCCGGACTCCGACGAGTTCGCCGCGCCCCAGGCCTACCGGCCGGCCCCGCGCCAGGCGCCCCGGCCGCCGAGCCAGCCCGGTATCCCGGTGCCGGGTGGCCCGCGGCCGATGGCCGCTCCGGCGGACGACGACGGCCGCGCCGAGTACCCGGCGTCCCGGCCGCCGCGCCCGGCGCCCTTCGCGCGCCCGGACCGCGACCGCCTCGACCCGCCGGATCTGCCGCCGCTGAGCGGCCCGCGCGACCTCGACTGAACCACTTAGGAACCCCCACGACGATGGCTGCCTCCGACACGCCCGCACTCGACGCGACGGCCCGCGCACGACTGGCCGAACTGGTCACCGAACTCAGCGTGGTGCACGGCCGCGTGACGCTTTCCTCCGGTAAGGAGGCCGACTACTACGTCGACCTGCGCCGGGCGACGCTGCAGCACGAGGCGTCCCGGCTGATCGGCGCGCTGATGCGTGAGCTGACCGCCGACTGGGACTACGACGCCGTGGGCGGCCTGACGCTGGGCGCCGACCCGGTCGCGACGTCGATCATGCATGCGGCGGGCCGTCCGATCGACGCCTTCGTGGTCCGCAAGGCGGCCAAGGAGCACGGCATGCAGCGGCAGATCGAGGGACCGGACATCACCGGCCGCCGGGTGCTGATCGTGGAGGACACCTCGACCACGGGGGCGTCGCCGGCCAAGGCCGTCGAGGCCGCCCGCGCCGCCGGCGCGATCGTGGTGGGCGTCGCGACCGTCGTCGATCGGGACACCGGTGCCGACGACGTGATCCGCGCGCAGGAGGTCGGCTACCGCTCGCTGCTCGGGCTGGCCGACCTCGGCCTTGCCTGAGCCCTCGGGTCCCGAGCAGGGCGCCGAGCCCGGTCCCACCGAATGGCACAGCGGCCTGGGTGAGCCGGTCGGCGTCGGTCCGTGGCTCACCGAACGCGGTGCGCCGCTACCCGACGACCCCCGCTACGACCCCGAACTGCTCGACGCCGGAGACCGCCGCAACGTCGTCGACGCGTACCGGTACTGGACGCGGGAGGCGATCGTCGCCGACCTCGACACCAAACGGCACCGCTTCCACGTGGCGATCGAGAACTGGGGCCACGACGCCAACATCGGGACGGTCGTGCGCACGGCGAACGCCTTCCTCGCGGCCGGCGTGCACATCGTCGGACGACGACGCTGGAACCGCCGCGGCGCCATGGTGACCGACCGCTACCAGCACATCCACCACCACGCGACGATCGACGATCTGACGGCCTGGGCGGCCGGGAACGGGCTCGTCGTGGTGGCCGTCGACAACACACCCGGGTCGGTGCGGCTGGAGGAGACCGAGCTCCCGGAGAACGCGCTGCTGCTGTTCGGTCAGGAGGGGCCCGGGGTGACCGAGGAGGCGAGCGGGGCCGCCGCTATGACCGTGTCGATCGCGCAGTTCGGGTCCACCCGCAGTATCAACGCGGGGGTGGCCGCCGGGATCGTCATGCACGCGTGGATCACGCGGCACGCGGATCTCGGTGCGGCCTGGTAGCGAACCCGTCGGTCAGCAGCGGGTCGCGGCGGTGGCGGACCACCGCCGCGAGGGCCTGCAGGCGGTCCTCCACCCGGGAGACCGCATCGGCCAGCTGGGCCGGATCGTCGGCGTCGGCGATCAGGGCGACGACGTTGCCGGTGGCGCCGGTCAGATAGGGGACCACGTCCACCGACCGCGCCCCGATCACCCCGAAGCGCGCGCCGGTCGCGGCGAGGCGTCGTGCGTAGTCGTGCGCGGCGGGGTCGTCGAGCACCACCACCTGCACGGTCGGGAGGGCGAACTGCGGGTGCTGGATCGGTGTCATCATGCGTTCAGCCTCGCGTGCCGGGCTCGGGGTCGGCTCGGGCGGCGCTGTGAATCGGCTGTCAGCCGGCTCCGCTACTTGCTGATGCCGCCGGTGAGGATCGCGGCCAGCTCGTGATAGGCGCTGGCATCGTCGAGACCGGTGCTCGCCCGCACGCCGCCCTGCTGGATGCGGGCGATCATCGTGGCCGCCAGGTCGGCGGCGAAGGCGGCGTGCACCGGCCGGAACTCCCCGGCCGCGACGCCGGCGTCGATCATCTGCTGGACGCGAGTCGCGGCCATCTCGGTGTTCTGCTGGTACACGTCGCGGGCCGGCGGGAAGGCGTCGAGGTCGGCCATGAACCGGTCGGACGCGGGTGCGAGAGCCGCGCCGACGGCGTCGAGGAAGCCGGTGATCTGTTCCCGGGCGCCGGTGATGTCCCGGACGCTCTCCGCGATCTCGTCCGTCGCGCGCCGGAAGAAGTGAACGGTGGCGGCCCGGACCAGCTGCTCCTTGCTGCCGGCGAGGGTGTACAGCGTCGACTTGGAGCAGCGCAGCCGCGCGGCGATCTCGTCGAGCGTGAGATGCGCGAACCCCTCGCTGAGGAAGAGGTCGACGATGCCGTCGAACAGTTCCGAGCGTCGGCGGGTGGCGAACTCGGGCGTGGGCCTGCTCATACCGGAAATGATACTGGCGGACCCCTTGCGGTACTAGTGGCTGCCCAGTACTGTCCTGAGTAATTCAGTACTGTTCAGCGTCGCCACAAGGAGATGTCATGCCGGTCGATCGCCTGCTGCCCACCGACGAGGCCCACGACCTCATCGCGCTCACCCGCGAGATCGCGGACAAGACCCTCGATCCGATCGTCGACGACTGCGAGAAGAACGAGACCTATCCCGAGGGCGTCTTCGCGACGCTCGGCGAGGCCGGACTGCTGAGCCTGCCGTACCCGGAGGAGTGGGGCGGCGGCGGACAGCCGTACGAGGTGTACCTGCAGGTGCTCGAGGAGATCGCCGCGCGGTGGGCGGCGGTCGGCGTGGCGGTGAGCGTGCACAGCCTCGCGTGTTTCCCGATGGCCGCCTTCGGCACGCCGGAGCAGCAGGAACGCTGGCTGCCGGAGATGCTCGGCGGCGCGACCATCGGCGCCTACAGCCTGTCCGAGCCGGATGCCGGATCGGACGCCGCGGCCCTCAAATGCCGGGCCACCCCGACCGACGACGGCTACCGGATCCGCGGGACCAAGGCGTGGATCACCCACGGCGGCCTCGCCGACTTCTACAACCTCTTCGCCCGCACCGGCGAGGGATCCAAGGGCATCTCGTGCTTCCTGGTCCCGGGCAGCCTCGACGGTCTGAGCTTCGGCAAGCCGGAGGAGAAGATGGGCCTCACCGCGGTCCCCACCGCCTCCGCCACATACGACGACGCCCTGGTGACCGCCGACCGCCGGATCGGCGCCGAGGGGCAGGGCCTGCAGATCGCCTTCAGCGCGCTCGACTCCGGGCGCCTCGGTATCGCGGCGGTGGCCACCGGCATCGCGCAGGCCGCCCTGGACGCGGCCGTCGCCTACGCCAAGGAGCGGGAGACCTTCGGGACCGCGATCATCAACCACCAGGGCCTCGGCTTCCTGCTGGCCGACATGGCCGCCGCCGTCGACTCCGCGCGCGCCACCTATCTCGACGCCGCGCGCCGGCGCGACCGCGGGCTGCCGTACTCGCGCCAGGCCTCCGTCGCCAAGCTGGTGGCCACCGACACCGCGATGAAGGTGACCACCGATGCGGTGCAGGTGTTCGGCGGCAACGGCTACACCCGCGACTTCCGCGTCGAGCGCTTCATGCGCGAAGCCAAGATCACCCAGATCTTCGAGGGCACCAACCAGATCCAGCGACTCGTGATCGCCCGCGGCCTGGCCGCGAACTGAGCACCCCCCCGATTCCGCCAAAGGAGAATCCATGAATCTGTCCGACTCCGTCGCGCTCGTGACCGGCGCCGCGTCCGGCCTCGGCAACGCCACCGCGCGCGCCCTGCACGAGCGGGGTGCCGCCGTGGTGCTCGTCGACCTGCCGTCGTCGGCCGGTGCGGCGGCCGCCGCCGATCTCGGCGACCGTGCGGTCTTCGTCCCGGGCGACGTGACCTCGCCGGACGACATCGCCGCGGCCGTCGCCGCCGCCACCGATCTCGGGCCGCTGCGCACCGTGGTGAACTGTGCCGGTGTCGCGACGCCGGGCAAGGTCCTGGGCCGCGGCGGGCCGCTGCCGCTGGACGTCTTCGAGCGTGTCGTGAAGATCAACCTGGTCGGCACGTTCAACGTGATCCGGCTGGCCGCCGAGCAGATGGTGGGGAACGAGCCGGTCGACGGCGACCGCGGCGTCATCGTCAACACCGCCTCGGTGGCCGCCTTCGACGGCCAGATCGGTCAGCCCGCGTACGCGGCCTCCAAGGGCGGCGTCGCCGCGATGACCCTGCCGATCGCGCGCGAACTGGCCGCCAAGCAGATCCGCGTCATGACGATCGCGCCGGGCATCTTCGAGACCCCGATGCTGGCCGGACTGCCCGAGGACGCGCAGCGCTCCCTCGGTGCGCAGGTGCCGCATCCGTCCCGGCTCGGCCGCGCCACCGAATACGCGGCGCTGGCCATGCACATCGTCGAGAACGCCATGCTCAACGGCGAGACCATCCGGCTCGACGGCGCCATCCGGATGGCGCCCAAGTGACTCCGGCCTCCACTCACCTCACCCGAAAGGATCGTCGACGATGACGACCGAGAACACTTCCCGTCCGCTCGCCGGACGCACCCTGATCATGTCCGGCGGCAGCCGCGGCATCGGCGAGGCGATCGCCCTGAAGGCGGCCCGTGCCGGTGCGAACATCACTCTCCTCGCCAAGACCGCCGAGCCGCACCCGAAGCTCCCCGGGACCGTGTACACGGCGGCGAAGGCCATCGAGGAAGCCGGCGGCCAGGCGCTGCCGATCGTCGGCGACGTCCGCGACGACGAGCAGGTGGCTGACGCGGTCGCGCGGACCGTCGAGCGATTCGGCGGCATCGACATCGTGGTGAACAATGCCAGTGCGCTCGACATCAGCCGCACCGAAGAGCTGCCGATGAAGAAGTACGACCTGATGCAGGACATCAACGCGCGCGGGGCGTTTCTGCTCTCCAA
Source organism: Gordonia marina (assembly GCF_052036135.1). Classification (NCBI taxonomy): domain Bacteria; kingdom Bacillati; phylum Actinomycetota; class Actinomycetes; order Mycobacteriales; family Gordoniaceae; genus Gordonia; species Gordonia marina. The sequence continues at coordinate 134,256 of NZ_JBPSDN010000008.1, forward strand.
GCTGTCGATCCCGCATCTGCGGGCCTCCGACAACGCGCACATCCTCACCCTGTCGCCGCCGATCACGCTGGATCCGGCGTGGTTCGCCGAGATCGGCACCGGCTACACGATCTCCAAGTTCTCGATGTCCCTGGTCACGCTCGGACTGGCCGCGGAACTGAAGGCGGACGGGGTGGCGGTGAACTCGCTGTGGCCGCGCACCACCATCGACACCGCGGCGGTCCGCAACATCCTGGGCGAGGATCTCGTCTCGGCGAGCCGGACCCCGGAGATCATCGCCGACGCCGCGATGCTGATCCTGTCGCGCCCGGCCGGCGGCGAGAGCGGACGCTGCTACATCGACGACGAGGTGCTGACCGACGCGGGTGTCACCGATCTCGAGCGCTACCAGGTGACGCCGGGGCCGATCGACGGCCTGGAACTGGACTTCTGGATGTCGCGCGCCTGACCGGCGCCGGTGCGCCGAGGGCCTGCCGGACGCGGGCCTGCTGTTCTGTGGTCGTGGAGCGACCGCGGAACAGCAGGCGAGGCGGCGGAGGTCAGGCCTCTTCGTTCAGATCCAGTTCGACCGGGATCTCCTTGCCGCGGTTGCGGCGTCGGCGGTACCACTCGATGAACATCGGGAGCACCGAGACCAGCACGATCAGGATGAAGATCGGCTCGATCAGCTTCTGCACGATCTGGAACTGGCCCAGCCAGTAGCCCAGGAGCACGATGCCCGCACCCCAGACGATGGCGCCGACCACGTTGTATAGCGCGAACACCGCCCAGCGCATCTTCGCGGCACCGGCGACGATCGGCGCGATGGTGCGGACGATCGGCACGAAGCGCGCCAGGAAGATGGTGATCGGGCCGCGCTCCTCGAAGAACTGGTGCGCCTCGTCCAGGTAGCGCTGCTTGAGGAAGCGCGCCTGCGGCTTGAACATCGACGTGCCGACGTAGCGGCCGATCCAGTAGCCGATCTGGCCGCCGATGATCGCCGCGACCGGGACGAACACGCACAGCTGCCAGAGGTGGAAGTTCGCGTCGGCGACGGCCTTCGCGTGCTCCGCGCTGGTCGAACCGGCGGCGATCAGACCCGCGACGAACAGCAGTGAATCGCCGGGCAGGACGGGGAAGAGGACACCCGACTCGATCAGGACCACCAGCAGCAGTCCCCAGAACGCCCAGGCCCCGAACCACCCGATCAGGGTGTAGGGGTCCATGAAGCTCGGCATCAGGGCGACGTTCATCGTCGTGGTGGCGCTGGCCAGGGAAGCGTCGATCACAGGACTTCACAGTACCGGCGAAACCTTGGAGATTCCCTAACCGGACGTCCATTGCGCTGTGACGTTGTCTGGGTTGGCCGGGCCGGGACCCGCCGGTCGCCGGCAACCGGCATACTGTGATGGACCGAAAACGCCTGAGTGCGGCCCCAAATCGCTGGAGGACTCTGATGCCCATCGCAACACCCGAGAAGTACGTCGAGATGCTCGCGAAGGCCAAGGAGGGCGGCTACGCCTTCCCGGCCATCAACTGCACCTCCTCGGAGACCGTCAACGCCGCGCTGAAGGGCTTCGCCGACGCCGGCTCCGACGGCATCATCCAGTTCTCCACCGGCGGCGCGGAGTTCGGCTCCGGTCTGGGTGTGAAGGACATGGTGGTCGGCGCCGTGGCGCTCGCCGAGTTCGCGCACGTCGTCGCCGAGCAGTACGACATCACCGTCGCCCTGCACACCGACCACTGCCCTAAGGACAAGCTCGACACCTACGTCCGCCCGCTGATCGCGATCTCGCAGGAGCGCGTCGACAAGGGACGGAACCCGCTGTTCCAGTCGCACATGTGGGACGGCTCGGCGGTCCCGATCGACGAGAACCTGGCGATCGCCCAGGAACTGCTGGCCCTGACCTCGAAGGCGAACATCATCCTCGAGGTGGAGATCGGTGTGGTCGGCGGCGAGGAGGACGGCGTCGAGGCCGAGATCAACGAGAAGCTGTACACCTCGGTCGAGGACTTCCAGAAGACCGTCAACGCGCTCGGCACCGGCGAGAAGGGCCGCTACCTGCTGGCCGCCACCTTCGGCAACGTCCACGGCGTCTACAAGCCGGGCAACGTGAAGCTGCAGCCGTCGGTCCTGCTCGACGGCCAGAAGGCCGCCGCGGAGCTCATCGGCAAGGAAGAGGGCGCGAAGGTCTTCGACTTCGTGTTCCACGGCGGCTCGGGCTCGCTCAAGAGCGAGATCGAGGAGGCCCTGAGCTACGGCGTGATCAAGATGAACGTCGACACCGACACCCAGTACGCCTTCACCCGCCCGGTGGTCGGCCACATGTTCACCAACTACGACGGCGTCCTCAAGATCGACGGCGAGGTGGGCAACAAGAAGGTCTACGACCCGCGCAGCTACCTCAAGAAGGCGGAGGCCGGCATGGCCGAGCGCGTCGTCGAGGCCTGCAACGACCTCAAGTCGGCGGGCAAGACCATCGGCCGCTAGGTCCTGAAACGACGAAGTGCCCCTGCCGGCCGGCGGGGGCACTTCGTGTTCCGGGGGATTACGGCTGGTCGCAGACCTTCCAGCTGCCGTCGACCTTGTGCAGGGTGATCTGAGCGGACGTGGTGACCTTGGGGTCGCCCGAGTTGTAGACGTCGACGCCCACGCGGGCGGTGTCGCCGTCGACGGCCACGCCGGTGATGTCCTTGAACTTCATCATCTGGTTCTGCGCCTTCTGGGCCTGGAAGGCCTTGGCGAACTCCTCGGGCGAGACCTTCGAGTAGTACTGGTACTCCTCGCCGCAGGTGATGTTGCGCAGGGCCTCGAGGTCGCCGTCGGACATCGCGTTCTGGTAGCTCTTGGCGGCGTCGGCGACCTTGTTCTGCGTCGACTGGTCGAACATGAAGTACCAGATCAGCACCGCGGCGACGGCGATGATCGCCGCGACCAGCAGGGCGCCCAGTGCCATGAGGCGGCCGCGGCGCTTCTTCGGCTCCTGCGGCTGCGCGCCGGGGATCACTTGCGGCTGATGCGGGGTGCTCGACCACGCCTGCTGCTCGGCCGGCTTCGCCGGGGCGCCGGCCGCGGCGGCGGCTCCGGCAGCGGCCGCTCCGGCTGCGGCGGTGGTGGCGACCGCGGCGGCCGGCAGTTCGATCTTCTCGGTCGGCGTCACGTCGGCGCTGGACTCCACGGTGCCCTCGGTGGAGTCCTCGACGGCCTCGGGGGCGTCGTCCTCGGCCTCGGCGGGAGCCTGGGCGGCGATCACCGCGGTCTCGGTATCGTCGGCGGCCGGCGCGTCCTCGGCCTGCGTATCCTCGGCCTGCACGTCGGCGTCCGCCTCGGTGAGGTCGACGGTGTGCTCGACGATCTCCGGACGGGTCACCGAATCGGGATCGACGGCCTCGACCGCGGTGCGGGCCGGAGCCTGCGCACGGTCACCCGAACCGGCGACGGTCACCACCGTCTCGGTCGGGAACGACGATGCGTCACCGGCCTCGGCGGAGTCCTCGACGTCGGAGCCCTCGGCGGGCTCGTCGGTGACCACCGTGGTCTCCTCGGTCGCCTGCTCGACCACCGGGATGGCGAACGCCTTGGTCGGCGACTCGGAGTCGCCGCCCCCACCCGGGCTCTGGCCCGGCTCGATCCGGACCACGGAGGTCTCCGCGCCGTCGCCCTCGGGAACGGCTGCCGGGGTGGCATCGTCGTCTCCGGCCCGGCGGGCGCGGAAGGCGTCGACCGCCTTCTTGACGGCGCTCTGGTTGTCGTTATCGGAAGTCGGCATGCTGCGCTGGTCCTACGAGTCGTGGGTAGTCGGGCGGCCTGGCGGCGCCATGCCCCAAAGGGTATCGAACAATGAGTGACGCGGCTCCGGCCGGGAGGGGGCCGCGGAGTGATTGAATGGCGGGGTGACCTCATTCGGAGACTTGCTGGGACCCCCGCCGACGCTCCTGACCGGAGACGACGACGCCGAGTCTGATCTGCTGAACGGCGTCGATCCGGCCGCCGTCGCCGCGCAGTACCCGTCGGCGTCGATCGCCTGGGCGTACCTCGCCGAGGCGGCGCTGAACGGTGCGGACGACGACGTCGCGGCCCAGACCGCCGCTTACGCCTACGCCCGCACCGGCTACCACCGCGGGCTGGACCAGCTGCGCAGGCACGGCTGGAAGGGCTACGGCCCGGTGCCGTGGAGCCACCAGCAGAACCAGGGCTTTCTGCGGTGTGTGGGGGCGCTGGCCCGCGCGGCGCAGCTGATCGGCGAAGAGGACGAATACGCGCGCTGCCTGGATCTGCTGAACGACAGCGACCCGACCGCGATCGACGAGCTCGGCCTCTCCTAGCTCCGGACCATGACCACCGATCGGATCCGGGCGACGCGCTCGCGACTGATCGAGCGCCTGCCGGAGTGGTTGCAGAAGCGGGTACGACGACTCGGTCTCTCGCTGGTCCCGATCCTGCAGTGCGCGATCGCCGGCGGGCTCGCCTGGTTCATCGCGCACGACCTGATGCACCATCAGCGGCCGTTCTTCGCGCCGATCTCGGCGGTCGCGTCCCTCGGGCTGGTGCTGGCCAAACGGTGGCGGCGGTCGATCGAGCTGATCGGCGGGGTGCTGATCGGCATCGTGATCGGCGACCTGATCATCTCGCTGATCGGTTCCGGGCCGTGGCAGATCACGGTGGTGGTCGCCCTGGCGATGATGGCGGCGGTCCTGCTCGACGGCGCCCCGATGGTGACCAATCAGGCGGGGGCGTCGGCCGTGCTGGTCGCGACGCTTCTGCCGCCCGGAAACGCCGCGGGTTACGAGCGCATGCTCGACGCCGTGATCGGCGGCGGCGTCGCGCTCCTCATCGGCGCGCTGGTGCCGTTCAATCCGGCGCATCGGGCACGACGCGACGCCGCCCTGGTCCTGACCACGCTGCGTGATCTGTCCGGCGATCTCGCCGTGGCGCTGCGGACGGTCGACGCCGACTCGGTCCAGCGGGTGCTGGCGCGGGCGCGGGCCACCCAGTCGTCGATCGACGCCATGCACTCGGACATGCGGGCCGGCCGGGAGGTCGGCACCCTTTCGCCGCTGTACTGGGCGGAACGGCCACGGCTGCGGCGGATCGCGGACACCGGTGCGCCGATCGACAACGCGATGCGCAATTTCCGGGTCTGCACAAGGCGTGCGCTGGGTCTCACGCAGCGCGGTGTGGTGGTGGAGCCGGAGATCGTCGACCTGATCGCGGCGCTGCCCGAGGGTTTCGAGGTCCTGCGCCAGATGATGCTGGCCCCGCCCAAGGGCACTCCAGACCAGGCCGATGCGGCGCGGGCGCTCCGGTCGATCCTCCGGCGAGCGGCGCCGGGGATCGCGGAGGCGCAGACGGCGATCACCGAGGGGGAGGGCGACGTCTCCGAGGTGGCGCTGCTGGTGGAACTCCGGTCGCTGCTGGTGGACATGCTGATGGTGACCGGGCTGAAGCGGGAGTCGGCGATCGCGCAGTTGCGTCTTTCCTAGAGAGGGGGTCGTTTCGACTCGGTCTCGCCCCTGCGGGCTCGACCGGCTCAACGGGCTGCTGGGTCGTTTCGACTCGGGGCGGTCGGGGGCGGGTGGCCGCCCGCCCGTTGAGCCCGGCGAGGCGCCAGCCGAGCCGGTGTCGAAACGCCGTTCTCGAGCCCGGATGTGACGCCCGGCGCAGAGCCCTTGATTCACATGCGAAAGCGCGCATATATTGAGGTCATGAGCAACGCGCACGATCACTCGCAGGCCGGCCACTCGCACGGCCCGACGGCCGCCGACCTGGCCGCCGGGGATGCGGCGGCGCGGCGGCTCTGGCCGATGGTGCTGGCCGTGGTGCTGATCGGCGGGTACTTCTTCGTCGAGTTGTTCGTCGGCATCACGATCGGTTCGCTGGCGCTGATCGCCGACGCGGGGCACATGCTGACCGACGTGGTCGCGGTCTCGATGGGCTTGTCCGCGCTGCTGCTGGCGCGGCACGGGCGGATCACCGACGGCCGGAGCTTCGGCTGGTACCGGGCCGAGGTGTTCACCGCCGTGGTCAACGCGGCGCTGCTCATCGGCGTCGGCATCTTCGTGGTGTACGAGGCGATCCGCCGGATCGGCGGTGCGTCGCCGGAGGTGCCGGGCCGTCCGCTGGTGATCGTGGCGCTGGTCGGGCTGGTGGTGAACGTCGTCGTCATGCTGCTGCTGCGGGCCGACGCGCGGGGTTCGATCGCGGTGCGCGGGGCGTATCTGGAAGTCCTCGCCGACGCCGTCGGCAGCGTCGGCGTGCTGGTCGCCGGTGTGGTGATGATGACGACCGGCTGGGAGTACGCCGACGTCGTGGTCGCCGTCTGCATCGCGGTGTGGGTGGTCCCGCGGGCGATCGGGCTCGCGCGGGATGCCCTGCGGATCCTCAACCAGCAGGCGCCCGACCACGTCGACCTCGACGCCCTCCGGAACGAGCTGGCGCATGTTCCCGGTGTCACCGACGTGCACGACTTGCACGTCTGGTCGGTGACCACCGGGATGGACGTCGCGACGGTGCACGTCGGCAGCACCGACGACGACTACGCGCGCGTCCTCGCCGACACTCGCGCGGTGCTCGGCGAATACGGTCTGGTTCACGCCACCGTCCAGGTGGACCCGGTCGACGGCGGTGCCGGCTGCTGCGACCGGCTGTCGTGGTGACACTTGAAGTCAGCTCTGAATGTGAATTCGGGGCCATTGCTAATATCCAGGCGTGTTGAAGGGTGGCCGTAGCGGTGCGTCGCAGCGCCGCACCCAGGAGCAGCGCAGCGCGGCGACGCGCGCCAAGCTGATGGATGCCACCCTCGACTGTCTCGTCGAATTCGGTTACGCGGGCACCACCACCTCGCGGGTCTCCGAGCGCGCGGGCGTCACCCGCGGCGCGCAGCTGCATCACTTCGGCTCGCGTCCGGTGCTGGTCAGCGCGGCCGTCCGGCATCTGGCGGCGCGGCGGTCCGCCGAAGCGATCGAGGAGGCGGGGCGGATCGCCGATGCCGCGGATCCGCTGTCGGCGATGTTCGACCTGCTCTGGGATCTGCACGACGGCCCGCTGTTCACGGCGGCCGTCGAGCTGTGGGTCGCCGGCCGGAGCGACCCGGAACTCGGCGCGGAGGTGATCACCTTCGAGCGCATAGTGAACCAGTCGGTGGTCGCGGCCCTGGCCGGCGCGCTGCCTGCGGGTGCCGAGGTGGACCGGCGACTTCCCGACTTCGTCTACACCGCCATGGATGCCCTGCGTGGCATCAAGATCGCCGCCTTCGTCGACGCGGACTCGCTCCGGGCCCGTCGCCGATGGGATCGCGCCTGCGACGTGCTGCGCCGCGGCGCCGACCCGGCGATGTTCACCTGGCTCGGCGCCGCCGCCGACTGACACCCGCTCCGTGAGTTGGATCACATTCGCCGCCTGCCCTAGATACATTCAGTCTTGACTGTTTGTATGTGAGCAGGAGGTGCGGCATATGGCTGGCAACAGAGTGTTCGTCGTCGGAGTGGGCATGACGAAGTTCGAGAAGCCCGGACGGCGGAAGAACGACGACGGCAGTGATTGGGACTACCCGGACATGGCGCGGGAGTCCGGGACCAAGGCGCTCGCGGACGCGGGGATCGACTACGACGAGGTGCAGGAGGCCTACGTCGGCTACGTCTACGGCGAGTCGACGTCGGGGCAGCGGGCGCTGTACGAACTCGGCATGACCGGGATCCCGGTGGCCAACGTCAACAACAACTGCTCGACCGGATCCACCGCGCTGTACCTGGCCGCGCGGGCGATCCGCGGCGGACTGGCCGACTGCACGATGGCGCTCGGCTTCGAGAAGATGCAGCCCGGCTCGCTGGGCGCGACCTACGACGACCGCGCGCAGCCGATGGAGAAGCACATCCTCGCGCTCGCCGAGATCAGCGAGGTGCTGTTTCCGCCCGCGCCGTGGATGTTCGGTGCCGCGGGCCGCGAGCACATGCGCAAGTACGGCTCCACCCCGGAGCACTTCGCCAAGATCGGCGAGAAGAACCACCGGCACTCGGTGAACAATCCGTATGCGCAGTTCCAGGACGCGTACACGCTCGACGAGATCCTCGATTCGCGGATGATCTACGACCCGCTGACCAAGCTGCAGTGCTCACCGACCTCGGACGGCTCGGGCGCGGTGATCCTCGCCTCCGAGCGCTTCGTGGACGAGCACGACCTCGCCGACCGGGCGGTGGAGATCGTCGGCCAGGCGATGGTCACCGACTTCGCGAACACCTTCGACGAGACCTGTGCGGGCATCATCGGCGACCACATGAACCGCGCGGCCGCGCGGGCGGTCTACGAGCAGGCGCAGCTCGGCCCGGAGGACTTCCAGGTGATCGAACTGCACGACTGCTTCTCGGCCAATGAACTGCTGCTCTACGAGGCCCTCGGCCTGGCCCCGGAGGGGGAGGCCCACAAGCTCCTCGACAACGGCGAGACCACCTACGGCGGGCGCTGGGTGGTCAATCCGTCGGGCGGCCTGATCTCCAAGGGGCATCCGCTGGGCGCCACCGGCCTCGCGCAGTGCAGCGAACTCACCTGGCAGCTGCGCGGTACCGCCGATGCCCGCCAGGTGGACGGCGTGACCGCCGCTCTGCAGCACAACATCGGTCTCGGCGGCGCCGCCGTCGTGACCGCCTATCAGCGCCCGTCCTGAGCGCTCACCCGAACCGACCCGAGCCGGACATTCGAGAACGAAAGCAGGAATCACCATGGGACACATCGAAGCCACCGAGAAGCTGTCGGCCTCCCCGGACGCCGTCTGGAAGGTCATCTCCGACCCGCAGACCTGGGGCGACTGGTTCACCATCCACGAGCGCTGGATGGAGGAGCCGCCGGCCACCCTCGCCGCCGGGAGCAAGCTCACCGCGAAGATCATGATGCTCGGCATGGCCAACAAGATCGAGTGGACGGTCGACGATGTCGAGGCTCCCACCAAGCTGGTGCTCAGCGGCACCGGCATGGCGGCGGTCAAGGTGCAGTTCGTCTTCGAGCTGAAGGCCGACGGCGCGGGGAGCGAGCTGCAGATCTCGGGCGACTTCTCCGGGACCCTGATCAAGGGCGCGCTGGCCAAGGCCGTGGAGAAGGACGCCACCTCGCAGATCGACAAGAGCCTCACCAAGCTCGACGAGCTGGCCGCCGCGGCATGACCCCGGCCAAGACGTCGTACGACTTCGATGCCGGTGGCCTGAACACCTGGGCCGACCCGGAGGAGTTCGCGGTGACCGCCGAGCGGATCGCCGAATACGCGGCGGCCACCAACGATCCGATCGGCGCGCATCTGCGCGGCGAGGTCGCGCCGCCGGTCTTCGCGATCGTGCCGGCCTTCGACGCGATGCTCTCGCCGGTGGTCGACGTGGCCCCGATCGAGATCTTCGGCAAGGTGGTGCACGGGGAGCAGGACTTCTGGTTCCACCGGCCGATCGTGCCCGGCGATGTGCTGACCACCCGGGCCCGCGCCATCGGCTACGACACCGTCGACACCGGGGCGCGGCTCTCGATTCACGTCGAATGCCGGGACGCGGAGGGGGAACTGGTCAACGAGCAGTACCTGCTGGCGTTCTTCCGGAACGTCGACGCGGGCGACGCCGTCGGCGAGGCCGTTCCGGCGCACAAGCTGACCGAAGCGGTGCGCTCGGGTGAGCTGCTGGCAACGGTCACCGCGCACGTCGACGACGACCAGACCTTCCGGTACGCGCCGGCCTCGGGTGATCCGATGCCCATTCACCTGGATGAGCAGGTCGCCAGGGACGCGGGTCTGCCGGGGATCATCGCGCACGGTCTGTGCACCATGGCGATGGCGTCGTGGGCGGTGCTCACGCAGGTCGCCGGATCGGACGTGCGGCGTCTCCGCCGATTCGCGGTGCGCTTCTCCAAGATGGTCCTGCCGGGCGACGACCTGGAGACCCGGATCTGGAAGACGACAGCCGGCGACGGTGTCACCGAGTACGCGTTCGAGACCGTGCGCGGCGACGAGACGGTGCTCACCGACGGGCTGGCCGTCGTCGCCGACTGACCCGGCTGCCGCCCGCCGGGCCGACCGACTCGGAGGAGCCGCTCGTGTTCCCGCCGGGTGAGACGTCCGGCCCGCCGACCGAATCGGGTGAAACGTCCGGTCCGCCGACCGCGCCGGGGGAAGGTTCGGCCTGTCGGCTCAGCCGGCGGGTGGAACGTCCGACCCGTCGACTGAGCCGGGTGGAACGTCTGACCCGCCGACAGCGGGTGGAACGTCCGGTCCGCCGACAGCGGGTGGAACGTCCGACCCGCCGACTGAATCGGGTGGAACGTCCGACCCGCCGACAGCGGGTGGAACGTCCGGTCCGCCGGCTGAGCCGGGCGAGGAACGAGCCCGAGTCGAAGCCAAGCACAACTACGACAGAGAACAACGAAGGAGTGACACCGACATGGGTGTTCTGGACGGCAAGGTAGCTGTCATCACCGGCGCGGGCCGCGGCATCGGCCGCGAGCACGCGCTGCTGTTCGCCAAGGAGGGCGCCAAGGTCGTCGTCAACGATCTCGGCGGCGACAACGCCGGCGAGGGCGTCGATCAGACCCCCGCCGCGGAGACCGTGGAACTGATCAGGGCCGCGGGCGGCGACGCCGTGATCAACGGCGGCAACGTCGCCGACTGGAACGATGCGCAAGCGCTGGTCCAGCAGGCGATCGATGAGTTCGGTGGACTCGACATCGTCGTCAACAACGCGGGCATCCTGCGCGACGGCTTCCTGGCCGGACTCTCCGAGTCCGAGTGGGATGCGGTGGTCGGCGTGCACCTCAAAGGTCATTTCAACGTGCTCCGCCACGCGGCGGCGTACTGGAAGGACCGGAGCAAGGCGGGCGACCAGCCGCGGGCGGCGGTGGTCAACACCTCGTCCGCATCGGGCACCACGCTGCCCAACGCGGGCCAGTCGAACTACGGGGCCGCCAAGGCGGGCATCGCGGCGCTCACCCAGGTGGCCGCGGAGGAATTGGAGCGCTACGGCGTCCGGGTCAACGCGATCGCGCCGATCGCCCGGACCCGGCTGACCCTGGCGACGCCCGGCATGGGCGCCATGATGGCGGCCGCCGCCGTGGACGACGAGGGCGGTTTCGACGCGTTCAGTCCGGCGAACATCTCGCCGCTGGTCGCCTATCTGGCGTCCGACGACTGCGCGATCACCGGCAAGGTGTTCGCCGTGCAGGGCGAGGCGATCTCCGAGCTCGCCGGCTGGCACGACGTCAAGACCATCGAGACCGAGGGCCCGTGGCAGATCACGGACATCGCCGCGAGGCTCCCATGATCGGCTGGTCCGACACCGACCTCATCATGCGGGATGCGGTCCGGGACTTCATCGACGCCAAGGTGACGCCGCACATCGACGACCTCGAGCACGGCGACATGCTGCCGTACCCGATCGCCCGCGAACTGTGGAACGACTTCGGGCTGAACGTCATGGCGGCCGAGGCCCTGAACGGTTACCTCGCCCGCAAGCGCAAGAAGGCCGAGAAGGCGGCCGCCGCTGAGTCGTCGTCGGCTGAGCAGTCGTCGCCGGTCGAGCCCGTCGAAACCAAGGACCGCAAGTCCGGCGGTCTCGGCGAGATGGGCGCCCAGCTGTCCATGGGGGCGGTCATCCTGGCCGAACTGGCCGGGGTCACCCTCGGCACCGTCGCCTCGGTCGGCGTCTCCCTCGGCTTGGGTGCGGCGACCATCATGAGCCGCGGCACCCTGGCGCAGCAGGAACGGTGGCTGCCCGACCTGGTCACGCTGGACAAGATCGCCGCCTGGGCGATCACCGAGCCCGACTCGGGCTCGGATGCGTTCGGTGGGATGAAGACCTACGTTCGGCGCGACGGGGAGAACTACGTCCTCAACGGCCAGAAGACCTTCATCACCAACGGGCCGAACGCCGACGTCATCGTCGTCTACGCCAAGCTCGACCCTTCGGCTTCGCTCAGGACAGGTGAGGGCGACAAGTCGGTGGATCCGCGCGACCGCAAGGTCCTCACCTTCGTGCTGGACTCCGGCATGGCGGGGCTGACGCAGGGCAAGCGGTTCCGCAAGATGGGCATGCACTCATCGCCCACCGGCGAGCTGTTCTTCGACGACGTCGTGCTGACCCCGGACCGGCTGCTCGGCGAGACCGAGGAGCACAAGGGCGGTGACGGCCGTGACAGTGCCCGGCAGAGTTTCGTGATCGAACGGGTCGGCTGCGCGATCCTGTCGCTGGGCATCATCAACCGCTGCCACGCCCTCTGCGTCGAGTACTCCAAGCAGCGCACGCTCTGGGGCAAGAACATCGGCCAGTTCCAGCTGATCCAGCTGAAGCTGGTGCAGATGGAGGTCGCACGGCTGAACGTGCAGAACATGGTGTTCAGCGCGATCGAGTCGTTGCAGGCCGGCAAGCTTCCGACGCTCGCGGAGTCGTCGGCGATGAAGCTGTACGCCACCCAGGCGGCCACCGACGTCGCCATGGAGGCCGTGCAGCTGTTCGGCGGCAACGGCTACATGTCGGAGTACCGGGTGGAGCAGCTGGCCCGGGACGCGAAGTCGCTGATGATCTACGCCGGATCGAACGAGATCCAGGTGACGCATATCGCCAAGGGACTGCTCGCCGACTGACTCCCGCGGCCACCGAAACCCCTGCCGTGCGCGGCAGGGGTTTCGCGTCGCCCTAGCGCCAGAAGAGGAACAGCCGCCAGGCCTCACCGACCAGGCCGCCGGGCACGCCGAACAGCTCGATGATCCGGTAGATGAGATCGAAGAACGCCCGGTTGAGCGCCGGGATGAAGAGCAGCGCGAAGATGATCAGGAATCCCCACGGGGCGATCTGCGCCGCGCTGCGCCGGGTCTCGGGCGAGAGATAGGGCTCGATGGCGCCGTAGCCGTCGAACCCGGGCATCGGGATCAGATTCAGGACGGTCGCGGTGATCTGCAGGAAGGCCAGCATGGCCAGCCCGGACAGCAGATTGAGGTTGTCGGTCGTGATCGGCACCGCCGCCACCGCCAGCAGCAGGATCACGCCGCAGACCAGGTTGGTCAGCGGTCCGGCCAGGCTGATCCGGGTGCGCTGGCCCTTCGTCATGCCCGACGTGTTCAGGTACACCGCGCCGCCCGGGAAACCGATCCCGCCGAGCACGATGATCAGCAGCGGTAGGCCGATCGACAGCCCGGGATGGGTGTACTTGCGCGGGTCGAGCGTCAGGTAGCCGCGGAGCTCCGTCGTCCGGTCGCCGTAGACGAACGCGAGGAAGGCGTGCGCGAACTCGTGCAGGCATAGCGAGATCATCCAGCCGGCCAGGATCAGCAGCCACATGCCGCCGATCGCCGCGCCGGAATTCACGCTGCCGCTGCGCCAGAGCAGCACGCCGCCGCCGACCGCGGCCGCGACCATCAGCGCGAAGATCGGGCCCGGCCGGACCGCCCGGGCGGCCGCCAGTGCGGGTGAACTTTTCACGGGCGCACCAGCTTCCAGTCGATGTGGTGCCGGTAGAAGGTGGACCGCTTCACCGGTCGCGGCGACAGCTCCCCTTCACGTTCGACGACCAGGTTGGTGCCGCCGGTCTGCACGGCGCGCCCGGTCAGCCAGCCGCCGGGGATCAGTCGGTCGAGCCGGGCCCGGACCCCGGGCGCCTCGGTCAGCGGCTCGATGACCACGCCGCGGACATCACCGTCGAAGAGCCGCTCGGAATCGACATAGGTCTCGCCGTGCAGCTTCACCCGCCCGGAGCCCGGATCCGGGGCCGCGCCCAGGTGCCGTGCCCGGCCGACCAGCACGGTGGCGGCATCGTCGCGGATCAGCGGAAGGCTATGCGCAGCACCGGATTCGGCGAGCTTCGCCGCGGCCCCGCCGTGCGGCAGGCCGTACACCCGGGTGGCCCGGGTGGCGGCGGCGGGGACGTAGGCCACCTCGACGTCGAGCCGCTCGTGGCGCATCAGGACGCCGACCACCTGGGAGAGGAACAGGTCGGCCGCGGCGCTGTCGGCCGGGGGCGTGACGATCAGCCGCGAGACGCCCGGATCGGCGATCGCCGCGGCGACGGCGCGGGACAGAGCAGCGGCTTCGGCGCCGGGCGGCGGTGGGGAGATCGCGTGAGATGCCACGTGAATAGGGTATCTGTGCGGTTCACCCAGTAGGGTTGCGGTGAATAGGAGGAGCACCTGACATGGCTGCGATTGTGCTTATCGGCGCCCAGTGGGGCGACGAGGGCAAAGGTAAGGCGACGGATCTGCTGGGCGGCAAGCTCCAATGGGTCGTTCGCTACCAGGGCGGCAACAACGCGGGTCACACCGTCGTGCTGCCGAACGGCGAGACCTTCGCTCTCCATCTGATCCCGTCGGGAATCCTGACGCCGGGGGTGAACAACGTGATCGGCAACGGCGTCGTCGTCGATCCGTCGGTCCTGCTGACCGAACTCCGTGGTCTGGAAGAGCGCGACGTCGACACCGCCGGGCTGATGATCTCCGCGGACGCGCACCTGTTGATGCCGTACCACGTGGCGATCGACAAGGTGACCGAACGTTTCCTCGGCAACAGCAAGATCGGCACCACCGGCCGCGGCATCGGCCCGTGCTACCAGGACAAGATCGCCCGCGTGGGCGTCCGGGTGGCCGATGTGCTCGACGAGAAGATCCTGACCCAGAAGGTCGAAGCGGCCCTGGAGATCAAGAATCAGATCCTCACCAAGATCTACAACCGCAAGGGCCTGGACTCGCAGCAGGTGGTCGACGAGACACTCGAGCTGGCCGAGGGCTTCAAGCACCGCATCGCCGACACCCGGCTGCTGCTGAACCAGGCGCTCGAGCGCGGCGAGACCGTCCTCCTGGAGGGCAGCCAGGGCACGCTGCTCGACGTCGACCACGGCACCTACCCGTACGTGACGTCGTCGAACCCGACCGCGGGCGGCGCGGCCGTCGGCTCGGGCATCGGGCCGAACAAGATCACCACGGTGCTCGGCATCCTGAAGGCGTACACCACGCGCGTCGGCGCCGGGCCGTTCCCCACGGAGCTGTTCGACGAGTGGGGCGAGTACCTGGCCAAGACCGGCGGCGAGGTGGGCGTCACCACCGGCCGAGCGCGCCGGTGCGGCTGGTTCGACGCCGTCATCGCCCGCTACGCCACCCGCGTGAACGGCATCACCGACTACTTCCTCACCAAGCTCGACGTGCTGTCGGGCATCGATGAGGTGCCGATCTGCGTCGCCTACGAGGTCGACGGCGTGCGCTACGACGACATGCCGATGACGCAGACCGGATTCCACCACGCCACCCCGGTCTACGAGACCATGCCCGGCTGGTGGGAGGACATCTCCGGCTGCCGGACCTTCGACGAGCTGCCGCAGAACGCGCAGAACTACGTGCTGCGGCTGGAAGAGCTGTCGGGTGCGTTCATCTCGTGCATCGGTGTCGGGCCCGGCCGCGAACAGACCATCGTGCGCCGCGAAATCGTCTGAGCCACCTTGTCACCGCGGCTGAGCCGGGACTACGGGTCCATTCTGCTCGGGCCGGCCGATGAGGGCGGCCGCAAGCTGCGGGTCCGCATCCAGTTCCTGCTGACCTCGGCGATCGTCTTCGCCAACCTGGTCGGGATCGTGGTCGCGGTGGCACTCGGCGCGGTCGGCATCCCGGAACCGTCGTTCCTGCGCCGGGACCTGATGCTGATCAACTTCATCGCCATTCCCGTGTACGCGGGGGTGGCGCTGATCGTCGGCATCACGGTCGGCACCGCGACGATGGTGCGCGGCCTGCGCTGGTCGATCCGGGAACAGATCCCCACCCCGGCCGATGTGAAGCGGACGCTGCGGGCGCGGCGCATGCTGGTGCTGCTGCAGTTCATCCTGTGGGTGGGCGCGGCCGTGCTGCTCGGTGTCCTCTACGGCCTGGTCGATACCGGACTGATCACCAAGGTCGTGCTCATCGTGGTGATGAGCGCCCTGGTGGTGGTCGCCATCTCCAACCTGCTGGCCGACATCATGCTGCGGCCGGTGTCGGCGAAGATCCTGCAGGCCGGGCTCGGCTGGCGCGGCTCGTCGGTGCGGTCGCGGGCGGTGTCGTCGTGGCTGGTGGGCACCGGTGTCCCGGTGCTCGGCATCTTCCTGGTGGTGCTGTTCGGGACCTTCTCGCCCGATACCTCGAAGATGAACATGTTCGTGTCGGTGACCGTGCTCGTCGCCGTCGCGATGGGGGTCGGTCTGCTGTCCCTGATCCTGTACGCGTGGAGCGTCACCGGACCGATTCAGAGCGTGCGCCGCGGTATGGCGCGAGTGCGCGAGGGCGACGTCTCCCCGGGCACCGACCTGGTGGTGTACGACGCCTCCGAACTCGGTGAACTCCAGCTCGGCTTCAACAACATGGTCGCCGGACTCCGCGAACAAGAACGGATGCGCGACCTGTTCAGCAGGCACGTCGGGCGTGACGTCGCCGATGCGGCCATGCTCGGCGATCCCGAGCTGGGCGGCGCCGAGCGTACGGTCGCGGTGGTCTTCGTCGACGTGATCGGCTCGACGGAACTGGCCACCAAACGGTCGCCCACCGAGGTGGTCGACCTGCTGAACCAGTTCTTCGCGGTGATCGTCGAAGCGACCGAACGCGCCGACGGGCTGGTCAACAAGTTCGAGGGCGACGCGGTGCTCTCCATCTTCGGTGCGCCGCAGGCGATCGCCGACCCGGCCGGCAGCGCGCTGCGGGCCGCCCGCGAGATCGCCGAGCGGCTGCGCGTGGAGGTACCGGACCTGCGGGCCGGGATCGGTGTCAGCTTCGGCCCGGTGGTCGCCGGCAACGTCGGGGCCATCCAGCGCTTCGAGTACACGGTGATCGGCGATCCGGTGAACGAGAGCGCCCGCATCTCCGAGCTGGCCAAGCGGGATCCGCGGGTGCCGTGGGCCAGCCGCC
Organism: Gordonia marina; assembly: GCF_052036135.1. NCBI lineage: Bacteria > Bacillati > Actinomycetota > Actinomycetes > Mycobacteriales > Gordoniaceae > Gordonia > Gordonia marina. The sequence continues at coordinate 151,106 of NZ_JBPSDN010000008.1, forward strand.
GCGTCGTCGAGGCCGCCGAACGGGGCGAGCGGACACGCTGGAAGATGACCGACGCCGTCGTGCTGCGGGGCCGCAGCGAGCCGACGGATCTGTTCGTTCCGCGGCTGATCCCGAACATCGCTTCCGGCGGAGAGGCCGGAGAGTCACCGTAGACTGCGGGCATGACGTCGAACCCCACTCCTGACGCCCCCGACGAGCCCGCCGCCGCACCGGGCGGCCCCGTGCGGGCCTTCGGTACCCCGCTGTCGCCGAACGCGGTGAAGGTGATGCTGCTCGGTTCCGGTGAACTGGGCAAGGAAGTCGTGATCGCGCTGCAACGCCTCGGCGTCGAGGTGATCGCGGTGGACCGGTACGCCGACGCCCCCGCCCATCAGGTGGCGCACGCCGCCGAGGTGATCGACATGACCGATCCGGCCGCGGTGCGGGCGGTGATCGAGAAGCACCGCCCGCAGTACGTGCTTCCGGAGATCGAGGCGATCGCGACCGCCGCCCTGGTCGACGTGGAGAACGAGGGTCTGGCCGAGGTGATTCCGAGCGCGAAGGGGGTCACGCTGACCCTGGACCGCGAGGGGATCCGCCGCCTGGCCGACGAGGAGCTGGGTCTGCCGACGTCGTCGTACCTGTTCGCCGAGTCGGAGGAGGAGCTGCGGAACGCGGCCTTCCGGGTGGGCTATCCGTGCGTGGTGAAACCGGTGATGTCGTCCTCGGGCAAGGGGCAGTCGGTGATGCGCGGCGAGGCCGATGTCGCGGCGTCGTGGGAGACCGCGATGACCGGCGGCCGGGTCAGCTCCACGCGGGTGATCGTCGAACGGTTCATCGACTTCGACTACGAGATCACGCTGCTGACGGTGCGCGCGATCGACCCGGCCACCGGCGAGCTGGCCACGTACTTCTGCGAGCCGATCGGGCACCGTCAGTCCGGCGGCGACTACGTGGAGAGCTGGCAGCCGCAGCCGATGAGCGAGATCGCCTCCGGGGCGGCGCGGTCGATCGCCGCGCGGGTCGTGACCGCGATGGCCGCCGCCGACATCCGGTTCAGCGGGCGCGGCGTGTTCGGCGTCGAATTGTTCGTCAAGGGCGACGAGGTGTTCTTCTCCGAGGTCAGCCCGCGCCCGCACGACACCGGGCTCGTCACCCTCGCGACCCAGCGACTCAGCGAGTTCGAGTTGCACGCCCGCGCCGTGCTCGGCCTGCCGGTGACCACCGAGATGCGCTCACCCGGCGCCTCCGCGGTGATCTACGGCGGGCTCGACGAACCCGCGATCCGCTTCGCCGGGGTGGCCGAGGCGCTCGCCGATCCGGCGGTCGACCTGCGGTTGTTCGGCAAACCGGAGAGCTTCGCCAAACGCCGGATGGGCGTCGCCGTCGCGACCGCGCCGACCACCGACGAGGCGCGCCGCCGCGCCACCCGCGCCGCCGGGCTCGTAGTGCCGCTCGGCGCGGACGATCCGATCCCGGAGCCGGTCGTGCCGGGTGCCTCCGGGCCGGCCGAGGGCGTCTCCGGGCCGGGTGCGGGTGCTTCCACGATGGTCGAAGGTGCCGCCGATCAGCATCTCCCTCGAGACCACACCCCGGACGGACCGGGCCGCCCCGCATCGGGTGCGCCGCAAGCCGCCCCGGACGGTGCCGCCGCCGAGACCGATCAGTACCGCGCGCAACCGCCCGCGGGCGGCCCGCCGCCGGCGGGGCCGCCGCCCCGTCGCGCGCCGGGTGTCGTGCCCGGGCCGCCCCCGCAGCCCGGTCCGGGCGGGGGTCCCGCAGGCGCACCCCGCCCGCCGATGCCGCCGCCGCGGGCGTCTCGTCCGCCGCAGGTGCCACCGCCCGGCATGCCCCCGCGCGGCCCCGCCGGACCGCGCGGTCCGCGTCCGCCGGGACCCCCGCCTCCGCCTCCGCCGTCGCGCTGAACGGAGCAGGCGCGCGCCCGGCGTGGCGTCGCCGATGTGAGAAAACTGAACAGATTCGTAACGTTTCCTGTTGGTCCGGCGACAAACGGTGAAGAGGGCGGTCACTCTGGTGGACGCCCGGTATGCCCGATAGCTGGGTGTCGTCGCGCGGTTTCCGCGCGGCGGACACGACTGCCCGCAGCCCATCAGGAGGGGACAATGAAGAAGAACATCACACGGTCGGTGCTGGTCACGGTGGCCGCCGCTGCCGTCGGCGCCGGTTCGCTACTGGCCGCAGGCCAGGCCCACGCCGCCGGAGACCTCGGCGTGAACGCCACCGTGAAGTGCCAGGAACTGAACGGCAAGACCTATACCCAGCGTCTGGTCGCCGTGACCAACCACGGTCCGGATACGGCAACCGGAGTTCGCGTCGGCTCGGTCGCCGGCCCGGAGGCGACGGTCCCCAAGCTCGACGCCGGTAAGCCGGAAGGCGCGGGCGGCCTGGTGTTCGCGTCCACGGAGGCGGTCACCTCGGCGGGCACCCTGAAGAAGGGCCAGACCGTGATCGCCGCGCAGACCACCGAGGGCTGCGGTTCGCCGTACGCGATCCTCGGCTACGCGATCGGCGACGATATCCAGGAAGTGTTCAGCGGGTCGAACATGAACATCGACTTCGACTGGGGCATGGCACCCGGCATGCTCGCCGCGCAGGCCGGCCGGTAGCGACGATTCCGGGGCCGTCGGCTCCGCAACGGTAGAACAACGACGAAAGGTTTGATCATGAAGAAGACCCTGAAACGAGCCGCTGTGGCGGTCACCGCGGCGGGCGCCATCGGTGCCGGCTCGCTCTTCGCGACCGCGCCCGCGCAGGCCGCTACCCCGGGCAACCTCACCATGCTCGGCGGTGTCGACTGCACCTTCCAGGCATGGGGACCGAACTGGAAGCCCAACCCGCTCTGGCAGATGAAGCGCTGGATGGGTGTGAAGAACACCGGCGGCTCGACGATGAACAACGTCACCATCACCGAGATCGGTGGCGCGACCAAGACCGTGCCCGCCAAGAAGAAGGGCCAGAAGGATTCCTTCGGCAAGGTGATCGCGAAGGACACCCGGGCGGGTCAGCTCCTCCCCGGTCAGACCTACATCTCGGTGAACACCAAGTGGGCGGGCTGCTGGCCGTCGTCCATCTCCGGCTACACCATCGGTGCGGAGAACGAGGCGTTCCAGATCCAGGACAACTTCGGTTTCTGGATGAATGTCCGCCAGCAGCAGGCGCCGCCGAACGCTCCGGCTCCGACGACCCCGGCCAACTGATCTCGCCCGCGAGTCAGTTGAGCTGAACACACGGCAGGGGCGGCGACCGGGGGGTCGTCGCCCCTGACGCATCTCTACCCCGCCGCATCTCCACACCGCCGCCCCGCTATCCGCGACAGCCGGCGACATGTGCGCGGCAGTCGGCCACGGAAGCGGCACTCGCGGGCGTCGCGTTCGTGGGGACTGTCGCGGGCGCTGCCGCCCCGGGGAAGGGGAGCGCGGGGGCGGGGCGGGCCGGGGAAGGGGAGCGCGGGGGGCGGGCCGGGGCGGGGGCAGAGTGCGGTCGGGACAGGATGCGGAAGGACCCCGCCGCGGGTGCGGCGGGGTCCTTCGGCGTCGTCGACTAGATCTTGTCGGGCTCGGAGGCGGCGAGCATCTCGTGACGCTCCACCACCTTCTTGCGCTCGCGGCCCTCGGCGGCACCGAGGCCGCGCTCGTACTCGTCCAGGCGGTACCAGCCGTCCCAGGTGGTGTACGGGATCTTGCGCGACTCGAGGAGCGCGATCACGCCCTCTTCGCTGGCGTCCTCCGGCGCGTTGAGCGCGCCCGCCACCATGTCCTCGACCAGGCACTCGACGGTCTCGTTGGCGTCGCCCTTGGTGTGGCCGATCAGGCCGACCGGACCGCGCTTGATCCAGCCGGTGGTGTACAGGCCGGTGAGGTGCCGGCCGTCGTCGAACACGCGTCCCGCCTCGTTCGGGATCACGCCGGCCTGGCTGTCGAACGGGATCTCCGGCAGGTTGTCCGAGAGGTAGCCGACGGCGCGGTACACGGCGCCGAGGTCCCAGTCGGTGGTGCGGCCGGTGCCCTTGACGTTGCCGGTGCCGTCGAGTTCGGTGCGCTCGGTGCGCAGGCCCACGACCTTCCCGTCCTCGCCGAGGATCTCCACCGGGCTCTCGAAGAAGTGCAGGAAGAGCTTGTGGATCGCGCCGGTCTTGGGCTCGTGGATCGCGTAGTTCTCGATGATCGTCGCGACCTGGTCGGTGATCTTGGAGGTGCGGCGGGCGACGGCGGAACCCTCGTCGTACTCGATGTCCTCGGGGTTCACCACCACCTCGATGTTCGGCGAGTGGTCGAGTTCCTTGAGCTCCAGGGGGGTGAACTTGGCCTGCGCCGGGCCGCGTCGTCCGAAGACGTGCACCTCGACGGCCTTGTTCGCCTTGAGGCCCTGGTAGACGTTGTCCGGGATCTCGGTCGGCAGCAGCTCGTCGCCGGTCTTGGCGAGCACGCGGGCCACGTCGAGCGCGACGTTGCCGACGCCGATCACGGCGACCTTCTCGGCCTCCAGCGGCCATTCGCGCGGGAAGTCCGGGTGGCCGTCGTACCAGGCGACGAACTCGGCGGCGCCGTAGCTGCCGTCCAGGTCGACGCCGGGGATCTCCAGGACGCGGTCGTCGGTGGCGCCGGTGGAGAAGACCACGGCGTCGTAGTGCTTCTTCAGATCCGCGAGGGTGATGTCGGTGCCGTAGTCGATGTTGCCGAGCAGGCGGACCTGCGGCTTGTCGAGCACCTTGTGCAGGGCGGTGATGATGCCCTTGATCCGCGGATGATCGGGGGCGACGCCGTAGCGGATCAGGCCGAACGGGGCCGGCATGCGCTCGTACAGGTCGATACTGACCCCGCGCTCCGCGGCGGTCTCCGACTTCATCAGGGCGTCGGCGCAGTAGATTCCGGCGGGACCGGCACCGACGATCGCTACGCGCAGCGGGCGGCTGTTCTCACTCATTTCGCAGTCGCTTCCTCAGCTGGACAAATCTGTTCTCCTGCCACGGTATGCGCTGGTGAGCCGCCGCCAAAATTCGAACAGTGAGGCTCCCCTCACCCGGCCGCTTCTGCCCGAAACCCTTGACGTAGCCGCCCCGATCTGCCACGACGCCCACACGGCCGCGGCCGACCAGGGCTTCCGCCCGGCCGATAGAATCGCCGACTATGAGTGACCAGCGTCCGTCGGACGACTATCCGGAGGCCCTCGCCGAGGAGTTCGGCAGTGACGACCCCGACCGCAGCGCCTGGCCGATCCTGGCCGCGGCGATCTTCGTCCTGATCCTGGTGGGCGTGGTGGCGGGCGTCTGGGCGTGCAGCCCGCCCGACCGGCGCCTGAACGACTCGACCCAGGTGCAGCACGTGGTCAACGACGCGTACACCGCCCGCAACTCGCTGAACTATCAGCAGTTCCGCGACTCCTATTGCGCGGCCAAGGTGAACTCGCCGGAGTTCCCGACCGAGCAGCAGTTCGCGGACGAGAACCGCAAGGCTCGCGACGCGCAGGGCCGGTTGCAGATCCCGACCATGGACGTCGCGGTGACCGGTGACACCGCGAAGGTGACCGTGCACTGGAACCGCGAGGACACCCCGAACGACAAGCAGACGACGCCGCTGACCGTCGTCCGCGAGAACAACGCCTGGAAGGTGTGCACGCTGTGAGCTACGCCGGTGACATGACCCCGCAGGAGGCCTGGGCCGCCCTGGAACAGCACCCCGAGGCGGTCCTGGTGGACTGCCGCACCGCCGCCGAATGGGCCTTCGTGGGCGTGCCCGACGTCTCCGCGCTCGGCAAGCAGGCCGTCCTCATCGAGTGGGTGAGTTTCCCGTCGATGGCGCCGAATCCTCGGTTCGTCGAGGCACTGCGGGAGGCCGGCGTCGACGACGACGCCGAGGTGCTCTTCCTGTGCCGGTCCGGGCATCGCTCGATCGGCGCCGCGGAGGCCGCCACGGCGGCCGGGATCGAGAAGGCGTACAACATTCTTGACGGATTCGAGGGCGGGCTCGACGCGCAGGGCCACCGCGGGGCGGCCGGCTGGCGCGCCGAGGGCCTGCCCTGGAGGCAACAGTAGAAGGAGTGCATCGATGAGCCGTGACCTGCCCGAATGGGTGTCGCCGGAGACCATCGCGGTTCGCGGCGGCCTGATGAGGTCCGGATTCTTCGAGACCTCCGAGGCGCTGTACCTCAACAGCGGCTACGTCTTCGACTCGGCCGAAGCAGCCGAGCGGGCGTTCACCGGCGAGGACAAACGCTTCGTCTACACCCGCTACGGCAATCCGACGGTCGAGATGTTCACCGAGCGGCTGCGGCAGATCGAGGGAACCGAGGCGGCGTTCGCGACCGCGAGCGGCATGGCCGCCGTCTTCGTCGCTCTCGGCGCGCTGCTGAAGAAGGGCGACCGGCTGGTCGCCGCCCGCAGCCTGTTCGGGTCGTGCTTCGTGATCTGCAACGAGATCCTGCCGTCGTGGGGCGTCGACGTCGTCTTCGTCGACGGTGAGGACCTGGCGCAGTGGGAGGAGGCGCTGTCGACGCCGGCCACCGCGGTGTTCTTCGAGACGCCGTCCAACCCGATGCAGACGCTGGTCGACGTGCGGAAGGTCGCCGAACTGGCGCACGCCGCCGGTGCCCAGGTGGTGCTCGACAACGTGTTCGCCACGCCGCTGCTGCAGCGCGGCCTCGACCTCGGGGCCGACGTGATCGTGTACTCGGGCACCAAGCACATCGACGGGCAAGGCCGCGTGATGGGCGGAGCGATCATGGGCACGCAGGAATACATCTCCGGCCCGGTCCGCGAGCTGATGCGGCACACCGGTCCCGCGCTCAGCCCGTTCAACGCGTGGGTGATGCTCAAGGGCCTGGAGACGATGAAGCTGCGCCTGGACCAGTCGGTGGCGAGCGCGCTGAAGATCGCCGAGTTCCTCGATGCCGATCCGCGGGTGGCACGGACGATCTATCCGTTCCTGCCGTCGCACCCGCAGTACGAGCTGGCGCGGGCGCAGATGGCCGGCGGTGGCACCGTGATCACCTTCGAGCTGGCCGCCGACGGCCGCTCCCCGAGCTCGGCCGGCCGCTCCCCGAACTCCGTCGAGGGGAAGACCGGCAAGGAGCGGGCCTTCGAGGTGCTCAACGGACTCCGGATCATCGACATCTCCAACAATCTCGGTGACGCGAAGAGCCTGATCACGCACCCCGCGACCACCACCCACCGCGCGATGGGACCGGACGGCCGGGCCGCGATCGGCCTCACCGACGGCATGGTCCGCCTCTCCGTCGGCCTGGAGAACGCCGACGACCTGATCCGCGATCTGGACCAGGCCCTGGGCTGATCGCAGATCGTCGCGGAAGCGGGAATAGTGACCGCATCCGCGACGGTCTGCGGACCGGTGGAACCGGATCGGGCGCCCCTGCGTCTAAATGGACATGGGGGATACGGGGCGACTCGCACTGGAACTGGCCGATCACGATGGCGTCATCACCGTCGAGCGTGCACTGGCGTGCGGGCTGACGCGCGAGCAGATCAGGTATCGCGTCCGCTCGGGAAGCTGGAAGTCGCTCGCCCGGGGCGTCTTCCGGTCGTGCTCGCACGCCTATACCGAGGCGGCGATGGTGCGCGCCGCGGTCGCGGCCCTGCGCGGCGTCGTTGACCGGACGACCGCCGCCTGGTGGCGCGGGCTGGAAACGGAGCTCGCCGACCCGCTGACGATCGCGGTCGGGTACGCCTCCCGGCCGGACCGCTGGTCCGGCGGTGCGGTCGAGGCGATTCGCCGGACCTATCACGAAACGGACGTCGAGACGGTCCGCGGGCTGAGGGTGACGAGCCTGCCGATGACCGTGCTGTCCGCCGCCTCGGTCGTGAAGGACGGTGCCCGGCTGATCGACCGAGCGCTGCAACAACATCCGGTCACGGTCGCGGAGCTGGCCTCCGCGATGGAACGCAACGCCGGGATCCGCGGCATGGCCGAAGCTCGGCGGCTGGTCGAGGTGGCCGGGGGCGACACCGAGTCGGCGGCGGAGCGCCTGTTCGTCGACCTGCTGCGCGCGGAGGAGATCACCGGCTGGCAGCCGCAGTACCGGGTCGGGAAATGGCCTGTCGACTTCGCCTGGCCGGCGGAGAGAATCGCCGTCGAGATCGACGGCTGGGCCTACCACCAGCAGCAGCGGCACTTCGAGCGCGACCACCGGAAGCGAAACGACGTGGTTCAGGCGGGCTGGATCGTGCTGAGTTACACCTGGCACCAGTTGAATTACGAGGTCGACGAGTCGATGAGGCTCCTCGCGGAGAGCCTGGCCACACGACGGGCCGAGCTGCACTGAGATCGAGGTGGATGGTGGGGTGGTTACCCGTTCGGTGCCGCGGAAACGCGGCTGTGGAGACTGCTCGCTGCTCGGGGCGGTTCGTTCGATCAGCGGGGATCGATGCCGAGGGCGCGGAAGGCGGTGCGGAACTTCGCGTCGGTCTCGGCGACCTCGGCGGCCGGGTCGGATCCGGCGACGATGCCGCCGCCCGCCCAGGTGCGGGCCACCCGGTGGCCGGGGTCGATCTGCACGCAGCGGATCGAGACGAGCCACTCGCCGTCACCGCGGGCGTCGCACCAGCCGACGGCGCCACCGTAGAACTCGCGCGGGCCCTCGATCTCGGCGATCGCGGCGGCGGCAGCCGCGCGCGGGGTGCCGCAGACGGCGGGGGTGGGGGAGAGCAGGGCGGCGAGGTCGAGGGCGGTCGCGGTGTCGCGGCGCGGCGGATCGTCGCGCAGAATCCCGCGGATCGGCGTCGCCAGATGCCACATCTCGGGAGTGCTGGACAGCACCGGGACGGCCGGGACGTCGAGGTCCTCGCACAGTGGAGCGAGTCGTGCGGCGATGTCGTCGACCACGAAGGCGTGCTCGCGCAGATCCTTGTCCGACGCCGCGAGCGAGGCGGCGGCCGCCGCGTCGAGATCCGGGTCGCGCTGCCGGGCGGCCGACCCGGCGAGCGGGTGGCAGGTGACGACGCGGCCGGACCGGCGGACCAGCAACTCGGGGCTGGCGCCGATCAGCCAGCCGCCGCCGCCGGTCTGCGCGGCGAAGACCGCCGACTGCCCGGCGCCGTCGGCGAACGCCGCGGTAAGGGCGTCCGGATCGACCGGTGCGGCGAACCGCAGGGTGGCCTCTCTGGCCAGCACGATCTTCTCCGCACCGCCGGCCCCGATGATCCGCAGCGCCGCCTCGACCCGCTCGCGGTGCACCCCGGGCGGGGTGAGCGACGAGTCCGCGGGAACGACGGCGGCCGGGGGCCGGGCGGCCAGCGGCTCCGGCCGGAACGACCACCGCTCCGGGGCGAGCAGCGCGGCCGGGGCCGCGGTGTCGAACGCGAGGAGTCCCGCGATCACCGCGGCGTCCCCGCCCAGCTCCGAACGTGCCGCTGCCACCGAACCGAACCGGGCGGCGACGCCGGTACCGCGGACGGTCCCGGACGGCCGCGACAGCACGAAGCTCGTCGTGCCGGTCACCGGGAGGCGGTGATCTGCTTCTTGTCGACCAGCTTCTTGGCGAGGTCGACGCCGGTGGTCGACTTCACCGCGGTGCCGTGCTCGACGTCGATGCCGACCAGTTCCAGGCAGTACGTCGAATCGACGCGCAGGATGGCCGGGAAGCTCGCGGTGGCGGCGTTGTCCTCGGTGTCGGTGCTGACCGGCTTGGTCCGCCAGGTGCCGGCCGCCAGGTCGCTCACGCTCGACGGGCACTCCTCGGTGTGGACGGCCACCGCGTGCACCGGCTTCGCGTTCGGGTCGGTCTCCAGCTCGCGGGTCGCCTGATCCAGCGAGTCGTTGTCGGTGCGGGTCTCATCGGACGGCAGGATCGCCAGGATGAGGCTCGAGTCATCGGTGATGGTCAGGGCCTTCCATCCGCCGGGGACGTCGACCTTCACCTTCACGCCGCCATCGAGCGTGAAGCTCTGCGTCTTGCCCGCGTCGCCGGACTTCCACGGCTGCCAGAGCAGGACGCCGATCAGCACCGCGATCACGACCACGGCGCCGACGATCCCGGCGATCAGGCCGGTGGACATGCCCGAACGTCCGGCCGGCTGTGGGGCGCCGTATCCGGGCGGCGGCACCGCGCCCGGCGGGAACTGCCCCGCGGGCGGGACCTGTCCCGGCGGCGGGAACTGGCCGGGCGGAACCTGACCCGGCTGGGGCGGCGGCGGGTACTGGCCCTGCGGATCCTGGCCGGACGGCGGCGGGAACTGTCCCGGTGGGGGCGGGTTCGTCATGGTCGTACGGTATCCGACCGGCCGGATCGGGCACGACGAGGCGGTTAAATCCGCCGTGAATCTAACCCTCGCGCCGTGGCCGGTGAACCGGCACAGTGATCGGCGGGTCACGAGTATCAGCGACAAGCCCGGGCTGGCTGATCGGCAACCCTCCGCTCGCGAGTGGGGTGCTCCCGGTGACGACCCGGCCGCCGGCCGACCGGTCGCGGCAAGCGCGGATTCGCTGAGGAGACACCGTCATGACCGCTGTCCTGGAAACCCCCGTGTGCACCGACGATGCACTGGCCGCCGCATTGGCCGTCACCCCGCTGGCCGAGGTGGTCGGCGCCGAGGAGACCGTGCCCACGGTCTCCGGTGCGGAGGTGCGGTACGCCAACTTCGACTACGCCGCCAGCGCGCCCGCTCTGGCCTCCGTGGCCGCGGCGGTCACGAAGGCGCTCGGGCAGTACGCGAGCGTGCACCGCGGGGCGGGACATCTGTCGCAGGTCACCACCGCGCGCTACGAGCAGGCCCGGGAGACGGTCCGCCGGTTCGTCGGAGGCCGCGCCGATGACACCGTCGTGTTCACCCGCAACACCACCGACGCCATCAACCTGGCCGCCCACGCGCTCCCGGCGGACGGCGAGGTGGTGGTCCTCGATATCGAGCACCACGCCAACCTGCTGCCGTGGCAGCGGACCGGGCGCGCCCGCACGGTGGTCGCCCGGCCCACGCTCGACGCCACCCTGGACGCCCTCGAGGCCGAACTCGCGAGCGCGCCGGCCGCGCTGCTCGCGGTCACCGCGGCGTCGAACGTGACCGGCGAGGTGCTGCCGATCCGCCGGCTCACCGCGCTGGCGCACCGGCACGGTGCCCGCATCCTGATCGACGGCGCGCAGCTGGTGGCCCACCGGCCGATCTCGCTGGCCAGTTCGGGCGTCGACTACCTGGTGTTCTCCGGGCACAAGGTGTACGCGCCGTTCGGTGCCGGAGTGCTGATCGGTCGGCCCGACTGGCTCGACGCCGCCGAGCCGTATCTGGCCGGTGGCGGTGCCACCGCGCACGTCGAGCTGACCGAGACCACGTGGCACACCGGAGCGGCGCGTCACGAGGCGGGCAGCCCGAACGTCCTCGGCGCCGTCGCCATCGCGGCCGCCGCGGAGGCGATCACCGGGCTCGGTTTCGAGCTGATCGGCTACCACGAGCACGACCTGCTGTCCCGCCTCGACGCGGGGCTCGCCGCGCTGCCCGGCATCACGCCGCTGCGGATCTTCGAGGCCCCGGACGACGTTCCGAACGGAGTCGTCGCGGACCGGGTCGGCATCGCCGGATTCGCCGTCGCGGGCCGCGCGGCGCGCGAGGTGGCCGAGTACCTCAGCGACCACCACGGCATCGGTGTGCGCGACGGGAAGTTCTGCGCGCACCCGCTGCTGACCCGACTCGGGCACGGCGACGGCGCGGTCCGGGTCAGCTTCGGGCTGGGCACCGGGTCCGACGACGTCGACCGGCTCCTCGCCGCGCTCGCGCAGCTGACCGGCGCGTAGGCCGTATTGCGAAAATCCCTTTGCGGGCCTTGTCGGCCCGATGAACGGCCGGCTGCGTTGTCGTCCGCCCATCGGACTCGCCGAATGCCTCGCAGAGGACTTTCGCAACACGGCCCAATCGGCGAACCTTCCGTTTCGGGCCGATTGCCGTAGTTGCACGGCACCCGGATCCGGGCGCACACTTGCGGTCTGCAATCAGTTGCAGGCCGCAAGTGTTTCGTGAGGAAGGGGTTTCGGTGTCCGTCTCCGACGACGAACTCGTCGACCGCCTCTTCGCGGCGCTCGCCAAGTATCACCGGCTGCGCGATCGCGCGCTGACCAGAGCCAGTCAGGCGACCGGAGGCACCACCGAACCGGCCGCCTATCGCGCGCTCATCATGCTCAAGCACGGACCGCTGCGCTCGGGTGAGCTGGCACAGGCCCTCTCGTCCGACCCGTCGACGGTGAGCCGCCATGTGGCGCATCTCGTCGGCGAGGGTCTGGTCCGGCGTGAGGCCGACCCGATCGACGGGCGCGCGCACCGCCTGGTGCTGACCGAGGCGGGCTGGGCCACCCTCGGCCGGATGGTCGAGTACCGGCGCGCGATGGGGGCGTCGCTGGTCGGCGAGTGGGCACCCGGTGAACTCGAAAGATTCGTAACTCTGCTCGACCGATTCGTGAACGCGGTCGAAGCCGAGATCAGCCCAACCACCCCGACAGAAGGCGCCCCATGACCGACACCGCGGACGCGGAGTATTTCCCCTCGCAGGGGATGACCCACCGCCAGATCCTCGCCATCCTCGCCGGCCTGATGGCCGGCATGTTCCTCGCCGCGCTCGACCAGACGATCGTGTCGACGGCCATCCGGACCATCGCCGACGACCTGCACGGGTACGACCTGCAGGCCTGGGTCACCACCGCCTACCTGGTGACGTCGACCATCGTCACCCCGCTGTACGGCAAGATGTCCGACCTGCACGGCCGCAAGCCGTTCTTCCTGGCGGCCATCACCATCTTCATCATCGGCTCGGCGTTGTGCGCGTCGGCGACGTCGATGTATCAGCTGGCCGCCTATCGCGCGTTCCAGGGCATCGGTGCCGGCGGTCTGTTCACGCTGGCCCTGACGACCATCGGCGACATCGTGCCGCCGCGTGAACGCGCCAAGTACCAGGGCTACTTCCTGGCCGTGTTCGGCACGTCGAGCGTGCTCGGCCCGGTGCTCGGCGGCCTGTTCGCCGGTGCCGATTCGATCCTCGGGGTCTCCGGCTGGCGCTGGGTGTTCCTGGTCAACGTGCCGATCGGCATCATCGCGCTGGCGCTGGTCTACAAGGTCCTCAACTACGACCAGAACAAGGTGACCGGCCACCGCACCGACTACTGGGGTGCCGTCGCCGTCGCGGTGACCGTCGCGCCGCTGCTGATCGTCGCCGAACAGGGCCGCGACTGGGGCTGGCTGTCGGGCCGGTCGTGGGCGTGTTACGTGATCGGCGCGGTGGGCCTGGTGGCCTTCATCCTGATCGAACGCGCCATGGGCGACGAGGCCATCATCCCGCTCCGGATCTTCAAGAACCGGGTGTTCACGCAGGGCATCCTGGTCTCGGTGGTGGTCGGCGCCGTGATGTTCGGCGGCATCTCGATGCTGCCCCAGTACTTCCAGGTGCTGCGCGGGTCGAGTCCGATGGTCGCCGGCCTGCAGATGCTGCCGATGGTGCTCGGCCTGATGATCGGCTCGATCGTGTCCGGCCAGCTGATCTCCCGGACCGGCCGCTACAAGATCTATCCGATCATCGGCTCGGTGATCCTCACGGTCGCGGCGTTCGTGCTGCACTACATCGGCACCGACACCCCGATGTGGCTCGTGATGCTGATCGCCGGGTTCCTGGGCTTCGGCCTCGGCAACCTGATGCAGCCGCTGATGCTGGCCATGCAGAACGTGCTGCCGCTGCGCGACATGGGCATGGCGACCGGCACCGCGACCTTCTTCCGGCAGATCGGCGGCACCCTGGGCGTCGCCGTGTTCTTCTCCATGCTGTTCTCCACGATGGGGCCGAACATCGCCGACCACATGAAGGCCGCCTCGCACGACCCGCAGTTCCGGGTCGCCGTCGCGCAGGCCGCACAGAGCAACGATCCCGAGGTCGCGGCCTTCGGCAAGGGCCTGATCGCCGCCTCGCAGGAGGGCGCAGGCCACGCCGCGGGCGCGTCGAGCGTCATGAAGGACACCGCCGTCCTCGAACGGATGCCCGCCGACCTGGCGCGCCCCATCAAGGACGGGTTCGCCGAGTCGATGGACCGGGTGTTCCTGGCCGTGTCGATCCTGTCACTGCTCGCCATCATCGGCACCGTGACCTGGGCGGAGTTGCCACTGCGGACCGGCGGTGCCGAGCCGGACGGTGCCGAGGCGGGCGACGGCGAGGTGGTCGAGGGGCCCGATCCGGAGCCGGACACGGAACCCTCGAAGGCCTAGTGTCGCGTGTCGAAAATTCATCGACGGTATGCCCCGGCAACCATTCGACAATTTTCGGGCACGCGACACCAGCTCAACGACGACGCCCCGCCTCCCGGAGAATTCGGGAAGCGGGGCGTCGTCGTGCGCGGTAGGCGACCGCCGGTCGTCAGGCGCCGTAGCGGGCGACCGCGGCCTGGGCGACCTTCTCGGCTTCGGCCTTGCCGACCCAGCCACCCGGGGTGACCTCCTTGCCCGGCTCCAGGTCCTTGTAGTGCTCGAAGAAGTGCGCGATGGCGTCGAGCTCGAACTTCGACACGTCGTCGATGTCCTGGATGTGGTCCCAGCGCGGGTCGCCGGCCGGCACCGCGAGCAGCTTGTCGTCGCCGCCGGCCTCGTCGGTCATGGTGTACATGCCGACGATGCGGGCCTTGACGATGACGCCCGGGAACACCGACTCGGGCAGCAGCACCATCGCGTCCTGCGGGTCGCCGTCCTCACCGAGGGTGTGGTCGATGTAGCCGTAGTCGGCCGGGTAGCCCATCGGGGTGTAGAGGTAACGATCCAGGTAGACCTTGCCGGTCTCGTGGTCGACCTCGTACTTGTTGCGGCCGCCCTTGGGGATCTCGATGGTGACCTCGAACTCCATGCGCCTGCTCCTCTCAGTCTTCGGGGAAATGCTGTCGATCGCGTCAACGATACTGTGGTGGGAACACTTACCAGAACTCCGGAGGGAACCACGTGGCGTCGACGACGAAGCCCGGGCGGCGCCGTGGGCGCACGGTGGCGATCACGGTGCTCGCCCTGGTCCTCGTCGCGATCCTGGCGACCGGTGGCTTCTTCGCCTACAGCTGGTACTACCTGCGGCCGGCGGCGGTCCCGGCGGGCACCCCGGCGCAGCCGGCCGCGGTGACCGTCGATCCGAGCATCCTGCCCGTCTCGGCGAACGCCCCCGAGCCGACCCCGCAGGGCGTGTCGGCGGCGCTGCGCGGCGGTCTGAAGGATCCGGCGCTCGGCAAGCTCACCGGGGTGGTGTCGGACCCGCTGACCGGTGCGATCCTGTGGTCGCAGCAGCCCGACCAGCCGCGGACCCCGGCCTCGAACGCCAAGATCCTGACCGCGGCCGCGGTCCTGGAGGAACTCGACCACGACGCGCGGCTGACCACCAAGGTGGTCGAGGGCGCCGACGGCCAGGTGATCCTGGTCGGCGGCGGCGACCCGACGCTCACCGCGCAGCCCGACGGCGGTTTCTACACCGACGGCCCCACGATCGGCGACCTGGTGGATCAGCTCAAGAAGTCGGGGGTCGCGATCACCTCGGTGGCCGTCGCCCCGAGCTCGGTGCAGGGCCCGGCGATGGAGCGCAGCTGGTCCACCGAGGACATCAAGGGCGGCGACATCGCGCCCATCGACTCGCTGATGCTCGACGGCGCGCGCACCGACACCGCCGACGAGTACTCCCCGCGGTCGGACACCCCCGCCCAGGACGCCGGCCGCGCGCTCGCCGACCAGCTGGGCCTGCACGGGCAGATCGAGGAGGTGACCCCGCCGTCGTCGGCGAAGGTGCTGGCCGAGGTCAAGTCCGCGCCGCTCTCGACGCGGGTGGGCGACATGATGCGGTTCTCCGACAACGTGCTCGCCGAGTCCCTGGGCATCGAGCTCTCGGCGCACATGGGCGGCCCGGTGTCGATCGCCGGCGGCGCCGACGCCGTCGTGAAGGTGCTGCGGGAGAAGGGCTTCGACGTCACCGGCGTGGTGCTGCACGATTCGTCGGGGCTGTCCACCGGCGACCGGGTGCCGGCCCGCTTGCTCGACCAGCTGGTCTCCGCGGCGGCCGGTGATTCGCATCCGAAACTGCGGCCCATGCTCGACACCTTCCCGGTGGCCGGCGGCAGCGGCACCCTCGCCGACCGCTTCCCCGCGGGGGAGAATCCGGGTGCGGGCTGGGTCCGCGCCAAGACCGGCACGCTCACCGGGGTCAGCTCGCTGACCGGAATCGTGCAGACGGTCGACGGCCGCGTGCTGGCCTTCGCGTTCATGTCCGGCGGCACCTCGCCGGCCGACGCCCGTCCCGCGCTCGACGGCCTCGCCGGTGCGCTGCGTCTCTGCGGCTGCCGCAGCTGAGGCGGGCACCTCGCCGCGGCCGGTAGAGTCGGCCAGACCGGACACGAAGGAGAACCGCAGCTGTGACAGCACCCCAGACGCACGACGGGCCGGTCGTCGACGACGGCGCGGACGACGATCCCCGCGTGGCCAACATCGACTGGGATCTGGCGGCGTCGCTGGGCAGCCGACTGGCCCGGCCCGGGCCGCGCGTCACCCGCTACACGATGGACCAGGCGCGCGCCGAACTCGCCGACGCCGCGGTCCGCGCGGAAGGGCCGGTGCGCGAGGTGACCGGACTCGCCGACGGGCTGCGCGTCCCGACCGCTCGCCTCCTCGACCGCTCGGGCTGGATCGCCGCGGCGGCGTCGTCGATGCCGGCCATGCTGGGCGACCAGGAGCCCGGCCGCGGACTGACCGGCAAGCTCGCCGGGGCGCAGGCCGCCGGGCTGCTCGCCTTCCTGTCCAGCGCGATCCTCGGCCAGTACGACCCGTTCTCGCCCGATCCGGACACCGGCGACGAGGGCGTGCTGATGCTGGTCGTACCCAACATCATCGCCGTCGAACGTCAGCTGCGCGTCTCGCCGAGCGACTTTCGCCTCTGGGTCTGCCTGCACGAGGTGACCCACCGCGTGCAGTTCTCCGCCAACCCGTGGCTGGCCGGATACATGCGCGACAACGTCGGCGTGCTCACCGGCGACGCCGGTGAGTCGATGACCGATGTGGTCGGCCGGATCACCGAGACGCTGCGCAGCGGCCGTCCCCGGGAGAAGGGCGTGCTGGGACTGATGCAACTGATCCAGACCCCGGAACAGCACGACGCCTTCGAGCGCGTGATGGTGCTCGGCACCCTCCTCGAAGGGCACGCCGATCACGTGATGGACGCCGTCGGGCCGGCGCATGTGCCGACCGTCGAATCCATTCGCGAGGCCTTCGATGCGCGCCGCACCCGCCCGCAGAATCCGATTCAGCGGCTCATCCGGGCGCTGATCGGCATGGACGCCAAGATGGCGCAGTACATCCGCGGCAAGGCGTTCGTCGACGCGGTGGTCGGTGAGGTCGGGATGGCCGCCTTCAATACCGTGTGGACCTCGCCGGACACCATGCCGACGATGGCCGAGATCGGCGAGCCCGAGAAGTGGATCGCACGGGTCCTGTAGCGGGTCCACCGCCGAAATCGTCCGCCCAGCAGGAGCTGATCGGCGCCGTCCGGGGATTCGTGCATCGGTATTTTCCGTCGCCCCTTGCCCTTCGACCGCGTGTCGTCGCAAGCTCCGCCACGCATGCTCAGGACCGGCCTGTCGAAAGGGTCTGCGTCGCGCTCTCCGGCGGGCCGGACTCCCTGGCGCTGACCGCCGCGGCCGTCCGGGCCGGACTCGACGTGACCGCGCTGGTGGTGGACCACGGATTACAGTCCGGGTCGGCGCGGATCGCGGCGGAGGCCGCGGACGCGGCGAGAACGATCGGCGCGCGGGCACAGGTGCTCAAGATCGACGTCTGCGGTCCGGGCGGCCCCGAGGCCGCGGCGCGTCGTGGGCGGTACGCCGCGCTCGACGCCGCCCGGGCCGGGCGGCCGGTGCTGCTCGGCCACACCCTCGATGACCAGGCCGAGACCGTCCTCCTCGGACTCGGCCGTGGCTCGGGGGCGCGCTCGCTGGCCGGGATGGCCGACTGGAACGAACCGTGGGGCCGCCCGCTGCTGCGCGTGCGGCGCGCGCAGACCCGGCGGGCCTGCGCCGAGTGGGGCCTGAGCCCCTGGCACGACCCGCACAACGACGACCCGCGCTTCACCCGGGTGCGCCTGCGCCACGAGGTGCTGCCGCTGCTCGACGACGTCCTGCACGGCGGCGCCGCCGAGGCCCTGGCCCGGACGGCGGCGCAGCTGCGCGCGGACTCCGAGGCCCTCGACCTGCTCGCCGCCGACCTGCTCGATCGCGCGCGCACTCCCGGCGGCCTCGACGTCGCGGCGCTGGCCGCGGCCCCGGCGGCGCTGCGCACCCGGGCACTGCGGTCGTGGCTCACCGAATCGGGCGCGGCGGCACCGTCGTTCCGGCTGACGGCCCAGGTCGAGGCCCTGGTCACCGACTGGCACGGCCAGGGCCCGATCGCCGTCGGCGGCGACGCCGCCGCGCGTCTGGTGATCGCCCGGCGAGCCGGTGTGCTCACCTGCGGATCCGTCGGCCGGTGAGTCGAGGTGGTGGCTCGTGTCTCGGCAGCCGACGGCACTGAATGAAATTTTTGTTTTCATAGCTATACTTTTCTATAGATAGCTCTATCTTCATGTACTTCTGGGAGGGGCAGGATGCGACTGCAGAACCCTTTCGCCGCGGTCGGCTCGACCGGCATCGATTCGCAGGTGCTCACCGTTCTCGCCCGGTCGGAGAACTACTACACGGTCGCCGAGATCCACCGGCTGGTGCCAGAAGGAGGGTCGTCGCCGGGCATTCGCAATTCGGTTCAGCGCCTGGTGGAACAGGGAACCGTGGTCGAGCGCGTGGTCGGCGAACGTGGTCACGCGTATGCGCTCAACCGGGAACATCTGCTGATCGGCGCGATCTTGCAGATCGCGGATGCGAAGTCCGAACTCGTCTCGCGGCTCGCCCGCCGCGTCGATGGATGGGCGACCGCTCCGCTCGTCGTCGCACTGTTCGGGTCCGGCGCGCGGGGTGACATGCGGACCGACAGCGACATCGACGTGCTCGTGGTGTTGCCGGACAGCGCCGACGCGAGCGCCGAGGAGGCGGTCCAAGACCTCGCCGCGGAGGCCGGCCGGTGGACCGGCAATGACGTCCGGCCGCTCGTCTTTCGGGATTCGGAAGTGCGGCCCAGCGAACTTCTTCGCGCTATCGTGGCCGACGGCATCCACATCGCCGGCGACCGCACGTGGCTTCGGCGGGCGATGTCGCGGACGGGGGATGGGGAATGAGTCCGAGGATCGACAGCATCCGGACGGTGCCGGCCGATGATGGCGCGCGCCGGGGCCGGCTCGCCAAAGCGACACAATTCCAGTCTGTCGCGGAAGACGTTCTCGAGCTCGCCGATGTGCACACCGATGTCGCGGACGCGGCGGTGACCTTATTCGTGCATGCGGGAATCGCCGCGGCGGACGCCATCTGCGCAGCGGCTCTCGGGAAGTACGCCAGGGGGCAGGACCATGGCGAGGCGGTCGGTCTGCTGAACTCCGTCGACCCGGAATCCGCGAGGGCACTGAACACGCTGCTGGGGATGAAGACCGGGCCGGGTACGGCCACACCCCGGTCAGCGGAGCGCAACTGGCCAGGGCGGAGCGGGCCGCCAGCCAACTGGTCGACCGCGCCAGGCTCTGAGCCGGTCCGCGATCTGCCGTGGCCACGTGCGAGATGCGCGCACCGGCGGTGGGAGACGGGCGGCGGGGATGTGCAAAGCTAGACGCGTGGCGCATGGGTACCCGGACAACGACATCGACCAGATCCTGATCACTCAGGAGCAGATCGCGCAGCGGACCGCGGAGATGGCGCAGACCGCCGCCGAGCGGTACCGGGATGCGCCCGACGATCTGGTGCTCATCGGCGTGCTGAAGGGCGCGGTCATGTTCATGACCGACTTCGCCCGGGCGCTGCCGATCCCGAACCAGATGGAATTCATGGCGGTCAGCAGCTACGGGTCGTCGACGTCGTCGTCGGGTGTGGTGCGGATCCTCAAGGACCTGGATCGGGACATCGCCGACCGGGACGTGCTGATCGTCGAGGACATCATCGACTCCGGTCTCACCCTGTCGTGGCTGATGAAGAACCTGGCGACCCGGAATCCGCGGTCCCTCGAGGTGGTCACCCTGCTGCGCAAGCCGAAGGCCGTGCAACTGCCGGTCCAGGTCGCCGATGTGGGTTTCGACATCGAGAACGAGTTCGTGGTCGGCTACGGCCTGGACTACGCCGAGCGTTACCGCGATCTGCCGTTCATCGGGCGCCTGCACCCGTCCGTATACAGCTCCTGACCCGGCCGCCGGCGGCCGTCGTTACGCCCTGCGGGAACAAAGAGGGGTTCCCCGGTCGTTGACAGGTAGCCTCAATGGCGAGTGAGACGGGAAGGACAAGGGCGCGCCGCGACACCCACCCGCAGGTGAGGGGCGACGGCGCCCGCGCGAACCAGCATGAATCGTAAGAAGCTGTACCGGAATCTGGCCATCGTGGCCGTGATCATTCTGGCCCTGTGGGGTTTCTCCGCGCTGCGTTCGACCGACGGTGAGTACACCGGCGTCGACACCTCCGTCGCGATGACACAGATGAACGTCAAGAACACGAAGTTCATCACCATCGACGACAAGGAACAGCGGGTCCGCATCGAGCTGAAGAAGCCGATCAAGCACGACGGCAAAGACGTCACCAAGATCCAGTCCCAGTACCCGTCCGGGGTCTCGCCGCGCATCTTCCAGGCCGCGACGGCCACCGGCGCCCCGTACT
Source organism: Gordonia marina (assembly GCF_052036135.1). Classification (NCBI taxonomy): domain Bacteria; kingdom Bacillati; phylum Actinomycetota; class Actinomycetes; order Mycobacteriales; family Gordoniaceae; genus Gordonia; species Gordonia marina. Next base: position 171,806 of record NZ_JBPSDN010000008.1, read on the forward strand.
CGACGCACATCACCAAGGACTCCGGGATCTGGCAGTCGATCCTGATCTTCGTGCTGCCGATGGTGCTGCTGTTCGGTCTGTTCTTCCTCGTCATGAGCCGCATGCAGGGCGGCGGCCGGGGCGGCGTGATGGGCTTCGGCAAGTCGAAGGCCAAGCAGCTGTCCAAGGACATGCCGAAGACGACGTTCGCCGACGTCGCCGGCGCCGACGAGGCCGTCGAGGAACTCGACGAGATCCGCGACTTCCTGCAGAATCCGGCCCGCTACCAGGCGCTCGGCGCCAAGATCCCCAAGGGTGTGCTGCTCTACGGCCCGCCCGGCACCGGTAAGACGCTGCTGGCGCGCGCCGTCGCCGGCGAGGCCGGGGTGCCGTTCTACACCATCTCCGGCTCGGACTTCGTCGAGATGTTCGTCGGTGTCGGTGCCTCCCGCGTCCGCGACCTGTTCGAGCAGGCCAAGGCCAACAGCCCGTGCATCATCTTCGTCGACGAGATCGACGCCGTCGGCCGCCAGCGCGGCGCCGGCCTGGGCGGCGGGCACGACGAGCGCGAGCAGACCCTGAACCAGCTGCTGGTGGAGATGGACGGCTTCGGCGAGCGCTCCGGCGTCATCGTGATGGCCGCGACCAACCGCCCCGACATCCTCGACCCGGCGCTGCTGCGGCCGGGCCGTTTCGACCGGCAGATCCCGGTCGGCAACCCCGACATGGCAGGCCGTCGCGCGATCCTCGCGGTGCACGCCAAGGGCAAGCCGATCGCGCCCGACGCCGACCTCGACGGGCTGGCCAAGCGCACGCCCGGCATGTCCGGCGCCGACCTGGCGAACGTGATCAACGAGGCCGCGCTGCTGACCGCGCGTGAGAACAAGAGCGTGATCACCGACGAAACCCTCGAAGAGGCGGTCGACCGCGTGGTCGGCGGCCCGCGCCGCAAGAGCCGCCTGATCAGTGAACACGAGAAGAAGGTGGTGGCCTACCACGAGTCGGGCCACACCCTCGCCGCCTGGGCGATGCCCGATCTGGACCCGATCTACAAGGTCACCATCCTGGCCCGCGGGCGCACCGGCGGTCACGCGCTGGCCGTGCCGGAGCAGGACAAGGACATCATGACGCGCTCGGAGATGATCGCGCGCCTGGTGATGGCCATGGGTGGTCGTGCCGCGGAGGAACTGGTGTTCCACGAGCCGACCACCGGCGCGTCGTCGGACATCGACCAGGCCACCAAGATCGCCCGCGCGATGGTCACCGAATACGGCATGAGCGGCCGCCTCGGCGCCGTCCGCTACGGCCAGGAGCAGGGCGATCCGTTCCTGGGCCGCGGGATGGGTTCGTCGCCCGACTACTCGGCCGGTGTCGCCGCCGAGATCGACGAGGAGGTGCGCCGCCTGATCGAGGCCGCGCACACCGAGGCGTGGGCCATCCTCGATGCGAACCGCGACAAGCTCGACGAGCTCGCCGGTGCGCTCCTGGAGAAGGAGACGCTGGTCCGCAAGGATCTCGAAGTGATCCTCGACGGCGTCGACAAGCGCGAGCGGATCACCGAGTTCAGCGAATTCGGTGACCGCACCCCGAGTTCCAAGCCGCCGATCAAGACCAAGGGCGAACTGGCGATGGAGCGCGGCGAGCCGTGGCCGCCGCCCGCACCGGAGCCGACGCCCGAGCCGGTCACCGTGCCGCCCGCGCCGCAGCCGGCGCCCGGCTACGGTCAGCCTCAGCAGGGACAGCCGGCCTACGGGCAGCCGCAGCCGGGGCAGCCGCCGTACGGCCAGCCGGCGCCGGGTGCGCAGCCGCGCTACCCGGATCTGAGTCGTCGTGCGCCGTCGCCGGGGCAGCCCGGGTACGGCCAGCCCAACGGCGGCCAGCCCCACGGCGGTCAGCCGAACGGCGGCCAGCCGGGATACGGTCAGCCCGGCCCGAACGGCGGACATCCCGGCGGCACCTGGCCCGACTACGGCGCCCCGCGCGATTGGCAGGCCCCGGGCTGGCCGCCGGCCGACGACCCGCGCAACAACTGATCTCTCGCCGGAAGGAACCGAAGAACCGAGATGAGCGACGAGCCGCTGATCACCGCCGACGGTCGCGCATTCGATCAGGCGCGGGCCGAGGCCGCCGTGCGCGAGCTGCTGCTCGCCGTCGGCGAGGACCCCGACCGCGAGGGCCTGCGCCGTACGCCGGAGCGGGTGGCGCGCGCCTACCGCGAGATGTTCGGCGGGCTCTACACCGATCCGTCGGACGTGCTGGCCACCGTCTTCGACGAGGACCATCGCGAACTGGTGCTTGTCAAGGACATTCCGATGTATTCGACCTGCGAGCACCACCTGGTCTCCTTCCACGGAGTGGCGCACGTCGGCTACATCCCCGGTGCCACCGGCCAGGTGACCGGCCTGAGTAAGCTCGCCCGGCTGGTGGACCTGTACGCACGACGCCCCCAGGTGCAGGAGCGGCTCACCAGCCAGATCGCCGACGCACTCATGGACCGGCTCGCTCCGCGCGGCGTGATCGTGGTGATCGAGGCCGAGCATCTCTGCATGGCGATGCGCGGCATCCGCAAGCCCGGCGCCAGCACCACCACCTCGGCGGTGCGCGGAATCTTCCAGACCAGCGCGGTCTCCCGCGGCGAAGCGCTCGACCTGATCGCCCGCTGATGACCGCGCCCGACGGCGGCCGGACGCTGGTGATCGGCGTCCTCAACGTCACCGCGGACTCGTTCTCCGACGGCGGCCGGTACCTCGACGCCGACGCGGCCGTCGAGCACGGGCTCGCACTCGCGGCGGCCGGCGCCGACATCGTCGACGTCGGCGGGGAGTCGACCCGGCCCGGCGCGGTCCGGGTGGACCCCGCCGTCGAAGCGGCCCGGGTGGCCCCGGTCGTCGCCGCCCTGCACGACGCCGGGGTGGTCACCTCCGTCGACACCATGCGTGCCGCCGTCGCCGAAGCCGCGATCACGGCCGGGGCGTCGTACATCAACGACGTCTCGGGCGGTCGTGCCGATCCGGCGATGGCGTCGCTGGTCGCCGACTCGCACCTGCCCTGGATCCTGATGCACTGGCGGCCGTCGGACGCCTCGGCCACCGGCGACCGGCACTTCACCCACCGGCACACCGATTCCGGCGGCTATCGCGATGTGGTCGCCGAGGTGAGCGGTGAACTCCTCGGGCAGGTGGACGCCGCCGTCGCCGCGGGCGTCGACCCGGACCGGCTGATCCTGGACCCCGGCCTCGGCTTCGCCAAGACCCCCGACCACAACTGGTCCCTGCTGCACGCGCTGCCGACGCTGGTCGGGCTCGGTTTCCCGGTGCTCATCGGGGCCTCCCGCAAGCGTTTCCTGGGCTCGCTGCTGGCCGACGGCGGCGTCGACCGCGCGCCCGAAGGCCGCGACATCGCGACCGCGGCCATCTCGGCGCTGGCCGCGGCCGGTGGCGCGTGGGGCGTGCGGGTGCACGACGTCGCGGGCAGCCGCGACGCGGTGGCCGTCGCCCAGGCGTGGACATCGAGCCGACCGAGAGGGGCCGGGCATGGCTGACCGGATCGAACTGACGGGACTGCGCGTCCGCGGCCATCACGGGGTCTTCGACCACGAGCGGCGCGACGGCCAGGACTTCTTCATCGACATCACCTTGTGGCTCGACCTGCGGCCGGCCGCGGTGAGCGACGATCTCGCCGACACCGTCGACTACGGGGCGCTGGCCCAGACCGCGCACGACATCGTCGCAGGCACCCCGCGGAACCTGATCGAGACGGTCGGCGCGCAGATCGCCGACACGATCATGACCGATGCGCGCATCTCCGCGTGCGAGGTGACCGTGCACAAGCCGTCCGCGCCCATCCCGCTGATGTTCGACGACGTCGCCGTCGTGACCCGCCGCTCGCCCAAGTCCGGGCCGGGCCGGGTGCCGCGATGAGCCGCGCGGTGCTGTCGGCCGGCTCCAACGTCGGCGACAGTCGCGGGCACCTCGCCTCGGTGATCGCGGCGCTGGGCGACCGACTGGTCGCCGCCTCGCGCGTCTACACGACGCCGCCGTGGGGCGGCGTGGAGCAGGACGACTTCGTCAATCAGGTGCTCGTCGCCGAGGGCGACCTGACGCCGAGGGACTGGCTGGAGTTCTGCCGCGCCTGCGAGCGGGCCGCCGAGCGCGAGCGCACGGTGCGCTGGGGACCGCGGACGCTGGACGTCGACGTGGTGTCCGTCGAGGACGGCGGCACCGTCGTCGTCAGCGACGATCCGGAGCTGACCCTCCCGCATCCGCGGGCCGCCGTGCGGGCCTTCGTGCTGGTGCCCTGGCTGGAGATCGAGCCCGACGCCGTGCTGGCCACGCCCACCGGCCCGCGGCGGATCGCCGAACTGCTGGACGAACTGGATCCGGCCGAGCGGGCCGGTATCACCGCGGCGGAGGCCTCGTGACCACCGGCGCGTCACACGGCCACGACCCCGATGACGAGCACAAACTCGGCCCGACGCGGGTGCGCGACCTGCTGGCGGTCGCGGTGGTGGCCGGGCTGGTCCTGTGGGTGCTGGCTCGCTACCACTACGGGCTGTTCCCGTCGCTGCCGTGGCCGGCCGGGCTCACCCTGTATGCCGCGGCGGTGCTGGAAGTCGTGATCGGTTTCCTGGTGCGGTCCCGGATCGCCGGCGGCAAGCTCGGGCCCGGCGAGGGGCAGCTGCACCCGATCAGCGTGGCTCGTCTGGTGGCGCTGGCCAAGGCGTCCGCGTTGGTAGGCGCGATCGCGCTCGGCGGATGGGCCGGACTGTCGGTCTACCTGCTGGCGCATCGGGAACTCGACGTCGCCCGCGCCGATCTGCCGGCCGCGGTGGTCGGGGCGGTCGGTGGCCTGCTGCTGGCCGGCGCGGCCCTCTGGCTGGAGCACTGCTGCCGCGCGCCCGACGACCCGTCACCGGATGCCCCAGACACCTCGCCGAACCCGGTCTGAACGCCGACTCTCCGCGGCCGCTGCCCGCCCGGGCACCCGGTGCCGGGTAAGTTGGCCAGCATGACCAGCACAGATAGCGCAGCACGGGCCCGCAGGCGACCACCTCGCCGCGCCGCCACGCCGTCGTCCGCTGACGGATCGGGCGCACCTGCCGCTCCAATCACTCCGGCGGGTGCCCGGCGAGTCCCGGCGTCGCCGGCGCAGTGGCTGCTCGGCCTCTTCATCGTGCTCGCGCTGATCGCGAGCCTGCTGATGGTGTTCGGCGACGACATCTCGCTGATCGGCTCCCTGGCCGTGATCGCGGCGCTGTGGGCGGCGGTGATCGGTGCGGTGCTGGTGACCAAGTACCGGCGGCAGGCCGACGTGGCCGAGAGCCGCAGTCGCGACCAGCGCATGGTGTACGAGCTGCAGTTGGAGCGTGAGATCGCGGCCCGCCGCCAGTACGAGGCCGAGGTCGAGACCGCGATCCGGCATGAGCTGGCCGAGGAGACCAACGAGGAGTTCGAGGCCCTCAAGCAGCAGGTGCTCGCCCTGCGGGCCAGCCTGGAGAAGGTCCTCGGTAATCCGCTGCCGGACGTGCCCCTCGCGCTGCGCCCGGAGCGCCGTCGCGAACTCGGCTCCGGACTGTCCGGGGTGGCCTACGCGGGTGCGACCGACGACCGCGTCGCCGCGAACCTCGACTTCGCCTCCACCGTGCCGCCGGCCGACGGTGGCCGCCATGCCCCGGTCGCCGAGACGGTACCGGAGGAGGTGCCCGAGGTGGAGATGACCGAGATCATTCCGGTCGTCACCGAGGAGGCGCCGGAATTCGACTACGCGGAGGCGGTCGACGAGGGTGCCGCCGCTGCGTACGCCGGATACGCGGAGCCCGGATACGCCCAGACCGGGTACGCCGAGGCGGGATACGCGGAGGCCGGATACGGGGAGGCCGGGCCGCACGCCGACTACACCGCCACCGAGTACCGGTACACCGGCGGCGAGTACACGGCGATCGATTACGCCACCGAGCCACCGGCGGCGCACTACCCGCAGCAGCCCTACACCCAGCCGGAGCAGTACGCGCCGCCGCAGGACTACGTGCTGCCGCAGGACTACCCGGGGGCCGGCTATCAGCCGCCGGCCGCGCCGGTTCCGCCGGTGCCCGAGGTGCCGCCGATGCCGCAGCGGGGCCGTCGGGGCCCCGCCACGGATGATGGTGCCCATACCGGTGGTCAGCCGGTTTCGGAACTGCTCAACCGGCTCCGTGAGGGGTCGGGTGGCGGGTCGTCGAGCGGTCGCCGCCGCCGCGACTGACACCGCGCCTCAC
>NZ_JBPSDN010000090.1:0-1190 GCF_052036135.1 Gordonia marina
CAACCCCTCCGCCTTGTGCAGCCGACGGATCTCGGCCCAGTCTTCCACTGAAATCATCCCTCCAGAATGACGAGGGGGGTCAACTTTCACCCGTCGTCTGGGGGTCAGTATTCACGCGTCGTCGACAGCATGCGGCGATCGGGAACATCGACGGCAAGACCGTGCGCGCCACCGTCGAGGTGGGCTACAAGATCGGCTACCCCGTTTCCGTCGCCCCCAACGGAGTGAAGGTCACCGCCCACACCCCGGAGTTGAAGCTCTCTTCCGGGGTGAACGCCAAGCTGGCTCCCAACGTGACGATCGGCGGTACCGGTGGCGGCGGATCGATCGGTGAGATCGGTGCCGATCTCGGTGCGGAGGCGACGGTGATTCCGTCGGCGGATCTGGAGTTCGAGGTCGGCGCCGGGAAGATCACCACGGTCACCCTGGCCGAGATCGCGTTGACCAAACCGGTCGCCGATATCGTCCTCTCAGGCGTGGAACTGAACGTGTCCAACGCCCTCGGACCGATCAGCGTGCGGCCGTTCGCCAAGATCTCGGTCACGACTGAGACCGGGGTGTACGTGTACTACGCCCACGGCCGCACCAGCCGGATCTGAACGGGGTTCCCGAGATGAGGGAGAACACCGGACTACGAAGCCTCTTCTGGACCGCCGTCAGCGTGATGGCCACCACCGCGGTCATGATCATGCTCGTTGTCGTACTGACGCCACCAGCGTCCAGCGCCGAGACACCAGCCGAACGCTGCAAACGCGAGACCACGGCTTACAACACCGCGTGGAAGAACACCTGGGCCCAGACCAACCCGGGGAAGAGCCCTTCGCAGGCACCGCCGCCGCCCGTGCCGTACCGGTGCGGAGTCCCGAAGAGCGCCCCTCTACCGCCTAGTACAACTTCTCCATCGCAGGAGCCGGAGCCTTCGAAGCAGGCGACGGTTCCACCTCGCGAACCGGGCGCCACCGGCCCATCTCTGAACGGTCCTACCGACCGGAAGGATCAAGAGGTCGGGGTGGACCCCGATCAGCAGCCGATCGAGGCTCCTCCGACCTCGCCTGGAGGACTGGGCGGTGTCATACCGTCGTAGCAACACTGCAGGCCACGAGGGGTTGCGGGTAGCGCGGTAGGAGACCCTGGGTGGGGCTGGGACGGATGATGTTGACGGTGGCGGACCGGACGGAGATCGCGGTCGG
>NZ_JBPSDN010000091.1:0-1166 GCF_052036135.1 Gordonia marina
CAACCCCTCCGCCTTGTGCAGCCGACGGATCTCGGCCCAGTCTTCCACTGAAATCATCCCTCCAGAATGACGAGGGGGGTCAACTTTCACCCGTCGTCTGGGGGTCAGTATTCACGCGTCGTCGACAACCTCCGTGCGCGATCGAGCGGAGGCTCGTTGCCGGTCGAGCGCGGCTCTGTAGCGGTCAAGTGCACCATATTGCGGGCGAGCGCAGCCCATGATGGTCGAGCGGAGTCGAGACCATCCCCAGTGTCGGTAGGTGGTATCGGTCGGATAGGAGTGGCCCGGCGCCGAGATTCTTGCACCTTTCGCCCGGTTCCTCGTTCTGGCCCTCATTGTTGAGGGGGCGAGAACGAGTTATGGGTGCCGGGCATCCCTGGCATGGGGGGCGATGACGTTCTGCCGGTCGAATCGAGTCGTGACCCCGCGGCGGTCGGCTGGGGTCACACATGCTCGTCAACTGAAGCCTCCTATTGGGCGCGTTTCGGGTGTGAGCCCTCGCTTTCCCTGACACCGCCAGGTCCCCGGAATCCGGTCGCGGCAACTCTGCGCTGGTGGCTCTTACCCTGGTCGGTGCCGTTCCTGGACACAGGGTGTTCTCGACTTTGCTCGGCGACCATCGCGGGTTCACCTGCTCAGCATGCGTGTCTCTCTTCGCCCGATCGTTCGGGGTGGCCGCTATCACTGGAGGGTAAGACCGAGATTGAGCCCCGGGCTCCTCTGGACAGAGGCGGAGTCCGGGCTTCGCTGGCCGTCATGCGGGTTCGGCTGACAGGTGAAATGATCTCGATTCCGCTGGACCGTGATGCGGGTTCACTCGACCGTCATAGGAGCGCCGGCTGACGACATGGCCTCGACTTCGCTCGGCCGTCATAGAGGTTCGGCTCGCCGGCGGTGTGGTCTGGACTTCGTGAGTCCTGGGCGTGTGTGGCGGAGCGCGGCGACGCCACCGCGGCCGGAGGGCGGTCGTGGTCGGTGGTTGGTGTGGTGTGTTTGGCCCCGGATGCGGGAAGGCCCCGAACCATGACTGGTTCGGGGCCTTCCCTTGAGGTTGTGTTCGGCGGTGTCCTACTCTCCCACACTGACTAAAGTGCAGTACCATCGGCGCTGGAGGGCTTAGCTTCCGGGTTCGGAATGGAGCCGGGCGTTTCCCCTCCGCTATAGCC
>NZ_JBPSDN010000092.1:0-1146 GCF_052036135.1 Gordonia marina
GGCTATAGCGGAGGGGAAACGCCCGGCTCCATTCCGAACCCGGAAGCTAAGCCCTCCAGCGCCGATGGTACTGCACTTTAGTCAGTGTGGGAGAGTAGGACACCGCCGAACACAACCTCAAGGGAAGGCCCCGAACCAGTCATGGTTCGGGGCCTTCCCGCATCCCCGGGCCAACAACCACACCAGCCACCGACGACAGACGCCCTCCGACCGCGTGTCGTCGCCGCGCTCCGCCACACACGCCCAGGAACGACGAAGCCCCGACCACGCTGCCAGGCCAGCAGAACCCGTGCCGCAGGCCAGCAGAACCCGCTTGACGGTCGAGTGAACCCGCATGACGGGCGAGGACGAAGTCGAGACCATATCGCCGCCCAGCCGAACCTCGATAACGGCCGAGCGAAGCCCGGACTTCACCCCTGACTAGGGATACTCGGCGCTCATCCCTCGGTTTCCCCAGCAAGCGGCTACCCGAACGATTGGGCGAAGAGCGGCACTCACCCTGGACATGCGAACTCCCGATGGTGGCCGAGCGGAGTCGAGACCACCCTGTATCCAGGAGCGGTGCCGGAGATGAGACCCGCTAACGCAGAGCTGTCCCGACCGGACTCCGGGGCCCTCGCGGTCTCGGGGAAATCGAGGGCTCACACCCAAAGCGCGCCCAGTAGGAGGTTCCGATTGACGAGCATGGGTGACCCCGGCGACCGTCGCGGGGTCACGACTCGATTCGACCGGCAGAAGGTCGTCGCCCCCATGCCAGGGGTGCCCGGCACCCATAGCTCGTTCTTGCCCTCTCAACAATGAGGGCCAGAACGAGGAACCGGGAGAAAGGGCGAGAGTCTCGGAGCCGGGCCACTGCTATCCGGCCAAGCCCACCTCCGGACACGGGGATGGTCTCGACTCCGCTCGACCATCATGAAGTTGCGTACGACGGGCATGGTTCGTTGAGGTGCTGCTCGACCACCACAAGGTCCACGACCGGGACCGCAATTGCCGCCCCCGTGCCAGGAGTGCCCGGCACCTGTCAACGGCGGGTGAAATCTGACCCCCTATCGACGTCTGAAACCTGACCCCCTTTGATGGTTGGTTACTGCTGTTCGCCCGGTTCGGGCGAAGTTGTGAGGAGCTCCCGTCGGGAGCGGGTCCGGT
>NZ_JBPSDN010000093.1:0-1119 GCF_052036135.1 Gordonia marina
CAACAATGACAGGCTCCACTCCAGCATCGGCACGGTCCCGCCCGCCGAGTTCGAGTCCGCCTACTACGCCGCCCTCAACCGAGAGCTGCACCCCGTATAGGAGCGGCAGAAAACCTGGGGTGATTCACCCCGCTCGACGACACCGGCACCCAACTGCTGTTCCGGCTCGTCGCCGGCGCCTACGAACGCCGCTCCCTCGCGATCGCCAGTCACTGGCCCTTCGAACAATGGGGACGATTCCTGCCCGAACACACCACCGCCGCCAGCATCCTCGACCGGCTCCTACACCACGCCACCATCGTCATCACCGACGGCGATTCCTACCGCATGACACACCGAACGGAGGTACCACCCACCTAGAACATCCCGCACAGGGTGGGGACTTTTACCTGGCCACCAGCGGGGACATCAAACTGGCCGTTGACAGAGGCCCAGGGCTACCGCTCGTGCCAGAACATCCTCGCCCTGGGGAAGAGCGACAAACAACTCCTCGAGCGGGCTTGCGGGCAACTTGTCTCCGAACAGACCCGACGGGCGATCTCCTACACCGCGGTCAAGCAACGCCTGGCGGCGCTGCGGGCCCAGGCCGCCGCACGACCGACCACCGCGGCGGAACCAGCGACTGCTGCGTCGGTAGCGCCACCGGCGGGACAGCGCGACACCACCGGGGCGCATCTGGCCGGGCCCGAGCAGTTCAGCCTTTCTGCCTTGACCGGAGCCACCGGAGCCGACTTGACGGATGAGGGAGGGGCCAAGTGATCGATCGTCACCTCACCGACGCGGACATGCCGTTGTTCACGCAGCTGCGTATGACCGCGTTCGGGCAGACCGTCATCGAGCTGGCCAACGATCCCGCCTGCGACGAGTGGACCTTCTCCCAGAAGATCTCCCACGCGCTGGATAAGGAGATCACGGCCAGACAGGAACGTCGGACCCAGAAACTACTCAAGGCCTCCAGAACGCCAAACCCTGATGCCTGCGTAGAAGAGATCTGAAGCGCCCCGGGTTTGGTGGAGGCTCGGTTATCTGGAACCGGTTCCGATCGGAACCTGGTCTTCAGGGTAGCGGGCGACCTCGTGGGATGCCCAATGGGTGGTCTCGAACTCGACGGGCGGGACG
>NZ_JBPSDN010000094.1:0-1116 GCF_052036135.1 Gordonia marina
GGCGGTGTCAACTCGTGGAAGCAACGTTGTCCTTCAGTAGGCGTTCGAAGACTTCCCGTGGAGTGTAGAAGCCCAGGCACTGCCGTGGCCGCTCGTTGAGCTCGCGGGCGATCGCTTCGAGGTACAGCTGATCGGATGGGATTTCGGTGCCCTTGGGCAGGTACTCGCGGATCAGGCCGTTGGTGTTCTCATTCGTCGGGCGTTCCCATGGCGAGCGGGGATGAGCGAAGTAGATCGGCAACTCGGCGGCCACGGTGACGCTGGCGTGCTCGGCCATCTCGGTGCCTTGATCCCACGTCAGGCCCTGTCGCATGAACTCCGGCAGTCCTCGCAGGTGATCGATCAGCACATCAGCAACGCCGGGTGCTTTCTTCCCGTCCGGCAGACCCAGGATCAGCGTGTACCGGCTGGTGCGCTCGACCAAGGTCACCGCCGCGGACTGGCCGGCCTTCCCGACGATCAGATCTCCTTCCCACCAGCCCGGCACCCGCCGATCGGCCGCGGTCTCGGGGCGGTCGTCGATGCTGACCATGCCCACGATCCGCGCCGACCGCTCACCGACTGACTTGCGGGGTTTACGCGCGGTGCGCTTGGACTGCAACAGGATGCCCTGAGCAGCCAACTCTCCCTTCGGAAGAGCATAAATCCACCGATAGATCGACTCGTGTGACACGCGGCGGCCCTGCGCGTTCGGTGAACCCGTCATGGGATCCACTGTGGGGTCTTGGGCCTCGAGCTTCAACCTCCCCGCGATCTGGCGCGGCGTCCGCGACCTGCGCAGGTCGGACCGTACCCGGTCGGCGAGCACCGAGTCAGCATCGATCGCCCTCGTCTGCGGACGGGCCCGCCGTGCGCGGGCGTGCTTGTCGGCGTGCACCACCTGATACGCGCCCGTCTTGGTGGCATTGCGTTTGATCTCGCGAGACACCACCGACTTGTCGCGCCCGATCTGCTCGGCGATCGCCGTGACCGTCATCCCCGCACGCCGTCCGACCGCGATCTCCGTCCGGTCCGCCACCGTCAACATCATCCGTCCCAGCCCCACCCAGGGTCTCCTACCGCGCTACCCGCAACCCCTCGTGGCCTGCAGTGTTGCTACGACGGTATGACACCGCC
>NZ_JBPSDN010000095.1:0-1115 GCF_052036135.1 Gordonia marina
CGATTCATCGACGTCCACCACGTCCGGCGACATCACCCCCCGGATCATGCGTGAGACAGGGGCGCTCAGTCATACCGGACCTGGCGACCGCAGCTCCTCGGTGAAGAGCTACCTAGAAGGTAACGGGTGAGACCGAGGGATGAGTGCCGGGCATCTCTGGTCAGGGGCGGGTCCGGGCTTCGCTCGGCCGTCATGCGGGTTCGGCTAACGAGTGAAATGATCTCGACTGGGCTGGACCATCACGCGGGTTCGGCTGGCCGGGGGCATGGTCGCGGCTTCGCGGGTCCTGAGCATGTGTGGCGGAGTGAAGCGGCGACACGCGCCCGGCGGGCGACCATCATCAGGAGCGCCGGCTGACGACATGGTCCCGACTTCGCTCGACCATCATCGGCTGCGAACTGGTCCGTCATGCGGGTTCACTCGACCGTCATACGGGTTCGGCCGGCCGGCGGCGCGGGTTGGGCTTCGTCTTTCCTGGGCGTGTGTGGCGGAGCGGGGCGACGACACCGCGGCCGGGGGGCGGCTATCAGGGATCCGAGCCCGACCGTCATACCTGAGTTCGCGCGGCTTAGTGCCTGACCGTTGATTACGTCGAGGACGTTCCGGGCGTCACCCTCGATCGGCGCACAGGCGCGGTCTGCTGTGTCGGTGCGGCACTTGAGGTCCGATCGTCGCCGACCTCGATCCGGAGCAGCACCGTGGGCGGGCCTTGATCGTTTGTCGATGTGTTGTCGCTCAGAGTGGGCAGAACTCGATGCTGCACCGCCGGCGTCGATGTCGCGACAGCGCCGTTGGTCGGTCATCTCCGGGGGTCTGCGACGCCGGCCTGCCCACACCTCCTGACCAGCGCCAATCGCTCCTGAACCCCTAATCTGTGCTCAAGCGCGCGAACTCAGGTCATACGAGGCCGATCAGCCTACTGCGTGGTCTCGACTTGCTTGTTAGCCCGGGGATGCGGGAAGGCCCCGAACCATGACTGGTTCGGGGCCTTCCCTTGAGGTTGTGTTCGGCGGTGTCCTACTCTCCCACACTGACTAAAGTGCAGTACCATCGGCGCTGGAGGGCTTAGCTTCCGGGTTCGGAATGGAGCCGGGCGTTTCCCCTCCGCTATAGCC
>NZ_JBPSDN010000096.1:0-1106 GCF_052036135.1 Gordonia marina
TTTGCAGCAGCTCGCGCATCAGATCCGGTGACGCGTCGGCGAGGGCTTGGCCAAGCAGGCCTGCAGGGTCGACAATATGAGGTGCGGTCATCGTGATGACTCCGTTCGAGGATTCTTTAGACGGTTGACTCGAAGGATCACACGGTGGCCGCTCTACGTCCGTCCCGACACGAAGTCGGAGACGATCTCGGCCACCGAGTTACACCACCTTATGGGGCACTACTCGCCGCAGACCTGGTAGCGATGCCCCAGAAGGATTTGGTCGACCTCTTCGCGACGCTGAATGCGCCGAACATGTCCGAGATGGTCGGTGAGTTTGATGGCACGCCGTTGCGGCAGCCGAACCTCGTGCGCAGCGCGGTGGCGTTGGCAAAGGTCAGAAACCGGCTTCACCTGTGGAAGGCGAAGGGATTCAGGCAGGTCGATGAGAACACGGGTCGTGGCTACAACATCTATCGGTGGGCCGGAACCGGGCGGCTGGCGTATAGCGATCCGATGACGACCCAGATCGCCACGTCTCGCATCGACGGGCGCCCGGCCTTTCAACTCGACTACCGGACCTTCGACACGGTGTGCGGAGCCGTGAACCTGGTCGACGATGTTCGCCAGGTCGGGCCCGGCCTCTATCTCGGATTCGCGATGGTCGGGTTCACGGAACGACAGCGATCGGTACTCCAACCGTTCATGCTCGAGGCGACCTCGCGGCCATATGTCGGCGACGTCGGAACGCCGCACAGCGAGCAGCCGCTCATTCGTCCGTGAAGCAGGCGAGAACCACCATGAACGAGTTCACCTGGACTCGAAGTGATGTCACCTTCTCGTCAGGCGACGCCGACTGCGCCGCCTGGCTGTACTCGCCGACGGGGAAACGCGCTGCAACCGTACCGATCATTGTTATGGCACACGGTGTGGGAGGAGTGAAGGAGCAGCGTCTCGACGCGTTCGCGGAGCGATTCGCCAGCGCCGGATATGCCTGCCTTGAATCACCCCAGGTTTTCTGCCGCTCCTATACGGGGTGCAGCTCTCGGTTGAGGGCGGCGTAGTAGGCGGACTCGAACTCGGCGGGCGGGACCGTGCCGATGCTGGAGTGGAGCCTGTCATTGTTG
>NZ_JBPSDN010000097.1:0-1093 GCF_052036135.1 Gordonia marina
TGTACTTCCCCGTGAGGTTGTGAACGCGGGCTGAGGGGACGAGGCCGCCGATCCCGGTGTGGGGTCGGTGGTGATTGTAGTGGTGCAGCCAGTGCTGGTAGGCCGCTGCGCGTTCGGTGTCACTGGTGTACGGGGCGGCGTAGGCCCATTCGGCGGCCAGCGTCCGGTTGAAGCGTTCGACTTTCCCGTTGGTCTGGGGCCGGTACGGCCTGGTCCGCTTGTGCTTGATACTCGGGCCCAGGGCCGCGGCGAACACACGCGAGCGGTAGCAGGATCCGTTATCGGTCATCACCGCGGTCACGGTGACTCCGATCTCGGCGAAGAACGCGTTGGCCCGTTCCCAGAACCCTGCCGCGGTCTCCTTGCGTTCGTCATCGAGGATCTCCGAATACGCCACGCGCGAGTGGTCATCGACGGCGTGGTGCAGGTACCGGTAGCCCCGCGATCCTGCTGCGCCGCCGCGGGCAGCCTGGTCACGGTGCCGCCCGGCTCTGAGGTCCTGGGCCGAGCCGCGTCCATGGACCCGCCATCCGCCGCCGTCAGGGATTCGGCCGAGTTTCTTGATGTCGACATGGACCAGCCGGCCGGGACGGTCGACTTCGTACCTCTTGGGCGCGGGCCGGCGCACCGGCAGCCCGGTGGCCTGGTCCAGGTGCGCCAGCGGCGGCATCCGGTACCGAGTCAGGACCCTGCCCACGGTCGAACGCGGAAGCCGCAGGTGGTAGGCGATGCGGTGTGGTCCCCAGCGGCGGGTGAACCGCAGACCGATGATCCGCCGCTCGGTGCGCCGGTTCAGACGCGTCGGACAGGTCTGGGGACGGGAACTACGGTCGGTCAACTCCTGACCGGCGCGGTACCGGTCGGCCCATCGCTTGGCCGTGGCCAGGGAAACCTGGAACCGTTGCGCTGCCCGCCGCAGCGGCCAACCGTCCTCGACGATCAGCACCGCCAGGCGTCGTCTGCCCTCCGGCGTCAAGGGTGCGTTAGCGTGGACCATGAAGACCTCCGTGGCTTGATGTCAGTGTGGTAACCCACATCCTGCCCGGAGGTCTTCACTTCACCTCAGATGTTCACAACGTGTCGGGGAAGTACA
>NZ_JBPSDN010000098.1:0-1070 GCF_052036135.1 Gordonia marina
AAATCTCTTGCAGTGCAAGGTCATCGGTCAACGCAGTTGATGTGTACTGGGTGCCTGCGTCGGAATGGTGAATCAACCGGCCGCCTTCGACGGGGTGGCCTTGGTGGCCGCGCCACCACAGTGCCATCCGCAAGGGGGTGGTGACCAGATCGGCCTCGCGGCCGGTCTGGGCGTGCCAGGACACGATCAGGCGCGAGTACACGTCGACGATGAACGCCACGTACACCCAGCCCGACCAGGTACGCACATACGTGAAATCGGTGCACCACAACTCGTTGGGTTCGGAGGCGGTGAAGTCGCGGTCGACGAGGTCTTCGGCTCGCACACCATCGGGGTTCGGGATCGTCGTCCTAATCTTCTTGCAACGACGAATTCCGTTGTGCCCCAATACTTTCATTGCTCTGTCGATGGCTCCGGGGGTCACCTCGTGACCGAGGCGGCGCAGGTGTGCGGTCAGCTTGGCTCGGCCGTACAGGCCTTCGGGGGTCAGCTTCCGGCGACCGTGGTCGTCGGTGGTCCAGATGGTGTCGCGGACGATGTCGACGGTGTGGGCGTCGGTGACAGTCCGGGCGGCCGGGCGTGCGGTGCGCCAGGCCCGGTAGGTGCGTGCCGCGATCGTGCATCCCTGCTCGGTGAGCACTCGGCAGATCGACTCGACGGCAAATCCCTTGTGGCGCAAGGAATCTATGAATCCCATGATCATCGGTTTCGGGGGTCGAGTTCCCCCACGAAGAAACTCGTGGCCGCTTTCAAGATCGCGACATCCTCCCGCAGGCGCTTGTTCTCGGCTTTCAGTCGCTTGATCTCGGCGAGCTCCTCGGTGGTGGTGCCGGCGCGGGCTCCGTCGTCGACCTGCCACTGCAGGATCCAGCGGCGGACGGTCTCCTTGCCGACACCGAGCTGCTTGGCGAACGCCGTCGCGGCGGCAGTCGGAGTCGCGTACTCGGCGCCGTGCTCGCGCCACAGGCGCTCAGCACGGGCCTGGACGGCGGGATCGATCTTCTTGGGCATGATTGTCATCCTTCCTGATGGGACTCAGAAAGGAGCGGCATCAAACCTGGGGTGATTCA
>NZ_JBPSDN010000099.1:0-1062 GCF_052036135.1 Gordonia marina
GGGCGTGTCAGATGGTCTGTGTAAGCGGTGAGGTTCAACCCTGAAGGGACCCGCTGTAGTGACTGTCAATCATGATGTGAGCGTGGATGATTCGCGTGCAGAGCAACGCCGGCGACAGACCGAGATGGCCAACGAACTGATCGCCTCAGGGGCACTCGACGACGTTTTCGCCCGCATCGATGCCGGCGAGCCGGTCGGCGGGCAGGACGGCCTGCTGAACTCGCTTCTCAAAGCGACCCTCGAACGAGGCCTGAATGCCGAGCTGACCGAGCACCTCGGGTACGAGGCCGGAGACCCGGATGCGGCGTCGTTTCCGAACTCCCGCAACGGATACGCCGCCAAGACCGTGGCGACCGAGATCGGCGATGTGGCGTTGTCGGTGCCGCGGGACCGGGACGGCAGCTTCACGCCGATGCTGGTCCGCAAAGGCCAACGCCGCCTCGACGGCCTGGATGCGATGATCGTCTCGCTCTACGCCGGCGGCATGACGATCCGCGACATCCAGCATCATCTCGCGTCGACGATCGGCACCGACCTGTCGCACGAGACGATCTCGAAGATCACCGAGGAGGTCGCCGACGAGGTCGCCAAATGGCAGACCCGCGACCTCGAGGCGCTGTATCCGGTGATCTACCTCGATGCGATCATCGTCAAGATCCGCGATGGCGGGCACGTGCGCAACAAAGCCGCCCACATTGCGGTCGGTGTCGATATGGAGGGCGTCAAGCACGTCCTGGGGATCTGGATTCAGCAGACCGAGGGCGCCAAGTTCTGGGCCGCCGTATGCGCCGAGCTACGCAATCGCGGGGTCACCGACGTCCTGATCGTGTGCTGCGACGGGCTGACCGGTTTCGCCGAGGCCGTAGAGGCGACCTGGCCGGAGGCGACCGTTCAGACGTGTGTGGTGCACCTGATCCGGGCGTCGATGCGGTTCGTCGGTTACGGCGACCGCAAAGCCGTCGCCGGGCTGCTCCGGCCGATCTATCAGGCCTCGACCGAACAGGCCGCTGCCGATGCGTTGGAGGCGTTCGCCGACTCCGACCTCGGTCGCAAGTACCCGTC
>NZ_JBPSDN010000009.1:0-168990 GCF_052036135.1 Gordonia marina
CCCCCCCCCCCCCCCCCCCCCCCCCCCCCCCCCCCCCCCCCCCCCCCCCCCCCCCCCCCCCCCCCCCCCCCCCCCCCCCCCCCCCCCCCCCCCCCCCCCCCCCGCTGCCGGGAACGACGTGTCAGACCGCGAACGACCCGCGGTTGCTCTTGACCTTGCCCTCCTTGACCACGAGCAGGATGTTGGCGTTGTCACCGACCAGGTCGGCGTCCTGGCTCGGGTCGCCCTTGACCACCACGACGTCGGCGATCTTGCCGTCCTCCAGGGTGCCCAGGGTGTCGAGCAGACCGCACAGTTCGGCAGAGTTCTTGGTGGCCGCGGTGATCGCCTGCAACGGGGTCATGCCGCCGAACTTCACCAGCAGGCCGACCTCGCCGAGGTTCTCACCGTGATCGGGGACCAGGCCGGCGTCGGTGCCGGTGCAGATCTTGATGCCGGCCTCCACCGAGGCACGCACCGAGTCCTGCGCGATCTTGTGCCACTTCTCGCTCTTGGCCACGGCCTGCGGGGTCGCGGTGTCGGGCTTGAGCGTCTCCAGCAGTGTCGGCACCAGGAACTGGCCGTTCTCCACCATCTTCTTGCGCAGTTCGTCGGTCAGCGCGTAGCCGTGCTCGATGCTGCGGACGCCCGCGTTGACCGCGGCCTCGATGCCGGGCAGGCCGATCGCGTGCGCGGCGACCGGGCGCTCACCGTAGTTGTGCCCCTCCTCGACCACCGCGGCGACGAGTTCCTCGCGGGCGCCGAGGTAGTCGGGCTGGTCGTTCGGCGAGGTGACGCCGCCGGAGGAAGCCACCTTGATGACGTCGACGCCCTCGCGGCACAGCTTGCGCGCCTCGACCCGCGCCTCGTCGACGGTGTCGACCAGCACACCGCCGACCAGCTCGGTGCCGGACAGCCCCGACGGGATGTGGAAGTCGGCATGGCCGCCGGTCTGGCTCAGCATCTTGTCGGCGACCAGCACGCGCGGGCCCTCGATCAGGCCGTGTGCGACGGCGTCGCGCACGCCCACGTCGACGCCCATCAGGTCGCGGACCGTGGTCACGCCGGCCTCCAGCGTGGTCTTCAGCCGCGCGATCAGCTGGAAGTAGCGGTACGACGGCGGCACCATCGCCGCCATGATCGGCGACCCCTTGGTGCCGGGCAGCGACAGGTGGACGTGGACGTCGAAGAATCCGGGGCAGATGGTGTTGCCCCCCAGATCGACCTTGGTGGCCGAATCGTCGGCGGCCGGCGCACCCGACGCCGGTCCGGCATAGGCGATCTTGTCCCCGTCGATCACCAGCACGGCGTCGTCGATCGGATCGCCGCCGTTGCCGTCGATCAAGCGGGCGTTGTGCAGAACAGTCGTCGTCATACCTAACTACTTACACCGCGATCTCACTCCCCACTCGGCTTCTCCCGGCGGTACGGCGGCGAGTTGCGAAAGATGGCACAGATTGCATGGATTCCGCCCGAATCGACCGGTCGACCAGGCTCGGCAGACCCGTCGCGCGCATTCCGTGTCAGCCGTCGGGCGCGGACTCCGACGAGGTCGTTCGGCGCGGGCGGCGGACCGATACACTCTCCACGACCACCGCAGAGACCGAGGTCAGGGCACATGGCAGACGGCACGCCGCAGCAGGGCGGCACCAGCGACGACGAAATGGCGATCCTCGTCGCCGACATCGGCGACGCGCTCACCAGGTCGTCGTATCCGGTCCCGGAGACCAGCATGGTGCTCGACCAGATCTGCAGGGCGTACGGCGCCGACATCACCAGCGAGGTCTTCGCGAGCTACATCATCTCGCTGAACCGGAGCACCGGAAAGGTCGCGGTCTCGAACACCCGGGGGTCGTTCCGGTTCGACCAGATCGCCGCCACCGAGCATCTGGTGCATCAACTCAAAGAGGCCGCGCTGCCGATCGACGAAGCGCGCGCCCGGCTGCACGCGATCTCCACGTCCCGGCCCCCGGTCAACCCGATCATCCGGATCCTCGGCTACGCGCTGATGGCGCTCGGTTTCTCGCTCTGCTTCCGGATGAGTTTCAACGCCACCCTCATCGCCGTCATCGTCTCCGTTCCGATCGCCGCGATCTCCCTGTGGAGCAGCATCAAGGGCACCCTGGCCGCTCTGATGCCGGTGCTGCTGACCTTCCTGTCCGCGCTGGTGATCACGCTGTGGGCCATCCACGTCACCGATGCCGATCCGGTGCGGCTCGCGGTGATCCCGGTGCTGACGCTGATCCCGGGCGCCGCGCTGACCACCGCCCTCATCGAACTCACCACGGGCGACATGATCGCCGGCTCCACCCGGCTGATCTCGGCGCTCGTGGTGCTGCTGTCGATGGCCTTCGGTCTGGCCCTGGCCATCGACATCGTCGGCGTCACCCAGCAGGAGCTCCGGGATCTGACGATCACGCAGGCGCCGTCGTGGGTGCTCTGGGTGGCCGCGCCGATCTTCGCCGTGGGCGCCATTCTGTACTTCTGCACCCCGAGGGCGGCGTGGGCCGCGACCGTGCTGGTCGGCTTCGGCACCTTCTGGCTCACCCAGCTGTTGCAACAGGCCATCAACCCGGCGTTCGCCGGCGGCCTCGCCCTGGGCGCCGCACTGCTGGTGTGCTGGGCGCTGAACGCCCACATCCGGAACAACCCGGGGGTCCTGGTGGTCTTTCTGCCGACCTTCTGGCTCATGGTGCCCGGGTCGATGGGCTTCGTGGCTCTCAGCGGCGACATCACCCAGGACCGCGAGCTGAGCGGCCTCGGCGGCAACGCCGCCCTCTCCCTGCTGAGCATGGCGATCTGCATGATGATCGCATCGGTGCTCGCCCCGGCCGTCACCCGCTCGCTCTACCGGAAGAAGCCCGCCGACGCGCGGTGATCCTCGACCACCGCTCTCCGTTCGCGCACCTGAATCCCGTTGCTCCACCCGGTCTGTTCCGGGTGGAGCAACGGGATCCGGCAGGTGGAACCGCGCCGGGTGAACCTACAGGTTGATCATGTGGCCGATGGCGCCGTGGAAGGTCTCCTGCAGCGCCTCGCTCATGGTCGGGTGGGTGTGCACGTTGCGGGCCAGTTCACGTGCGGTGAGGTCCCACTTCTGCGCGAGGGTCAGCTCGGGCAGCATCTCGGAGACGTTGTCGCCGACCAGGTGGCCGCCGAGCAGTTCGTCGGTGTCGGCGTTGGTGACCAGCTTGACGAAACCGGCGGTCGCGTTCAGGCCCTGCGCCTTGCCGTTGGCGGAGAACGGGAACTTGGTGACCTTCACGTTGTAGCCCTCGTCCTTCGCCTGCGCCTCGGTGAGCCCGAAGGAGGCGACCTGCGGCTGGCAGAACGTGGCGCGCGGCATCATCCGGTAGTCACCGAGCGGCATGGTCTCGGCGCCGGCCATCGTCTCGGCGGCGACCACGCCCTGTGCCTCGGCCACGTGCGCGAGCATCAGCTTCGCGGTGACGTCGCCGATGGCGTAGATGCCGGGCACGTTGGTGCGCATGTGGTCGTCGATCGCGATGGCGCCGCGATCGGTGAGCTCCACCCCGGTGCTCTCCAGGCCGAAGCCTTCGGTGCGCGGGGCGAAGCCGACCGACATCAGGACCTTGTCGACGGTGATACCGGCCTCGGCGCCCTTCGGGTCCTTGTAGGTCACGACGACCTGTGAGCCCTGGTCGTCGACGGTCTGCACGGCGGTGCCGGTGAGGATCTTGACGCCGAGCTTCTTGTACTGCTTGGCGATCTCCTTGGAGATCTCCTCGTCCTCGTTCGGCAGGACGCGCGGCAGGAACTCGATGATGGTGACGTCGACGCCGTAGTTGGCGAGGACGTAGCCGAACTCCATGCCGATCGCGCCGGCGCCGACGATGGCGATGGAGCCGGGCAGGTCGCGGGTGAGGATCTGCTGTTCGTAGGTGACGACGTTCTCGGACAGCTCCACGCCCGGGAGCAGGCGGACCGTCGAACCGGTGTCGATGATGACGTTGTCGAAGGTGATGACGCGGTCACCGACCCGGAGCGTCTTGGGCCCCTCGAAGATGCCGTAGCCGTCGATCTCGGTGATGCCGTTCTTCTTCATCAGGAAGTGAACGCCCTTGACGATGCCGTCGGACACCTTGCGGCTGCGGTCGAAGGCGGCGCCGAAGTCGAACGAGACGTCGCCGGACATGCCGAAGACCTTCGCCTCGTGGTTGAACACGTGCGCCAGCTCCGCGTTGCGCAGCAGCGCCTTCGACGGGATACAGCCGACGTTCAGACAGACACCTCCCCACCACTTCTCCTCGATCACCGCGGTTTTCATGCCGAGCTGAGCGGACCGGATCGCGGCCACATACCCACCCGGACCAGCCCCAAGGACAACTGTGTCAAAGTGTTCAGTCACGGCGTCCAGACTAGACCTCGGCGCGCGTGCGCGCAGGCCCCTGGACGTGCCGCGTGCCACTCTCCACCCCCGCTGTGAACCGGGTGCGATGCGTCGCTCACGGACCCGGCCGAACCCGCGTGTCGAACATATGTTCGATGAACTGTTGGGGGATTTGCCGACTTTCCGCTCCCGCGCAGGTCACCCGGGAGAAGTCCGGTGCGGTCGTGGCGGTCGTGGGCGCGGGGCGGGCGACATCGCCGACGGACCCGAGTAGAGGTCGATGCAGCAGAGGTCGCGACATACACAACGCACACACATCGACACCAGAACCGGACCCGAACATGAGCCCCGCAAATACCCGAGATCTGCCCGCCCTCCCGGAGAAGGCGCCCGACCCCGATCCTTCGGTGATCCGGAAGGCGATCTCCGCATCCGCCATCGGCAACGCCACCGAGTGGTACGACTACGGCGTCTACGCGGCGACGGCCACCTACCTCACCCACGCCTTCTTCCCGGGATCGCTCGGCGCCATCGGCACCATGCTGGGCTTCGCCATCTCGTTCGTCCTGCGGCCGCTGGGCGGCTTCATCTGGGGCCCGATCGGCGACCGCCTCGGCCGCAAACACGTCCTGGCGATCACCATTCTGCTGATCTCCCTGTCCACCGCGCTGATCGGCGTCCTGCCGACACACGCGGTCGCCGGGGTCTGGGCGCCGATTCTGCTGATCGGGCTGCGGGTGATCCAGGGCTTCTCCACCGGCGGCGAGTACGGCGGTGCGGCGACCTTCATGGCCGAATACTCACCGGACCGCAAGCGCGGCCGCTACGGCAGCTTCCTCGAATTCGGCACGCTCGCCGGATTCGCCTCGGGCACCGCGCTGGTGCTGCTGCTGAACCTCGCGCTCACCGACGACCAGATGTACACGTGGGGCTGGCGCCTGCCGTTCCTGCTCGCGCTCCCACTGGGTCTGGTCGGCCTCTACCTGCGATCGCAGCTGGAGGACTCCCCGGTCTTCACCGAGATCGAGGAGCACGTGACCGAGGAGGTGGAGGTCTCCACCTGGGCCAAGCTGAAGCAGACCGTCGTCGACTACTGGCGGCCGATCGCGATCATGTTCGGCATGGTGGTGGCGCTCAACGTCGCCAATTACACCCTGCTCGCCTTCCAGCCGGAGTACCTGAAGAGCACCATCGGCCTGTCCGAGGACGCCGGCTCGGCGGTGGTGCTGATCGGCCAGGTCGCGATGATGTGCCTGATCCCGTTCTTCGGCCGCTGGTCGGACCGGACCGGCCGCAAACCGATGTGGTGGGCGTCGCTGGCCGGCCTGTTCGTGCTGTCGCTACCGATGTACTGGCTGATGGGTCAGGGCTTCGGCTGGGCGATCGCCGGTTTCGTGGTGCTGGGCATCCTCTACATCCCGCAGCTGGCGACCATCTCGGCCACTTTCCCGGCGATGTTCCCCACGCACGTACGCTATGCGGGCTTCGCCGTCTCGTACAACCTGTCGACGGCGCTGTTCGGCGGTACCGCGCCGCTGGTCAACGAGGCGGTCGTGAGTTCCACAGGCTGGAACCTCTTCCCCGCCGTCTATCTGATGGGCGCGTGCGTCATCGGCATGGTGGCGCTGCTGTTCCTGCGCGAGACCGCGGGCTGCTCGATCCGCGGCACGTCGATTCCGGGCGAGACGCCGGAGCGCGCCGACGACGAGGCCCCCGAACTGGCCGGCGCCGCCACTCGGTGAGCACTCCCCCGGAGCCGTTCGGCAGCCCGCGGATTGATGACCAGAAATAGAACGTGTTCTCATATTGGTATGCCTCCCGTTTCCGGCACGCCGCCCGTCGACCCGTTCGCACCCGCCCGGCTCGGCCCGCTGCGGTTGCGCAACCGGCTGATCAAGTGCGCGACCTTCGAGGGGATGACCCCCGAGGCGCTGGTCACCGACGACCTGATCGAGTTCCACCGGGAGCACGCGGCGGGCGGCGTCGCGATCAGCACCGTGGCGTACTGCGCGATCTCGCCGGAGGGCCGCACCGACCGCCATCAGATCTGGCTGCGCGAGGCGGCGGTGCCGGGCCTGCGCCGCCTGACCGGCGCGATCCAC
Source organism: Gordonia marina (assembly GCF_052036135.1). Lineage (NCBI taxonomy): Bacteria > Bacillati > Actinomycetota > Actinomycetes > Mycobacteriales > Gordoniaceae > Gordonia > Gordonia marina. The sequence continues at coordinate 6,433 of NZ_JBPSDN010000009.1, forward strand.
GACGAGGGTGCGCTGGCCGCGGCGCAGCTCGGGCACGCCGGCGCGGTGGCGAACTCGACCTCGAACGGCGCCAAGGCGCTGGGCCCGGGCGCCATCCCCGCGCCGATGGGCATGTCGCTGACGCACAAGATCGGCCTCGACGAGATCCCAGCGCTGCGGACGCGGTTCGCCGATGCGGCCCGCCTCGCCGTCGACTCCGGGTTCGACGCGATCGAGGTGCACTGCGGCCACAACTATCTGCTCAGCTCGTTCCTCTCACCGCTGCTCAATCACCGTCGTGACGCGTACGGCGGGTCGTTGGTGAACCGCGCACGACTCGCCCGCGAGGTCCTCGAATCCGTCCGGGAGGCGGTCGGATCCGGCGTCGCGGTCTGGGCCAAGCTCAACATGTACGACGGCGTGGGCCGCCCCGGTCCCGGCCGCGGTCCGAAGCCGTGGCGCGGCTTCAACGTCGACGAGGCCTGCGAGGTGGCCCGGCTCTTCGAGGCCGACGGTCATCTCGACGCGATCGAACCGACCGCGGGCAGTTCGCTGCTGAACCCGATGTACTTGTTTCACGGCGCCGCGCCGCGCGCGTCGTTCGCGCGGGCCTTCCACGGGCCGATGCGGGCCGGCCTGAAGATCGGCGGCCCCTTCTTCCTGAAGGCCTACCCGTACCGCGACGCCTACCTGCTGCCGCTGGCCCGCGAACTGCGCGCGGCCACCGCACTGCCGGTCATCCTGCTGGGCGGGGTGACCGACCGGGCGAGCATGGACCTGGCCCTGGCCGAGGGCTTCGACTTCGTGGCGATGGGCCGCGCCCTCCTGCGCGAGCCGGACCTGCCGCGCCGCATCGCCGCCGACCCGGCGACGGCGTCGAAGTGCGTGCACTGCAACGAGTGCATGCCGACCATCTACTCCCACACCCGCTGCCCCATCCGCACGGGCGAACTCCCCGACCCCGTCGCCTGACGAGCGGCATCCGGAGGAATCTGTCGCGGATTCTGTCGTGCCCGAAATCCGTCGCGGGGATGACCCTGGATCCGGCAAGATCAGCGACGTCCGGCGATCGCCGACAAGATCCGCGACGGATCGCGGAGGGTCCGAGCGCTAGCCTGGCCGGGTGGACAACGATCCCTATCTCTGGCTGGAAGACGTCACCGGCGAGCGGGCCCTGGACTGGGTGCGGGCGCACAACGAACCGACGGTCGCCGAGCTGACCGGCTCGCCGCGCTTCGCCGAACTGGAAGCCGGGGCGCTGGAAGTGCTCGACACCGACGACAAGATCCCGTACGTCCGCCGCCGCGGGGAGTACCTGTACAACTTCTGGCGCGACGCGAAGAACCCGAAGGGACTGTGGCGGCGCACCACGCTCGACTCGTATCGCACCGACAGCACACATTGGGACGTCCTGATCGACGTCGACGCACTCGCCGACGCCGAAGGCGAGAACTGGGTGTGGGCGCGCGTCAGCCTCTGCTTCCCCGACTACGACCGCGCACTGGTCGCACTCTCGCGCGGCGGCGCGGACGCCACCGTCGTGCGGGAATTCGATGTGGCGCAGCGTGCCTGGGTCGCCCCGGAAGACGGCGGATTCGCCCTGCCCGAGGCCAAGAGTTCGGTTTCCTGGATCGACCGGGACACCGTGTACGTCGGCACCGACTTCGCGTCGACGCCCGACGGGCTGCCCGCGATGACCACGTCCGGCTACCCGCGCACCGCGCGACGCTGGGTCCGCGGCACCGCCCTCGACGACGCCCCGACGGTCTACGCGGGCGAGGTGAGCGACGTCGCGGCCGGTGTCTCCTACGACCACACGCCCGGCTTCGAGCGCCACTTCGCGTCCCGGTCGACCGACTTCTTCAACTCCCTCTCGTACGACCTGACCTCGGGAGAGCCGGTACTCATCGACGTGCCGACCGACGCGCACTTCGCGGTGCACCACGATCACCTCCTGGTGATGCCCCGGCAGGACTGGACCATCGGCGACCCCTCGACGGGCTCAGGGAGCGTGGTGCGCCCGACCGGATCGCTCCTGGTCTTCGACTACCCGGCGTTCCTGGCCGGCGACCGCACACACCGCGCGCTCTTCGTCCCGGACGCGCACACCAGCCTGGAGTCGTACGCCTTCACCCGTACCCGGCTGGTGCTGACCACGCTGCACGACGTCGCCACCCGCATCCAGGTGCTGACGCTCGACGACTGGGAACCGGCACCGATCACCGGCCTCCCCGAGTTCGCGACGGTGTCGGTCATCGACACCGATCCCGACCACAGCGACGAGATCTGGCTCAGCGCGAGCTCGTTCACGCAGGCACCGAGCCTGCTGTACGGCGACGCGACCACCGGGGTCGACGTGCTCAAGTCCGCGCCGGAGTTCTTCGATGCCATCGGCGTGACGGCCCGGCAGTTCTTCGCCACGTCCGATGACGGCACCGCCATCCCCTACTTCGTGGTCCAGCGCGACGACGGCGACGGGCCGCGCCCCACCCTGCTGTACGGCTACGGCGGTTTCGAGAACTCGCTGACACCCGGCTATTCGGCGATCGCCGGCCGCAGCTGGATCGCCCGCGGCGGCAGCTACGTGGTCGCCAACATCCGCGGCGGCGGCGAGTACGGCCCGGCCTGGCACACGCAGGCGCAGAAGGCCGGGCGTCACCTGGTGTACGAGGATTTCGCGGCGGTCGCGCGCGACCTGGTCGCCCGGGGCTTCACGACGCCGGCGCAGCTCGGCGCCCAGGGCGGGTCGAACGGCGGTCTCCTGATGGGCGTCATGCTGACCCGCTATCCCGAGTTGTTCGGCGCACTGGTCTGCCAGGTGCCGCTGCTGGACATGAAGCGCTACCACCTGCTGCTGGCCGGCGCGTCGTGGATGGCCGAGTACGGCGACCCCGACGACCCCGACGAGTGGGCCTTCCTCGGCGAGTACTCGCCGTACCAGCGGCTGACCGCCGACGCCGAGTACCCGCCGCTGCTGATGACCACTTCCACCCGCGACGACCGGGTCCACCCCGGGCACGCCCGCAAGTTCGTGGCGCGGATGGAGGAGATGGGCTACCGCCCGGCGTACTTCGAGAACATCGAGGGCGGGCACGGCGGGGCCGCCGACAACGCGCAGGCCGCGTTCAAGTCGGCGCTCGCCTACGAGTTCCTGTGGCGCACGATCGGCGGTGATCCGGGCGCGGCGGTGACCGGATGACCTCCGGGGACCCCGGCCTGGCCGACGCGCTGACCCGGATCCGGGCGGTCACCCCCTACTTCGAGCTGCACCACGGCCCCGGCGAGGAGCAGGTGGGTCTTCCGACGCGACGACTCCGCGATCCGGATGTCGCGGGCCCGCTGTTCGACGGTCTCGCCGCCGCGCTCGGCACCAGCGAGAGGCGCGTCGCCGTCTCGATGCTGTTCCTCGACTACGCCGCGCATCTGTGGTCGGTCGCCCTCGGCACGGCCCTGCTGACCGGGCGCAGCGCCGATCTGGACCCCGATACCCTGCGGTTCCGCCGGGACGGCACGACGACGACTCTCCACACCGGCCTGGCCCGGCCGGGCGGCACCCCGGCCGGGGAAGTGCTCGACCGGCAGCTGGAGCCGCTGGTCGCGGCGTGGAGCGCAGACGTCTCGGCGGGACTGCTCTGGGGGAACGCCGCGTCGTGCGTGGTCAGCACGGGTGCGCTGCTCGGCCCGGCCAGCGCCGGGCTGGTGGCCGAGACGCTGTCCGATCCCCGGCTCGCGGACGCGCTCGATCCGGTGACCCGGCGCCGCCGGAGCTGCTGCCTCTACTACCGGTCGTCGACGGGCGGCTACTGCGGGGATTGCGCGCTCACTCCGCCCGCCGGTGGCTGATCCGCCCCGACCCCACCAGCCCGCTGAGCCGACCCGAGCGCACCAGCCCGCTGACCCGACCCCAGCCCCCACCAGCCCGTTGAGCCGACCCGAGCCCGCAAGGGCGCCCTTCGACGCCGCGTCGTCGCACGCTCCGCCGCGCCAGCTCAGGACCCGGGACGAGTCGAAACGAACCACCAGTCGAGAGAGGCGTTTCGACACGGCCGGGCCCCAGCGGGCCCGTCCGGCTCAACGAGCTGACAACGACCGCCCGCCGAGCCGACCCGAGCCCCAACCAGCCGGTTGAGCCGACCCGAGCGCACCAGCCCGTTGACCCGACCCCAGCCCCCACCAGCCCGTTGAGCCGACCCGAGCCCGCAAGGGCGCCCTTCGACGCCGCGTCGTCGCACGCTCCGCCGCGCCAGCTCAGGACCCGGGACGAGTCGAAACGAACCACCAGCCAAGAGAGACGTCTCGACACGGCCGGGCCCTGAGGGGCCCGTCCGGCGGGGCGAGCTGATAGCTACGCCCGGCGGCGGAGAGCGACCGTCGCGATGACACCGAGAAGCGCCACCAGGAGACCCACACCGCCGGTGATCAGCGAGGTCACGGTCAGCTGGTGCAGGATGTCACCGGCCACCACCTTGACGGTCTGCTGGGTGCTCAGGTCGCTCGCCGAGACGCTGTCGGCCGCGCGTCGTTGCAGGTAGGTGGCGATCAGCGCGCCGATCACTCCGGCCGCGAACGCATCGATACCGAGCCAGGCGATCACCGCCGCGCGGTTGCGGCCGAGCACCAGCGCCAGGATCCCGGCGATCGCCGCGACGATCACCGACGCCCAGGCGGCCACGGTCAGCTGCTTGCCCGTCTGCTCCATCGAGCCCGCGGTGAGCCGGTTCTGATCCACCGGGACGATGATCTGCCGGTCGAGGTGCAGCTGGATCGGTGCGTCGAGCAGCGCCGAGTTCACCATCGGAGTGATGTCCAGGTCCATCTCGTGCAGGCTGGTGCGCGGTCCCGGCGCGGTGAACAGCCAGGCGTGCTGCTGCCGGGCGATCTCGGTGAAGTCCGTGACGAACTGCGGGCTCTGCGTGTACTGCGTCGCCAGCGGTTTCACCACGCTCGCGGTGAGCGGGATGTCGGTGGCCGCCGAGACCTCGTCGGCGATCTTGCCGGCGAAGTACTCCTGTACCTGCGGCTTCTCAGCGGCCTGCGCGGCGGCATCGGTGAACCCGCTCGCCGACACCACCGTCACGGTGCTCCACATGGTGGGCACCGCGATGATCATGGCGATGCCGGCGACGGCGACGAGGATTCCGGTCAGGAAGGAACGCACGTCAGCCGATCACTCACCGATGGTGTCGCGCGCACGGGCCACGATCAGCGGATCGGGCTCGCCGACCAGCTCGTGATCCTTGCCGTCGTACTCGTGCAGGCTCAGCACGTACCGCATCGCGTTGAGGCGAGCGCGCTTCTTGTCGTTGCTCTTCACCACGGTCCACGGCGCCCAGTCGGTGTCCGTCTCGGCGAACATGTTCTCCTTGGCATCGGAGTACGAGTTCCAGCGGTCCAGGGAGGCCAGGTCCATCGGCGACAGCTTCCACTGGCGCACCGGGTCGATCTGCCGGATCGCGAACCGGGTGCGCTGCTCCAGCGGGCTCACCGAGAACCAGAACTTGACCAGGCTGATGCCGTCGTCGACCAGCATCTTCTCGAAGGCCGGGGCCTGCTCGAGGAACTGCCGGTACTGCTCGGGGGTGCAGAAGCTCATCACTCGCTCCACGCCCGCGCGGTTGTACCAGGAGCGGTCGAAGAAGACCATCTCGCCGGCCGCCGGCAGATGCTGCACGTAGCGCTGGAAGTACCACTCGGTGGACTCGCGCTCGGACGGCTTCTCCAGCGCGACGATGCGCGCACCGCGGGGATTGAGGTGCTCGTTGAAGCGCTTGATGGTGCCACCCTTGCCCGCGGCGTCGCGCCCCTCGAAGACCAGCAGGTGGCGGATGCCGTTCTGCTTGGTCCACTTCTGCAGCTTGAGGAGCTCGACCTGCAGCAGACGCTTCTGGGTCTCGTACTCGCCGCGGTCCATCCGCTCGTCGTACGGGTAGTCCTCGCGCCAGGTGTCGACCACATTGCGCTGGGGAAGGGTGAGCAGGATCGGGTCGTCATCGTCGTCATCGACGACGACGAAGCCACTGGTGTCGGTCAGGTCAACGACGTTCTGCAGGGCTTTGCGGCCGGACACCTTGCTCAGGTCCGCGCCGATCTCGATGTTGTCGAGGGAGATGTAGTCGTCCACACCCCCACCCTATCGGCAGATGCGCCCGCGCGACGGGTGAGGGCGGGACGGCGTCGCAGATCACTCGATGAGTGACGCCGGAACGGGCTACTCGGCGGCGCGGCGCTCCGACTCGGCGGTCAGACCCTTCTGGGCGGTCTCGGCGGCCGCCTTCTGGCCCTTCTTGACCAGGAAGCCGGGCAGCTTGATCTTCAGGTCGATCTCCAGCGCGAAGACGACGTGCGTCGAGTTCTCCCCGGTGGACGTCAGCGTGTACGAGCCCTGCTGCTCGGACAGCTGGGAACTCTCCAGCAGCGTCCACGAGCAGACGTTCTCGGTCCAGGTGTAGGCCAGCTCCTGGGTGTCGTTGATGCCGACCATGCCGACGGTGATCTTCACCTTGTCGGGCGTGCCGTCGTCGTGCGTGGTGAGGACCTCCGCCGCGCTGTGCGCACTGGACCAGTCCGGGAGCGCCGGAATGTCCTGCAGGACCTCCATCACCACGGACGCGGGGGCGTTGATGTCGAATTCGTTGGATATCGAGACAGCCATGGAGTAAACCTACCTTTCCCGGACCTGGTTTTCGGCGGGTGTCTCAGTCTGAGAGGAAGGTGTCACGCAAACGCGCTTGCGCGTCGGCGTCGATACCCAGTCCGTCGGCGAAATAGGTGGCCACGTCGCCGAAGGTCTTCTCCAGTTCGCCGAACGCGGCGTCGAGGTAGCTGCGGTCGACGCCGAGCAGCGGCTTCAGGAGTTCCGGGTCACCGCCGAGGGACGCGAACCTGTCGAACAGCGGCGCCAGCGCGGGCAGCAGCCGGTTGTTGGTCTCCAGATAGTCCGCGTACACGGCGTCGCGATCGACGCCCATCACGGAGAGGAAGCTCGCCGCGGCCCATCCGGTGCGATCCTTGCCCGTCGTGCAGTGGAACAGCGCCGGACCGTGGTCCTCACCCAGCAGCCCGAGATAGAGGCGCCGGTACGACGCCTTCGCGCTCCCCATGGTGACGAAGCCGCGGTAGGTGTCGGCCATCAACTCGGCGACCGCACCGTCCATCTGCGCGGTGAGCCGGTGGACCACCTCCGGATCGTCGAGGATCCGGCCGAGGTCACCGGGCACCGCCTGTGCGCGGTCGGCAAGCACGTCGAGCGGAACACCGGTCACACCGTCGATCGCCGGGTCGGGCAGTGCGCGCCGCTCCGCCGCCGACCGGAGGTCGTAGACGGTACGCAGGCGCAGCGGCGCCAGGACATCGCGAGCACCGGCCGGCACCGACCGGAAATCGGTGGAGCGGAACAGCTTTCCCGTGCGGACGGGCCGCCCACCGGCCCCGGTCCAGCCGCCGAGGTCGCGCAGATTCGGAAGAACCGAGATGGGGCTGAGCGCGGGCAGGCCGGCCGTCGTCATGCGGGCCGCGCCGAGCACGAGGCGGGCCGGCGCACCCCGCGAGCCGGGCTCGTGTCAGGCACCGGCCAGGTACCGTTCGCGCAGCGTGCCGATCGCGGACGCGTCGAGGCCGAGCACCTTCTCGGCGTACCCGTCGAACGAGCCCCAGCCCTTCTCGACCAGCGAGAACGCGACGTCCAGGTAGTCCTTCTCGACACCGAGAACCGCATTGATCGCGTCGGCCTGCCCGCCCATTCCCTCGAATTTGGCGATGATCGGGGACAGCGCGGGCAGCAGCCGGTCGTTGGTGAGCAGATAGTCGGTGTAGACGTCCTCGATGGGGACGCCCATCAGCGTCAGGAACGACGCCGCGGCCCACCCGGTGCGATCCTTCCCCGTGGTGCAGTGGAAGAGCGTCGGGGTGAGTTCACCGGCGAGCATCGTCGAATAGAACTCGCGGTAGTACTTCTGCGCGCTCGCGGAGTTGATCAGCTCGTCGTAGGTCTCGATCATCGCGGCCTTCGCCTTGTCGACGGTGAACTCGCTCACGACGGCGTGCAACGACGCCGGGTCGTCCATCACCTTGCCCAGGTTCGCGCCGAGGGCCGAACCGGTGGCGTCCTCCAGGATGTTCAGGTGCAGTCCGCGCACGCCCGGGAGCGACGGGTCCGGGCACTGCGCGCTCTCCGGATCGGTGCGCAGGTCGACGATCGTCTGCAGCCCGAGCGCTTCGACCCCCGCCCGGTCGGTGTCACTGGTGTTCAGGAACTCGGTACTGCGGAATACCAGGCCGGGCTTGACGGTCTTCCCGTCGGCGGCCGGCCAGTGGCCCAGATCGCGGAAGTTCGGGAGGCTCGGAAAGGGACTGGGGGCACCAGGAGTCGCGGTCACGCCGTTCAGGCTATCTCGCCGTCTGCCCGCACCGCAGTCCGTGTCACCGAAACCACCGGCGGCATCAGGTGGTCGCGAACTGGGTCCGGTACAGCTCGGCGTACCGGCCGCCGAGGGCCAGCAGCGTCGCGTGGTCGCCGCGTTCGACGATCCGGCCCGCTTCCAGCACGACGATCTCGTCCGCGGCCCGCACCGTCGACAGGCGATGCGCGATCACCAGCGAGGTCCGCCCGGCCAGCGCCTCGCCGAGGGCCGCCGAGACCGCGGCCTCCGACGTCGAGTCGAGGTGCGCGGTGGCCTCGTCGAGGATCACCACCGACGGCCGCGCCAGCAGCAGCCGCGCGATGGTGAGGCGCTGCCGCTCGCCGCCGGACAGCCGGTAGCCGCGCTCGCCGACGACGGTGTCGAGCCCGTTCGGCAACGACCGGACCAGGTCGTCGAGCCGGGCCCGCGCGAGGGCGGACCAGAGTTCGTCGTCGGTGCTGCCGGGTGCGGCGAGCGCCAGGTTCGCCCGCACGGTGTCGTGGAAGAGGTGCCCGTCCTGGGTCACCAGTCCGACCGCGGCGTGCACCGAGGCGGAGGTCAGGTCGCGCACGTCGACACCGTTGAGGGTCACGCGGCCGGCGTCGACGTCGTACAGGCGGGTGGCGAGCGAGGCGATGGTCGACTTGCCCGCGCCGGAGCTGCCGACCAGTGCGACCATGGTCCCGGCCGGGACGTCGAGGTCGATGTCGTGCAGGATCTGCTCGCCGCCGCGGCTGTCGAGCTGCGCGACCTCCTCCAGCGACGCGAGGGAGACCTTGTCGGCCGCGGGGTAGCCGAACGACACGCCGTCGAAGCGGACGCTGACGCCGTGCTCGGGGTCCGGCACGTCGACGGCCCCGGGACGGTCCGCGATCAGCGGCGTCAGGTCGAGCACCTCGAAGACCCGCTCGAAACTGACGAGCGCGCTCATCACCTCCACCCGGGCGTTCGCCAGGGCGGTCAGCGGGGCGTACATCCGGGTGAGCAGCAGCGCCAGCGAGACGACGGCACCGGCCGAGAGATGCTGGTGCACCGCGAGGGCGCCGCCGAGCCCGTAGATCAGGGCGAGCGCCAGCGCCGAGACCAGCATCAGCGCGGTGTAGAAGTAGGCCTGCAGCATCGCCTGGCGGACGCCGATGTCGCGGACCGCGTCGGCCCGGCCGGCGAACTCCGCGGACTCCGCTTCGGGGCGGCCGAAGAGCTTCACCAGGGTGGCACCCGGGGCGGAGAACCGCTCGGTCATCTGCGTCGACATCCGCGCGTCGTACTCGGCGGCCTCCCGGGCCAGCCCCGCCATCCGCTTGCCCATCCGGCGGGCCGGCACCACGAAGACCGGGAGCAGCACCAGCGCCAGCAGGGTGATCTGCCAGCTGATCGCGAACATCACCCCGAGAGTCAGGATCAGCGAGACGAAGTTCGAGACCACCCCGGAGAGGGTGTCGCTGAAAGCGCGCTGGGCGCCGATCACGTCGTTGTTCAGCCGACTGACCAGCGCACCCGTCCGGGTCCGGGTGAAGAACGCGACCGGCATGCGCTGGACGTGGTCGAACACCGCCCGGCGCAGATCCAGGATGAGCCCTTCCCCGAGGTTCGCTGACAGCCAGCGGGTGCCGATGCCGGCCCCGGCCTCGGCGACGGCGATCACCGCGATCGCCACCGCCAGCCAGACGATCGTCGCCGTGGCCGCCGGGTCGGCGGCGGCGATCAGATTCACCACGCGCCCGGCCAGCAGCGGGGTCACCACGGTGAGCACCGCGGTCACCACCGACAGCGCCAGGAACACCGCGATGCGGCGCCGGTGCGGCCGCGCGAAGGTCAGGATCCGGCGTACCGTCGCCCGGCGATCGGCCCGAGACGGCGCCTGCGTCGACGTCATCGACTTGTACATGACGTCCCACGCCACCGATTCCATGCTCATCGCGCCACCCGCTTTCCGTTCATGCCTACAGTGGACTTCATCAAGTGCACTTGATGTCAAGGAGGGCCGTGAGCGGCGAGATCCCGGCCGGTGAACTCTGGCTGAAACCCGGCCAGGTGGCCGCCCGCGCGGGCGTCGCCGTCTCGACCCTGCACTACTACGAGCAGTTCGGCCTGATCACCAGCCGCCGGACCGCGGGCAACCGCCGGGAGTACCGGCGCGACACACTGCGGCTCGTCGCGTTCATCCGCGCCTCGCAGACGCTCGGCATCCCGCTGGCCCGGATCAAAGCGGCGCTCGACGACCTGCCGCACGACCGGCCGCCGACCCGCCGCGACTGGGCGCACCTGGCCGGCACCTGGCGCGCCGACCTGGACCGGCGGATCGACGCACTGGTGGCCCTGCGCGACAACCTGGCCGGCTGCATCGGTTGCGGCTGCCTGTCGTTGACGGCGTGCCCGTACACCAATCCGGGCGACGTCCTCGGGCATGACGGCCCCGGCCCCCGCCGCCTCCCTCGTCTGGACTGATTCGGCGATCCGAGGTGCGATGCCAGCCGCTTCGTGGTGGCCCACTCTCGACCGACGGCAACGCGAAGGCCGGTCACCCGTGCGGGTGACCGGCCTTCGGTGCGGTGGGTCTCGACTACGCTCGACCGGCGAGCGCGGGTTCTGATCAGATCAGAAGCCCATGCCGCCCATCTCGTCGCCGCCCGGCATGGCCGGGGCGGGGTTCTTCTCCGGCTTGTCGGCGACGACGGCCTCGGTGGTGAGGAACAGAGCCGCGATCGAGGCCGCGTTCTGCAGCGCCGAGCGGGTGACCTTCACCGGGTCGTTGATGCCGGCGGCCAGCAGGTCCTCGTACTCGTCGGTGGCGGCGTTGAGGCCGGTGCCCTTCGGCGAGTTGCGGATCTTGTCGGCGACCACGCCGGGCTCCAGGCCCGCGTTGACGGCGATCTGCTTGGCCGGAGCCGAGAGCGCGACCTTGACGATCTGCGCGCCGGTGGCCTCGTCGCCGGAGAGCGACAGGCCGTCGATGGCCGACTCGGACTGCAGCAGGGCCGCGCCGCCACCGGCGACGATGCCCTCTTCGACGGCGGCCTTGGCGTTGCGCACGGCATCCTCGATGCGGTGCTTGCGCTCCTTGAGCTCCACCTCGGTGGCGGCACCGGCCTTGATCACCGCGACACCGCCGGCCAGCTTGGCCAGGCGCTCCTGCAGCTTCTCGCGGTCGTAGTCGCTGTCGCTGTTCTCGATCTCGTTGCGGATCTGGGCCACGCGGCCGGCGATCTGCTCGGCGTCACCGGCACCGTCGACGATGGTGGTCTCGTCCTTGGTGACGACGACCTTGCGGGCGGTGCCCAGCGAGGTCAGCTCGGCGGTCTCCAGCGAGAGGCCGACCTCTTCGCTGATCACCTCGCCACCGGTGAGGATGGCGATGTCGGCGAGCATGGCCTTGCGGCGGTCACCGAAGCCCGGGGCCTTGACGGCGACGGACTTGAAGGTGCCGCGCAGCTTGTTCACGACCAGGGTCGACAGGGCCTCGCCCTCGACGTCCTCGGCGATGATGAGCAGCGACTTGCCGGCCTGGATGACCTTCTCCAGCAGCGGGAGCAGGTCCTTCACGGTCGAGATCTTGCCCGAGTAGGTGAGGATGTACGGATCCTCCAGGACGGTCTCCTGGCGGTCGACGTCGGTGACGAAGTAGCCCGAGATGTAGCCCTTGTCGAAGCGCATGCCCTCGGTGAGCTCCAGCTGCAGGCCGAAGGTGTTCGACTCCTCGACGGTGATGACACCCTCGTTGCCGACCTTGTCCATGGCCTCGGCGATCAGGTCGCCGATCGACTGGTCACCGGCCGAGATACCGGCGGTGGCGGCGATCTGCTCCTTGGTCTCGATCTCCGTGGCGGAGTCGAGCAGCGAGGTGGAGACGGCCTCGACGGCCTTCTCGATGCCGCGCTTCAGACCCATCGGGTTGGAGCCGGCGGCCACGTTGCGCAGGCCCTCGCGGACCAGCGCCTGGGCCAGCACGGTGGCGGTGGTGGTGCCGTCGCCCGCGACGTCGTCGGTCTTCTTGGCGACCTCCTTGACGAGCTCGGCGCCGATCTTCTCGTAGGGATCCTCGAGCTCGATCTCCTTGGCGATCGAGACGCCGTCGTTGGTGATGGTGGGGGCGCCCCACTTCTTCTCCAGGACGACATTGCGGCCCTTGGGGCCGAGGGTGACCTTGACGGTGTCGGCGAGGACGTTCAGGCCCCGCTCGAGTCCGCGACGGGCCTCTTCGTCGAAAGCAATCTGCTTTGCCATTGGTAAGTGATCCTCCGGTAGGGGGTGACACTAGGTTCTCTGGGCCGGACTCGGTGCCCGCGACGGACGACCGGGGTGTCTGTTGGACCGGCCTCACCGTCCCGACCTGGCAGTCACATGCCGTGAGTGCCAACCTCGTTTTTAGCACTCGCCCCGGGAGAGTGCAAGGTCGGCCCGGCCCTCCCCGTCCCCGGTTCGTCGACGGCGAACACCGGCGCGCCACCCACCCGCCACCGCATCGGCGAACGGCGGACTTGTGGGTCGCCACGACCCACAAGTCCGCCGTTTCATCAGCGACGCCCGAGCGTCAGCCGGCCGCCTCGTCGCGCAGCTGCCTGCGCAGGATCTTGCCGGTCACCGTCTTCGGCAGTTCCTCGACGATCTCGACCGACCGCGGGTACTTGTACGCCGCCATCTGCGCCTTGCAGAACTCGATGATCTCCGCCGGATCCACCGTGGCGCCCGGTTGCAGTGACACGAAGGCCTTCACCGTCTCGCCGCGGTACTCGTCGGGAACGCCGACCACCGCGGCCTCGCGCACCGCCGGATGCGTGTAGAGGACGTCCTCCACCTCCCGGGGCCACACCTTGTAGCCGGACGCGTTGATCATGTCCTTCTTGCGGTCGACCACGTAGTACCAGCCGTCGGAGTCCATGAACCCGACGTCGCCGGTGTGCAGCGCACCGCCGGGAATCGACGACGCGGTGGCCTCGGGCTTGTTCCAGTACCCCGGCACCACCTGCGGCCCGGAGGTGACGAACTCGCCGATCTCGCCGGCCGGGACGTCCGTGCCGTCCGCACCGACCACCCGCACCACCGTGTTGAACACCGGCACGCCGACCGAGAGCGCACCCGACACCGGGTCCACCGGTGCCCGCACCCCGAGGGGAACGGCGTGCGACGGCGAATTGGTCTCGGTGAGGCCGTAGATGTTGTGGATGTAGGTGCCGAAGACCTGCTCCAGCCGGTCGCCCACCGCCGGCGCGATCGGCGCACCACCGGAATAGAGGACCCGGAGACTGGCGAAGTCGTCCGGGCCGGCCCCGGGCGCCGCGGCGAGGGCACCGAACGCGGTGATCGCACCGATGGTGAACACCGGCCGGTATTCGCGGATCGCGTCGAGCATGACGGCCGGATCGAAGCGGTGCGCCAGCACGAGCGGCGCACGGATCAGCATGGCCGCCATGATGTGCCCGACCAGCCCGGTGATGTGGAACAGCGGCGCGATCCCGAGGATCCCCTCGCCGGGCTCCAGACCCGTCCAGTCGCGGTAGGTCTGCGCGTTGAAGGCGAAGTTCCCGTGGGTGTTCATCGCCCCCTTCGGGTCGCCGGTGGTGCCGGAGGTGTAGGCCAGCACGGCCACGTCATCGCTCCCCAGGTCCGGATCGGGCAGATCGTCACCGCCACCGGCGGCGATGATCTCGGCGAGATCGAGGGCGCCCTCGGTGCGCACGCGCCGGTAGTCACCGAACAGCCGCTCGTCGTCGCGGTCCTGCATGTCGAGCGGCGAGCAGGTGATCACCGTGGTCACGGCGGTGCCGCAGCCCTCGATCACCGGCTTACCGACCGTGGCGTACAGGTCGTCCAGGGCGAGCAGGGCGGTCGCGCCCGAGTCCGTCAGCAGGTAGGTGAGCTCGCGTTCCTTGTTCATCGGGTTGATGGCGACCGCAGTACCGCCCAGCCGCCATGCGGCGATCATGCCGATGACGAACGCGGGATTGTTCTGCACGAAGAGGGCGAGCCGGTCGCCACGGCCGAATCCCCGCCCGGCGAGCGCGGCGGCCAGCGCCCGCGACGCCCGGTCCACGTCGGCGAAGGTCTGCGACGTCCCGAAGTACTGCAGGAAGTCGTCGTCGGGAGACTGGGCGACGGCGGCGTCGAACACCGCCAGCGCCGACGGGTACTCGGTCTCGATGTCGGCGGGCATGCCCGGCCGATAGCGGGCCAGCCAGGGCCGATCCGCGTAGGTCACTTGATCACCACCGGGTTCACCGGCGAGCCGCTGGCGTTGTGGATCTTCAGCGGAGCGGCGACGTAGAAGAAGTCGTACACGCCGTCCTCGGCGCAGTCGGCGGCCAGCTTCTCCAGGTCGCAGATCTCGGTGAAGGCGATGCCGAGGTTGCGCATCAGGGCGTTGTGCAGCACCAGCGCGACGCCGTTGTCCGGATCGGTGGTGACCTCGTTGGCGATGGTGTCGGTGACCAGGTTCGGGATCTCCATGTCGGCGAACCACCGCACCAGTTCCGGCGAGTACACCAGGCCTGGCTCGCAGAAATCGGCGTAGAACGCGTCCGCGTCCTTGAAGAACAGCGCCAGGTGGTTGGTGCGGATGATCAGGATGTCCCGGGGACGCAGCTCGACGCCCTGCGCGGCGGCACAGGCGAGCAGGTCCTCGTGGCTGAAGGGCTCACGCGCGCCGATCGCGTCCACCCCGCGCCAGCGGGCGAGGTCGAGCAGGACGGCGCGCCCGGCGACACCGCGCTGGGCGATCGGCTCCACGCTGGCCTTGTCCAGACCGCCGATGGTGGTGCGGGCGTCGTAGCCGTTCCAGATCTGCCCGTCGTACCAGACGTGACCGAGCGCGTCGTACTGCGTGGAGCCCTGCAGGAAGGCCTCCAGCTTGTCGTCGGCGTAGTGCAGGCCACCGGGGAACTGCGGGCCCTCGCCACCCTCGTCCCAGTCCGACTCGTCCCAGACCATCTCGCGGGTGGCCGGCTCACGCCCGGGCCACACCGGGTCACCGTTCGGGTCGCCGATGAGGCGCTGCAGGGTGAACAGAGCGCCGCGCTTGATCAGCGACACGCCGCGCAGCACCTGCTCGGGCGTCAGGTAGTTGAGGCTGCCGACCTCGTCGTCCGGACCCCACTTGCCCCAGTTGGACGGGGAGTCGGCGAGCAGGTCGGAGAGAGCAGGAGATTCGGTCATCACGGGGCCTTCCGGTGCGGATTCGGGTTTCACGTCGCCGACGCGAACGATCGTTCACTCGGTGACTGAGATGAGAATCACACACATCGGCGCATGGGTCAAGGCTTCACGGAAATTGCTGTGAACAGTGCTTTTGCGCCGAGTCAGGCGATCACGCGATGTTCAGTCAGGCTGAACTGACCCGGACATCATGGACAGTGCGAGCCCGGCGTACTCCACTGCGAGGGCGCGGCCGTCGGGCAGCGGCCCCCCGGCGAACCGGAACGGAATCGCCCGGCAGAGGGAGACCACGGCCTGCGCTCCGGACCCCGGATCGGCCACCGCGAACCGCCCGGTCCGCACCGCCGCACGTGCCGCCTCGGCGAAGCGCCGATCGACGGCCCGGCGGGCGGCGTCGATCCTCGAACGGTCCGGCTCCTGCAGGCTGCGCAGTTCGGTCTCGACGATGAAGGCCAGATCTCGCCGCCGCACCTGACACAGCACGAGCGCACGGACCATCGCCGCGAACGCCGCCGCGGGCGCCTCGGCGGAAGCCTCCGCGGCCTCGATGCGCCAGCCCAGGTCGGCGAGCTGAGCATCGGCGAGTGCGACCAGAAGATGCTGTTTACCGCGGTAATGCCGGTAGATTCCGGCCACGCTGAGATCGGCGGCCGCCGCCACGACCCGCATGGTGGCGCCGTGATAGCCGGTCTCGGCGAAGACCTCGACGGCCGCCGCCAGGACCGGGTCCAGGTCGAGCGCGGCGAACTCCGTCCAGTCGCCGTCGAGGGGTTCGGACGGTACGGGTGCGGCGACGGCCGGCGGCTCGATCAGGGCGGCCGGGACCACGTCGAGCGCGTCCGCGAGCTGCCCGAGCCGGTCCAGCGTGACGGCGACCTTGCCGTTCTCGATCGCGCTCAGGGTGCCCGGACTGATCCCCACCCGGGCCGCCAGCGCGCGCAGGGTGACGCCCCGCTCCCGGCGGAGCCCACGGACGGTCGCCCCGACACCGACGTCGGCCTGTTCAGTCACACTGAACAGCCTACGGGACGGATGCGGATGCTTAGACTGGCCGCGTGAGCGGGTACGACGAACGCCCCTGGCTCGAGGTTTATCCCCCGGGCCGCCCGCCGCATCTCCGGCGGGCGTTCGCGACCGCGCTCGAGATCTTCGACGACACCGTCGCCCGCAAGCCCGGGGAGCCGGCGCTCCACTACTTCGACGGCGGCCTCACCTGGGCGCAGGTCGATCACGCCGCCGAGGCGCTCGCCGCACTGCTCATGGCTCGAGGTTTCGAGCCCGGCGATCGGCTCGCGCTCTGCCTGCAGAACGACCCCGCGTTCCTGATCGGCCTGGTCGCCGCGTGGAAGGCCGGCGGCATCGCCGCACCGCTCAGCCCGATGTCCACCCCCGACGAACTGCGCCGGAGCCTGTCCGCGTTCAGCCCGTCCGCGCTCGTCGTCCTCGACGACCTCTACCGGGACCTGGTCCGTCCGGTGCTGGCCCCCGGCACCACCGGCGTGCGCGTGGTGGTGACCGCCTCCGCCCTCGACTTCCAGACCGAGCACGACCCGCGGCTGTTCGACGGCGTCACCGAGCAGCGGCCCGCCGACACCGTCGACCTGGTGCGCCTGATCGCCGAGCACGAGCCCGACGCCCGCGCGCGGCAGGCTCTCGCGGAGCGGCGCGTCGGGCCGTCGGACATCGCGGTGCTCACCACCACCTCGGGGACCACCGGGCCGCCCAAGGGCGCGCAGGTGACCCACGCGAATCTGGCGTTCAACGCCCAGGTCTACCGGGACTGGACCGGCCTGATCGAGGGTGAACCGATCCTCGCACTGGCGCCGGTCTTCCACGTCACCGGACTCGTCGGCGCCGTGACGCTGGCCATGATCAACGCCGCACCGCTGGTGCTGACGCATCGTTTCCATCCGCGCGTGATCGCCGAGGCCTGTCGCCGCCACCGGCCCGCGTTCTGCGCGGCGGTGATCACCGCGTACATCGCGCTGGCCGACGATCCGGGAGTGGACCCGGACGATCTGGCTTCCCTCCGTCTGCGGTACTCCGGCGGCGCGCCGGTCGACCCCGAGCTGGCCGATCGGCTCGCGCAGCGGCTCGGCGGCTACATCCACAACGTGTACGGCCAGACCGAGACCACCTCGCCGTCGCACGCCGTGCCGCCCGGGATCGCCGCACCGGTCGACCCCGAGTCGGGCGTCCTGTCGGTGGGCGTCCCGGTGTTCGACACCGTGGTCCGGGTGGTCGACGACGACGGCCGCGATCTCCCCGTCGGGGAGATCGGTGAGTTGGTCACGATGGGTCCGCAGGTGATCCCCGGCTACTGGCACGACCCGGCCGCCACCGCGGACGCCTTCTCCGGCGGCGCCCTGCACACCGGCGACGTCGGCTTCATGGATTCGGCCGGCTGGTTCTACGTGGTCGATCGCAAGAAGGACCAGATCAACGCGGCCGGCTACAAGGTGTGGCCGTCGGAGGTGGAACGGGTGCTGGCCGGGCACCCGGACATCGCCGAAGCCGCGGTCACCGGTATCCCGGACGAATACCGCGGCGAGACGGTGAAGGCCTTCGTGGTGCCGCGCGCCGGCGCCGAACTCACCGCCGGCGAGGTGATCGGCTACTGCCGGGAACGACTCGCCGCCTACAAGTATCCGCGCGAGGTGGAACTGGTCGCGTCCCTGCCGCGCACCGCGACCGGCAAGATCCTGCGCCGCGCGCTGCGCTGACCGCCGCAGCCCGGGTCCCGGTCGCGCAGACCGTCGCGGAAGCGGTCACTATTCACGCATCCGCGACGGTCTGGGCGGCGCCGTCCACGAGCGGCCGGGGGTCCACACCGGGCCCCCGCACCGCTCAGGTCAGTTCGCCACCGGCAACTCGCCGGCGTCTCGCGCTCCGAACGCCCCGCGGTACGCCGACGCCGGATGCCGGTCGCTGAGCCGGTCGTCGCCGAACAGCTTTCGCCGGAGCGTGCCCGGCGCGTATTCGGTCTGGGCCAGTCCACGTTCCCGCAGCACCGGGATCACCTTCGCCGCGAACTCCTCGAACGAGCCGGGGATCACCCAGTTGATGACGTTGATACCGTCGACCCCCGCCCGCTGCCACTGCTCCAGCCGGTCGGCGATCTGCTCGGGGGTACCGACGACCACCATGTCGCGGAGGCGTTGCAGCGAGAGGTCGCCCACGGTCGGTTCCCGATCGGTGATGTGCGCCCGCAGGTGGTCCAGGAATCCGTGCGCGGTGTTCGTCGCGGTCTCGGCGATCGGGGTGTCCGCCGGGTAGACCCGTCCGTCCGGGCCGACCACCGCCATGTGCGCGGCGTAGCCGTCGCTGCTGGCGAACCGCTGATACTCCTCGAATTTCTCCCGCGCCTCCTGCTCGGTGTCGCCGATGACGAAGCTCAGCCCCTGATGGAAGGTGATGTCGTCGGCGCGGCGTCCCGCCGCCACCGCCAGCGCCCGGGTCTCGTCGATCTGCTGCTTCGCGATCTCCGGGGACGGCGCGATCAGGAACACGGCCTCGGCGTTGCGCGCGGCGAACGCGCGCCCCGGGCCGGACGAGCCGGCCTGGAACAGCAGCGGCGTCCGCTGCGGTGACGGCGACGGCAGAAACGGACCTTCGACCTCGTAGCGCTCGCCGCGATGGAAGATCTTGTGAATCTTGTCCGGATCGGCATGGATTCCGGCGTCCTTGTCGCGGCGGAGCGCCCCGTCGTCCCACGACCCCTCCCACAGCTTGTAGGTGACGTCGACGTATTCATCGGCCCAGCGATAGCGCTCGTCGTGGTCCTCCAGCGCACGGAACCCGAAGTTCCGATAGCCGTTGTCCTGCGTGCCGGTCACGATGTTCCAGGCGATGCGACCGCCGGAGATGTGATCGAGCGTGGCGATCTGCCGGGCGAAGTTGGCCGGGTGCTGCTGAAAGACGTTGGACGTCACCGCCAGCCCGATGTCGGAGGTGTGCGTGGCCAGCGCCGCGACCAGCACCGTGGGGTCGTTGCTGGGGATCTGCAGCCCCTCCCGCACGTACACCGAATAGTCCGCATCGGAGTCGCCGTACAGCCCCGACACATCGGCGAAGAACAGCGAATCGAACTTCGCATCCTCCAGGGTCTTCGCCAGATCGATCCACAGCCGGACATCGTTGAAGTCGTGCTGGTGCGCATCCGGCCGACGCCACTGCCCGTGATGAATATGGCTGGTGGTGTTCATGACGAAGGCGTTGAAGAGCAGACGCCGCGTCATCGGTCGCCCTCCTTCGCGGTGGCCGGCACACCGGCGCCGACGGCCTCGCTCTGCCGCACCGCCGCCCACGAATCGGCCGCCCAGGAACTCGGCGGCCGCCCGTTGAGCAGGTAGTCGCCGACGAGCGTCTGCCGGTAGATCGCCGGGTTGTGCGAGGCCAGGGTGCGCGCGTTGCGCCAGTGCCGGTCGAGCCCGAACCGGTCGGTGACCGCGGACGCGCCACCCACCTCGAAGAGCTCGGTGGCCGCCCCGAGCACGAGTTCGGCGACCGCCGTCTGTGCCGAGAACACCGCGACATCGGCCGCGTCGAAGAGTTCCGCCGTGGCGGTCCCGGCGACGACGGCATCGGCGATCTCGCCGACCGCGTCCGCCGCGGCCAGGGTGGTGGCGGTCGCCGCGAACGACGCACTCGCGATCCGGCCGACGACCTGCTGGATCTGCGGATCTGCGGCGGGCCGCGGGTAGCGCGGATTGATCAGGTTGCGGCTCCGCTGCCGGACGAAGGCCACCGCATCGCGGACCGCCGCCTGCCCGATTCCGGCGAGGGTGGCGAGGTGATTGAGCTGGAGCACCGCCAGCAGATACGTGCCGGAGAACTCCCCGTTGGGGTGGATCTCCACGTCCTCATCGGGCACCGGAACGCCGTCGAACACCGTGGTGCCGCTGCCGGTGAGGCGCTGCCCGAAGCCGTCCCAGTCGTCGATCCGTTCCACGCCCGGCGCGCCGGAGGGGACCAGGACGTTCGCGGTACGGTCCGCATCCACGGCGGCGCTGGTGTGGATCCAGTCCGCGAACAGGCTGCCGGTGGAGTAGAACTTGCGGCCGGAGAGCGACCAGCCGTCGCCGTCCGGGGTCACCGCGGTGGTGTTGGTCCAGAACGACGAACTCCCGTTCTCGGACTGGGCGTTGCCGATGATCTCGCCGGCCGCGACGGCCCGCAGCCATCGTTCACGGACCGCCGCCTCCGGATGCGAGAGGCGGGATTCGACGAACGCGAAGTGACCGCGCAGCAGTTGCGGCAGATTGGAGTCGGCCTCGGCGAGTGCGATGAGCTGCCGGACGAACTGCGGCACGGTCGCGCCCAGCCCGCCGTACTGTTCAGGGACGCGGATCCGGGTGAATCCCGATTCGCGCAGGAGTTCCACGGCTTCGGCGGGGAGTACCCGATCGGCTTCTCGGTCGAGCGCGCCCGCGGCGATCTCGGCGAAGACGGGAGCGAAGCGCTCGGTCAGTCGTGCATCGGTGGTCATCGGACCCGGTCCTCTCGGGATGGTGTGGAAGGGAGGGCGCCGCGGCCTTCCAGCCGCGGGAGCGCGGTCAGCAACGACCGCGTGTAGGGATGCCGCGGGTGCTCGAAGACGTCGTCGGCCGTCCCGGATTCGACGACCCGACCGCCCTTCATCACCAGGATCCGATCGCTCATGTGGTGGATGACGCCCAGATCGTGGGAGATGAAGAGGTAGCTGACGCCGAGCTCGTCCTGCAGGTCGGTGAGCAGATCGAGCACCTGCGCCTGAATCGAGACGTCGAGCGCGGACACCGGTTCGTCGCACACGATCACCTCGGGTTCGGGGGCGAGCGCCCGGGCGATCGCGACGCGCTGCCGCTGACCGCCGGACAGCCGCAGCGGCGCCGCCTCGAGGTGTTCGGCGCGCAGGCCCACCTGTTCGAGCAGCCGGACCGCCCGCTGCCGCGCCTCCGCCTTGGCCGACGGCGGCCGGGGGCCGGTCGCGAGCGCGTCGAGAAGGATGCGGCCGACCGGCCAGCGCGGGTCGAACGAACTGAGCGGGTCCTGATAGACGACCCCGATCCGGTGCCGCCGGGGACGCCGCGCCCCCACCGACAGGCCGGTCCACGCCTCGCCGTCGAGCAGCACCTCGCCGGCGGTGGCGCGCTCCAGCGCCAGGGCCATCCGCGCGGTGGTCGTCTTGCCGGACCCGGATTCGCCGACGATGCCGAGCGTCTCCCCGCGCCGCAGCGCGAACGACACGTCGTCGACGACGGTGCGGTCCACCCGGTCCGGTCCGCGATAGACCTTGGACAGGTGCCTGGCCTCCAGCACCACGTCATCGGGGTCGATCGGCGCGCGGGTGCGCAGTGCTCCCGCCGGTTCGCCCGCGGCCGGTTTGACCAGCCGGGTGCCGCGGGTATGCGTCGACGGCACCGCGTCGAGCAGCGCCCGCGTGTAGGGATGCGCCGGCGCGTACAGCACGTCGGCGACGGTCCCCTGCTCGACGATCTCGCCGTCCTTCATCACCGCCACGTCGTCGGCGATGCGGTCGACCACAGACAGGTCGTGGCTGATCAGGATGATCGCCTGTCCACCACGTTTGGATTCGGCGAGCAGGTCGAGGATCTGGGCCTGCACGGTGACGTCGAGCGCGGTGGTCGGCTCGTCGGCGATCAGCAGCGGCGGGTCGAGGGCGATCGCGGAGGCGATGAGCGCCCGCTGCCGCAGACCGCCGGACAGCTCGTAGGGCCGTTGCCGCGCCTTGACCTCGGGCTCGGGCACCCCGACCGAGGCGAGCAGTTCGACGGCCTTGGCACGACGCGCGGCGCGGTTTCCCCAGCGGTGCACCTTGAGCGGCTCGGCCACCTCGTCGCCGACGCGCCGCAACTGGTCGAGTGAGACCAGCGCGTCCTGCAGGACGAAGCCGATGTCGCGTCCCCGGATGCGCCGCCACGACCGCTCCGCCAGCGCGGTGAGATCGATCGGACCGCTCCCGACGGTGGCGGCGGCCCCGGCGTCGAGTTCGAGCCGATCGGCCCGGACCCGCGCGCCCGCACCGGTCAGGCCGACCAGAGTGCGGGCCGTCACCGACTTGCCGGAGCCGGATTCGCCGACGATCGCGAGGCACCGGCCGGGCGCCACCTGGAACGAGATGCCCTTCACCACCTCGGTGGCGCCGAAGCCGATCCGCAGATTCTCGACGGTCAGCAGTGGTCGCGGGTTCCCGCCGGGGGCGGGGGCCGCGGTGGTGCGGGGTGAATCGAGGGCGATGGCGGTCATCGGCCCGCTCCTTCCAGTCGTTGTTGCGCGGCCCGGCCGAGGGTGGTGACCGAGATCGCGAAGAGGACGATGACCAGGCCCGGCAGGATCTCCAGCCACCAGTTGGTGGTGATGTAGTTGCGGCCGGCGTCGAGCAGCGCTCCCCATTCGGGGCTGGGCGGACGCACCCCGAGCCCGAGGAAGGCCAGCGACGACGCCCAGACGATCGACTGCCCGATGCCGAGGGTGACGACGGCGACCATCGGCCGCATCGCGTTGGGGAACAGGTGTCTCCGGATCACGGTCGCCCGCGAGTGCCCGAGCGCGGTCGCCGCCTCGATGTAGCCCGCACCGCGCACGCTGAGGACCTGCCCGCGCACCATCCGCGCGTAGCCGGGCATCGAGCTCACGCCCACGGCCACGATCGACGTGGTGGCCGACGGCCCGTAGATCGAGACCACCAGCAGCGCGGCCAGTAGCGCCGGGAAGGCGAAGAACACCTCGAGGATCCGGGTGATGATCGCGTCGACCACACCGCCGGCCAGGGCCGCGGTGAAGCCGAACACGATCGCCAGGCCCATGGCGATGCCGGTGGCACCGAGCCCGATGCCGAGCGACAGCCGGGTGCCGTAGACCGCCCGGGAGAACACGTCACGACCCGCCTCGTCGGTGCCGAACAGGTGCTGCCACGACGGCGACGCGAGGGGGTTGTTCAGGTCGATCGCCGTCGCCGAGTGCGGCGCGAGGAGGCCCGGGAAGACGGCCGCCACCGCGATGAGGGCGACGAACAGGCCGGCGAGGATCAGGCCCGGGCGGAGTCCGGACAGGCGGGCGGCGAAGGCGTCGAGGGCATCGCGGACCGGCGATGATCCGGCGGACGGGGCGAGGGAGGTCATGATGCACGCAGCCTGGGGTCGATGAGCGAGTACGCGAGATCGACGAGCAGATTCGCGACGATGTAGATGGCGGCGACCACCACGACGACACCGGCCACCGTGGGGACGTCGCGGGTGTTGACGGCGGTGACCAGCACCTGCCCGATTCCCGGCCGGCCGTAGATGTTCTCCACGATCACCGCGCCGGAGATCAGCGCGCCGAGCGCCCAGCCGGAGAGGCTGATGGCCGGGATCACCGCGTGCCGGAGCCCGTGCCCGAGCCGGACCGCGGTGTCACCGAGTCCGCGGGTGCGGGCGGTGGTGATGAAGGGCTGGTCGAGCACCTTGTCGAACTCGTCGCGGATCACCTGGCCGAGGAAGCCGCTCAGCGGTATCGCCAGGGTGAGGACCGGCAGCACCGTGCCGGCGATCCCGTTGCCGCCGATCACCGGGAACAGCGGAATCTGCACGGCGAACAGCACCAGCAGGATCATGCCGACCCAGTACTGCGGCAGGCTCGCCGTGAAGGCCTCGATCGACGAGCCCAGGCCGCCGAGGAACCGGCCGCGCTTCACGGTGAGCAGACTGCCCGTCACCGCGATGAGCCACGCGACCACCAGCGCCAGCAGGGTGAGCACCAGGCTCGGGCCGAGCTGGGCGCCGATGATCTCGGTGACCGGCTTGTACTGCGAATACGACGTCCCCAGGTCGCCGGTGAAGAAGCCGCCGATGTAGTGGAGCCACTGCTGCACCAGCGACTGGTCGAAGCCGAACTGCCGGTTGACCGGCGCGAGCTGGCCTGCCGTGTACGACTCGTCGCGGCCGCTGCGGATGTTGAGGATCGCGGTGGCCCGGTCACCGGGCACCGCGAGCTGCGCGGCCCAGGCGACCGTCGCTGCGGCGATCAGGACCGCGATGCCCGACACGATCTTGACGATGAGCCGTCGTGCGGCCCGTGCGGTGACCCAGACCGGGCGCCCGGCGGCCCCGGTGGGAAGGAAGGTGGTCATCTCGATGCGTCTCCCGTGCGGTCACTTCGTGAGGTAGGCGTCGGAGAACACCGGCTCGCCCTGGCTCTTCTCGACCCAGAAGTCGTGCAGCCGGTTCGACGACGCGATCAGCGAACTCTGCGTGTACAGGCCGATGCCCGCGGCGTCGTCGGCGATGGTCTGCTGGGCCTGCCGGTACTGGGCGAAGCCGGCCGTGGTGTCGGGGTTGGTGTTGGCGGCGTTGATCAGCGACGTGAGCTGCGGGTCGTTGAAGAACGACCGGTTGTTGCCGTTCGGATCGGTGGGCGTGCCGGCGCGCCAGACGATCCACAGGATCGCCGGGCTCGGGCTGGTCCAGTACGACGGCAGCGCGTCGTACGTGGCCGGATCGCTGTATTTGCCGCCCCAGAGTTCGGCCATCGTCGCCGGGATCAGTTCGACGTCGAAACCGTTCTGCTTCCACTGCTCCTGGAGCGCCTGCAGGATCGTCGCGCCCTCGGGGGTGATGAACGAGCCCGCACCGTAGACCACCCGGATGGTCAGCGACTTGCCGTCCTTGCGGTAGATGCCGCCGTCACCCTTGGTCCAGCCGGCCTGCCGGAGCAGGTCGGCCGCCTTGGCCGGGTTGTACGGGTACGGGTCGCCGCCGAGGTAGGCGGGCGTGGACTGCGAGACCGCCGCGTTCGGCTCATACGGGATGACGCCGTGGAAGCCGGCCTGCACGGCGGACTTCCGGTCGGCCGCGTACCCGAAGGCCTGCCGGACGCGCTTGTCGGTGAACGGCCCCTGCTGCGTGTTGACCGAGAAGGAGACCGGCTTGCCCGGGGTGATGTACCGGATCGTGTTCTTGAACCGCTGCTGCGCATCCTTCCAGCGCACGGTCGGCACCTCGTAGATCGCGTCCGACTGGCCCGTGGTCAGCGAGGCGTACCGGGAGGTGGCGTCGGGGACGAACTTCCAGTTGATCGCGTCGACGAGCGCCGGCCCCTGGTGCTTGGCGGTGGCCGGCCAGGACGTGTAGTCCGGGTTCCGCTTGAAGGTGACCTGCTGCCCCTTCTTCCATTCCGCGACGGTGAAGGCACCCGACCCGATGGGCTTCTCGCAGTTCTCCTCGGCACTGCGCGTCTTCAGGGCGGTCGGCGACTGGATGCCGAAGTAGCCCTGGGTGATCAGCCGCAGGAACTCCGGGTACGGGTCGCTCAGGTGGATCGCGACGTGCTGCGGATCGACGGCCTCCGCGGACGTGAAGTACGGCGAGATGGAGACCTTGGCGGTGCTGTTGAGGTCACCGTGAGCGAACTGGTCGAAGTTGTAGGCGACGGCGGCGGCGTCGAGCGGGGTGCCGTCGGTGAACTTGACGCCCGGCTTGAGCGCGAAGGTGTAGGTGCGCCCGTCCGGCGACACCTCCCACGACTGCGCGAGCCAGGGCTTGACGGTGCCGTCGTCGGCGAGGGTGACCAGGCCGTCGAGTACCTGCCGGGAGATGTACGCCTGCTGGATCCAGCCGCCGAAGATGCATGGCGGCTCCTGGACGTGCGCGTACTCGATGGTGCCGCCCTGGATGCGCTCACCGCTGCCGGACTCGCCGGAACCGCAGGCGGTGACTCCGGCCAGGAGGGCACCGGCGGCGGTGAGGGCGAGGGTCGGTCGGAGGTACTTCTTCATTACCGTGCTTTCGTCGGTGAGCTCGATACGCCGAGCGGGGTGGGTTGAGGGCGACCGCGGGTGCGGTCAGGAGGCGGCGGGCTGGGGATCGGCGATCCCCGCCCGGCGCGGCAGATGCTTGCCGCCGCGGTAGCGGGCGGCCGGGTGGTTGTCGGGCAGCCTGGGGCCGCGGCCGAAGATCCGGTCGCGCAGTGTCTCGGACGGGTCGTACGACTCGCGGAGACGACCGCGCCGCCGGAGCACCGGCACCACCAGCTCGATGAAGTCGCGCGCCGTGTCGTAGGAGTGGTACTGCAGCAGGTTGATGCCGTCCAGATCGAGATCGTCGAGCCAGCCTTCGATGGCATCGGCGACCTGTTCGGGGTCGCCCACCGCGAACAGCGGGTGGCGGGCGAGGTCGCCGAAACCGGCGAGGAACTCGCCGACCGTGGTATCCGGTCCCGCTTCGGTGCGCCCGCGATGGCGGCCGAGCGGCAGGGTGTCGAGCCGCTGTTCCGGCGGCAGCGCGGTCGGATCCCAGGTCAGCCCGGCGTGCGCCAGGTAGCCTTCCGGGTCGGACCAGCGCTGGTATTCGGCGAGTTTGGCGCGGGCCTGCGCCTGCGTCGGTGCCACCACGATGCCCGCGGTGGTGATGACCTTCAGGTCGTCGCGGTCGCGGCCGGCCGCCTCGGCGGCGTCCTTCAGCGCGGCGATCAGGGCCTTGAGCTGCGCCGGGGACGACCCGCCGGTGAACACCACCTCGGCGTGCTTCCCGGCGAACCCGGTGCCGGCGGGCGAGGCGGTCGCGGTGAACAGGACCGGTGTGCGCTGGCGGCTCGGGCTGGGCAGCTGCGGCCCCTCGACCCGGAAGTACCGGCCGACATGGTCGATCGGCCGGATCTTCGCGGGATCGGCGAACACGTTGTTCTCGCGGTCGGCGACGATCGCGTCGTCGTCCCAGCTGCCCTCCCACAGCTTGTAGAGGACGTCGAGGTATTCGTCGGCGATCTCGAACCGGGTGTCGTGGTCGATCTCGTCGTCGCGGCCGAGGTTGCGGGCCGCGTTCGGCAGGTACGACGTCACGATGTTCCAGCCGACGCGGCCCTTGGTGAGGTGGTCGAGGGTCGACGCGCGCCGCGCCCACGAGAACGGGGGCTCGTAGGTGGTGGAGAAGGTGATGCCGAAGCCGAGGTGCCGCGTCACCGCGGCCATCGCGGGCACCACCGACGCCGGGTCGTTGTTCGGGATCTGCAGGCCCCGCACGATCGCGGTCTCCGCCGAACCGCGGAACACGTCGTAGGTGCCCAGCACGTCGGCCAGGAACACCGCGTCGAAACCGCCGTCTTCGAGCAGTCGGGCCAGCCCCGTCCAGTACTCGATGTCGTTGACGTTCTCGCGCCGGTTCCCGGGCAGCCGCCACAGACCGTGCGTGATGTGGCTGACGCAATTCATCTCGAACAGGTTGAGGATGAGCCGCTTGGGCGGTCCCGGAGTCTCGGGCGCACCCATCAGACGCCCGCCTCGGCGAGCTCGGCGGCCGTCTCCGGTGCCGCGCCGAACGCGCCACGGTACCGGGCCGCCTGATGACGCTCGGGAAGGCGGTCACCCGCGCCGAACAGCTTCTGCCGCAACGACCCCTCGCGGTATTCGCGCTGCGCCAGGCCGCGGTCCTGCAAGACCGGGATCACGTGGTCGACGAACTCCTCGTACGACGTCGGGATCTCGTAGTTCACCAGGTTGATGCCGTCGACGCCGTGTGCCCGCCAGTTCGCCAGGCCGTCCGCGATCTGCTCCGGTGTGCCGACGATCCGCAGGCTGGTCGCCGTGTAGTGGGCGACGTCGCGCAACGTGGCGGGACGATCGGTGACCACGTCCCGGATCCACCCGACGATCGACTGCACGCCTTCGGTCTGGATCTCGCCGACCGGGGTGTCGAGGTCCTCGTGCCCGAAGTCGATGCCGAGCGCCCCGGACAGATGCGACAGCTGAGCGTCGTAGTCGATCCATTCGTCGAGTTCGGCGGCCTTGCGCTCGGCCTCGGCCTCGGTCGACGCCGGCACCACGTACAGGCCCTGGAAGAACTTCAGGTCGTGGGCGCGACGGCCCACCGCCACGGCCCGCTCCCGGATGTCGGTGGTGTCCCGCAGTGCGGCGGCCGGATTCGGCGACTGCACGAAGACCGCCTCGGCGTTCTTCGCGGCGAACGTGCGGCCCGCCTCGGAGGCCCCGGCCTGGAAGAGCAGCGGGGTGCGCTGCGGACTCGGGCTCACCAGGTGCGGTCCTTCGACGCGGTACCGCGGGCCGACGTGATCGATGCGGTGCACCTTGTCGTAGTCGGCGTGGATCCCCCGCTCCCGGTCCTGGACCAGGGCGTCCTCGTCCCAGCTGCCCTCCCAGAGCTTGTACGTGACGTCGACGTACTCGTCGGCCCACGCGTAGCGCTCGTCATGCGCGGTGAGGCCGTCCAGCCCGAAATTGCGGCTCGCGTTGGGCAGATAGTTGGTCACGATGTTCCAGGCGATCCGTCCCTGCGTCGCGTGATCGAGCGTGGAGATCCGCCGCGCGAAGTTGAACGGGTGCTCCTGCAGGATGCTGGCGGTGAACGCGATGCCCAGGTGCTCGGTGGCGTACGCGAGAGCGCTGGCCAGCACGCTCGGGTCGTTGCTGGGAACCTGCAGCCCGGCCTCGAAGTACTTGCGCTCGTCGCCGCGGTAGGGCGCGTACAGGCCCACGACGTCGGCGAAGAAGATCGCGTCGAACTTGCCCCGCTCCAGGGTCCTGGCGAGATTCACCCAGTGATCGAGGCTGTTGAAATCGGCCTGTCGTGCCGAGGGCCGGCGCCAGGTCCCCTGCACGATGTGGCTGGTCGTGTTCATGACGAAAGCTGCGAAATGCAACGGCTTGTCGGGGCGCGGTGCGTTCATGTCTCCGGGGTTCCTCAAGGCTCTGCGACGGGATGTCCACAGAACGATAGGGAGACGCGGACATCCGTCCCACAGTTGCGCCCAGACCGCGCAAATCGCCCTATCACCGCAGGTCAAAACCTTATTCCGGAATCGGCAATTCGGCCCACGGCGGGTCTGACCCGCCCTCTTCCGGTCGCCCCTCGACGGCGTGCCGCCGCGAGTTCAGCCAACGCGCGCTCCGGACCCGCGAAGGCGGGGCCACCACCGTGCGGTCAGACGAAGAAAGGGGACCGCCGGCCTGGCGGTCCCCTTCGTCATCGGTCGTCGTTCACTTCTTCTCGCAGGCGATCCCGTCCTTGTCACGGTCGAGCCGGGCATTGCGGTCGTACACGGCCTTGTTCACGCGGAAGGTGGTCACCGGCTTCGATCGGCCGCTCACCTTGTCCCGCGCGCCCGGCCGGGCGACGCCGTGCGGGAAGCTCTTGTGGAGGGCGGTGCAGTTCTTGTACGCGACCGGCGCGGCGGCGGCCGGCGACACCGGAGCGAGCGACAGGAGCCCGCCGAGAACGGCGGTGCCGGCGAGCATGGAGAGAGTTCTGGTCATGCGCGGCATGATAGAGGCCGGCCGGTCATGTCGTACGAACAAACGACGGATCGGCAGACCTTCGCGGAAGCGGTCGCTATTCACGCATCCGCGACACTCTGGCCGTCGCCGTCGAACAGCGAGAAGATCACCGGCACCACCATGACGCCCAGAGTCAGCAAGTAGTCCATGCGTCCATGGCACCAGTGACGGCTGACGGGCGGCGAACCCGGCGGTGAACACGCCCGCACGCCCCGGTGAACCAGTAGATTCGGCAGACGACATGTCCGGAGAACTGATCGCGATCGTGGTGCTCGGCGGCGCGCTGGCCGCGGTGCTGTTCGTCTACGCGCTGCGCACCCGCCGCGTGGTGGCCACCCCGCACGAGCGCGCCGTGCACGACACGCTGGCCGCCGCGGCGCTCGCCGCCCACCCGCTGCGGGACGGGCTCACCGCCGAATCGGCGACCCGCGCGGCGGGGCCGCTCCGCGCGCTCACCGGTGCCGCGGGCGTCGCACTCTTCGGCGACGACGGCGTCCTCCTCGGCCGCGACGGCGAACCCGACATCTGGCCGCCGCGGGTGGTGCAGGCCGCTACCGCGCTGGCCGCGCAGGCACTGGCCGATCGGCGTCGCGCGCTGTCCGACGACCCGGGCGGACCGGGCGGACCGGTGCGCCAGCTGATCGCCGCGCCGCTGCTCACCGACGACATCAGCGCCGGGGTCCTGGTGGTCGCGACGACGCATCCGCCGGGGCCGGGACAGATCGGCGCGCTCACCGAGGTCGCCAACTACGCGGCCACCCAGCTGCAACTCGCCGAGCTCGATGCCTCCCGGGCACGACTGGATCGCGCGGAGGTCCTGGCCCTGCGCGCGCAGATCGACCCGCACTTCATCTACAACGCCCTGGGCACCATCGCGTCGTTCGTGCGCACCGATCCGGTCCGGGCCCGCGAGCTGATCCTCGACTTCGCCGATTTCACCCGCTACTCGTTCCGGGCCGCCGGCCAGTACACGACGCTCGCCGACGAGCTGCGCAACATCGACCGCTACCTCACCCTCGAACGCGCCCGCTTCGGCGACGGCCTCAACGTGCGCCTGCACGTCGATCCCGAGGTGCTGTCGGTGGTGGTGCCGTTCCTGGCGCTGCAACCGCTGGTGGAGAACGCCGTCCGGCACGGGCTGGCCGGGCGCCGCGACGGCACCATCACCCTCGCCGCGCGCGGGCTGGGCACCGACTGCGAGATCAGTGTCGAGGACGACGGCGTCGGCATGGATCCGGAGCTGCTGCGCAGCGGCGCGATCGACGCGCTGGCGCCGTCGGACCGGATCGGCGACGAGAGTGACGGCGCGCACGTGGGGCTGACGAATGTGGATCAACGACTGCGCTCGGCCTTCGGCAACGACTACGGTTTGATCGTCGATACCGGCATCGGCGCGGGCACCAAGGTCAGCATGCGAGTGCCGAAGTTCGCGGCCGGTATCCGTGCCGACACTCCCGGGGAAGGACGCCCACGATGACCGGTCTCTCGGTCCTGGCCGTCGACGACGAGGCCCCGGCCCTCGACGAGCTCACCTTTCTCCTGGAGTCGCACGATGCCGTCGCCGAGGTGGTGACCGCCTCCGATGCCACCCAGGCGCTGCGCCTGCTCGCCGAGCGGCCGGTCGACGCCGCGTTCCTCGACATCTCGATGCCTGGACTGAGCGGCATGGAGCTGGCGGCGGTGCTGGCCCGGTACGCCTCCCCGCCCGCCCTGGTGTTCGTCACCGCGCACGACGACCGCGCGGTGCAGGCCTTCGACATCGGGGCCGTCGACTATCTGCTGAAACCCCTTCGCGCCGAACGCCTCTCGCAGGCGATCGAGCGGGTGCTCGCGGTCCGCCCGGCGCCGGTCGAGGCTCCCGAATCCGGCGCGGAGGCCGCCCCCACCGAGGAACCCGCACCGATGGCCGGTGAGGTGATCCCGGTGGAACGCGGCGGCGTCACCTCCCTGATCTCCCGGGATTCGGTCTCCTGGGTGGAGGCGGTCGGCGACTACGCCCGGCTGCACACCGACACCGGCGAATACCTGGTGCGCGTCACCCTCTCCACTCTCGAGACGCAGTGGGCCGGCGCCGGTTTCGCACGGGTCCATCGGTCGTATCTGGTGGCGCTGCCGCGGGTGAGCGGCCTGCGCTCGGCGGGTTCGGGCACCCGGGTGATGGTCCGCGCACACGGCGCGGCGCCGGAGGTGGAACTGCCGGTGAGCCGCAGGCAGGTCCGGGAACTCAAGGACCGCCTGGTGCGAGATCCGTTGCGGTCCTTCCGTTCCGGCCGGTCGTAGTCGTGACTCCCGATGCGCCGCGGCGCGAACGCGTGGTGCTCTCGCAACGGCGTGGCGCCCGGCCGGTGCGCACCCGCGCCGAGGTCGCCGAACAGACCGAGGTGGGCGAACATCTGGTGCGCGGACTGGTCCGCGCGCAACTCGGGCTGGCACTGCGGATCGGGCTGGGTGTCGCGGCCCTGTTCCTGGCGATCCCGCTGATCGGCTTCACCGTCGACGACTTCGCCTCGGCCACCGTCTTCGGCATCGGCGTCAACTGGATCGTCCTCGCGCTGGCGCCGTACCCGATCCTGTATCTCGCGGGCCGCCTCTACATCCGGCTGGCCGAACAGGCCGAACGGGACTTCATCGCACTCATGGACGACGAGGAACGCGGCCCGTGACCGTCGGTACCGGCTCGCTCCTGATCATCGCGGCGGTCGCCCTGGCGGCCTTCGGCACGGTGGCGCTCGGCGCGTACGGCGGCCGCGGCGCCCGCTCCACATCGGACTTCCTGGTGGCCTCGCGCAGTATCGGCGCACGCTGGAACGCCGCCGCGATCGCCGGCGAGTACCTGTCGGCCGCGTCGTTTCTGGGCGTGGCCGGACTGGTCGCCAAGTACGGCGCCGACGCGCTCTGGTATCCGATCGGCTTCACCGCCGGCTACCTGGCGCTGCTGCTGTTCGTGGCCGCGCCGCTGCGTCGTTCCGGCGCGTACACGGTGCCCGACTTCGCCGAGTTCCGGCTCGGCTCGCGCCGCGCACGACGCGCCTCGATGCTGGTGGTGGCCGCGGTCTGCGTCCTCTACCTGATCCCGCAGCTGCAGGGCGCCGGGCTCACCCTGAACATCCTGCTGGGCCTGCCCGGCTGGGTGGGCGTGGTCCTGGTCGGGGCGGCCCTGGTGGCCAACGTGGTGAGCGGCGGTATGCGCTCGGTGACTTTCGCGCAGGGTCTGCAGTACTGGCTCAAGCTGACCGCGATCGCCGTCCCCGCCCTGGTCGCGATCATCCACTTCGCGCAGGAGCCGGCCGATCTCGGCGACCCGCTGCCGGCCCGGGTCGTCGCCGAGACCACCGTGCGGATCCCGACGCAGGTCTCGGTGACCGTCACCGATCCGGCCGGGGTCACCGCGACCGGGACCGTCGACGGCCGCCGCGTCCGCGACGCTCCGCTGCCCGCCGGAACCGTCGTCGTCGGCCACGACTCCACCCTGCGGCTGGCGGCCGGCGCGGCGACCCCGGTGGTGTCCGACGCGCCGCAGACCGGCGCGCAGTGGCGGCGGTCCGGCGGCGGCCTCGGCGGCGGCCACCCGCTGTACCAGGTGCTGTCGCTGATGCTGGCGACCTTCCTCGGCGCCCTGGGCCTTCCGCATGTGCTGGTCCGCTTCTACACCAACCGGTCGGGCACCGCCGCGCGCCGGACGGCGCTGACCGTGATCGCCCTGCTGGCCGGGTTCTACCTGTTCCCGACGGTGCTCGGCGTGCTGGCCCGCGTCTACGTCCCGCAGGTGCTCGCCACCGGCACCGCCGACGCCGTGGTCCTGCTGGTGCCGTCGGCGATCGTCGGAGGTCTGGCGGGGCAACTGCTGGTCGCCCTGGTCGCCGCGGGCGCGATCGCCGCGTTCCTCGCGACGTCGTCGGGCCTGCTGATCAGCATCGCGGGCGTGGTGTCGACCGATCTGCTGCGGCCCGGGGTCCGCAGCTTCCGGATCTGCGCGCTGCTCGGCGGCCTGGTGCCGATCGGGCTGGCGCTCGCCGCGGGCACCCTCGAGCTGTCCCGCTCGGTGGGCCTGGTGTTCGCCGTCTCGGCCGCCACCCTGTGCCCGCTGCTGGTGCTCGGCATCTGGTGGCGCGGCCTCACCGCGGCCGGGGCCGTCACCGGCCTCGCCGTCGGCTCGGCGACCTCGGTCGCCGCAGTGCTGGCCGGCGCCTTCCGGGTGTCCGGCGACGGCTGGGCGGCGGCCGTGGTCACCTTCCCCGCCGCCGTCACCGTGCCCCTCTCGTTCGGCACGATGATCGTCGTCTCCCTCGCCACCCGCCGCACCCTGCGCGGCGATGTCGCGACGGTCTTCGCCCGCATGCACGTCCCGGAGCGCTTCGGCCTGGGCCTGGAACGCACGCCCGTCGGCGACTGACCGCCCTGCCTCAGCCGTTCGCCGCGGCGCTCAGCGTGGCCGCCGCGATGCTCGCGCTCGAGTTCGCCACCGGCGACCCGGACGTGTCGCTGTAGGGATAGCCGGTGACGTCGTTGACGGCGAACCCCTTCAGCGCGGCGGGCAGGCCGTCGAGCCAGCCCGCGGTATCGATCCCGAGCGCTTTCGCCGCGGTGTAGGCGCTGCCGGCCGCGGTCAGCGACCGGCCGGCCAGTCCGTCGGTGAAGGTTCGCCGGGGATCGGTCAGCGGTGCCAGACTCCGGACGACGTCGGTCATGCCCGCTCCGGCGGCGGCGGTGATGAGCGCCTCGATCAGCCCCGGCGCCTGCTTCAGCTCCGTCGAATACCGCCCGGCGAAGGCGCCGGCGGCCTCCGCCGACGGCCGTGACTTCGGGGTGATGCCCAGCACTCGTGCGAGGTCGAGCGTCTCGATCCACGTGTACACGTTGACGTCGAGGTCCGCGAAGTCGATGTCGGCGACCCAGGCGCGGCCCGAGTCGACGACGGACGCGGGACACGTCAGGCCGTCGTCCACCGCGCACAGACCGACGAGCAGCGCGTTCCGGGTCCCGTCCGGGTGCGCCGTGTTCGCGGCGGATATCTGGTCCGCCACCACCGCTGTCAGCGCGGCCGGGATCCGGGCGCCGCCCCGCTTCAGGGCCGCGGCGTACGAGAAGGTCCACCGCAAGCCGCCCGGCGGCGGCGCCACCAGCAGGCCGTCGGCGGTCATCTGCTGGGCGAGCGGGTCGATCACCGGGGTGGAGAGTTTCTGGAGCTCGGCCGGCCGGCGATCGGCGACCACCGCGGCCGCGAGCGCCGACTGCGCGTTGAGGCGGCCGGCGAGCCCGGCGGCGCAGTCGACGAGCGGGCCGGGGTGCGAGAAGCCGGGGTCGGCGAGGCGATGCAGCTGGTGCACCGCCATCCAATTCGAGGCCGACGCCGGATCACCGCAGTCGACCCGGGCGGGCAGTTCCGGCAGCGACCGGCCGTCGACCGGCACCGCGGTCCCCGTTCCGGCGAGCGCCTGGACGGCGAGGTACCGCTGGTAGCTCGTGACGGCGGGATCGGCGGCGATCCTCTCCACCGCCGCGCGGTGCGGTGCGAGCACGTCCGGCCCCAGGCACGCCAGCACCTGGGCGCTGTATCCCGCGTCCGAGTCGCGCGCGCCGACCGAGGCGGCGGCCAGCGCCGCCAGGTCGACGTGCAGCTTCTTCCCGGCCTCGCTGAGCAGCGCCGCGGTGCCGGTGTCCGGCGACGCCAGGCAGACCTGGAAGCCCGACCAGATCGGGTCCGTCGCCGCCTCCCGGCCAAGGGTCCACATCAGCTTCGCCGGGGCGACCGGCGCCAGGTCGCGCCCCGCGTTCCGGAGCGCGGCCCGTCCGTACGCGGTCTGATACAGCGTCGCCTCGGGCGACGTGTCGGGTTCCATCGACGGGACGACGAGGCCGTCTCCCCCGGCCAGACTCGGGTACGCGGCGGCGAGCCCGTCCCACGGGTCGGCGCGCCGCGCGGAGCCGGAGTCCCCGCAGGCGGAGAGCACGAGGGCACCGGCGACGACGACGGCTGCCAGCGCCGCGAGCGGTCTGCGCGTTCTAGGCCATGTCTCCCAAATCTCTTTCCGGTCCTCGGCGGCCCGCGCAGCGCCTGGCGGCGTTGTCGTCGGTCGGCATAGCGCCGCTATGCCTCCCTCCTCCGCCTTGCCAGCCGCCCAGCGGATCCACCGATGCCTACGGAGAAGATTTGAGAGACACGGCCTAGTTCCGGACACCGGCACTCACATAGCCTTTCGCGCCATCGTGTTCGAACCAGCCCTCGGAGGTGACGCTGAAGTAGGTGGAGAACATGCCACAGTCGGCGGTTCCCGCCACGTCCGAGATGTAGCTCCTGATGTTCTCCCAGGTCAGCGTCTTGACGTTCTTGTCAGACCCCTGCGCCGTGAGCCCGACGGTGCCGCCGTTGCCCTTGCCCCCGCTGATCTCCACCGATGCGCTGATCCCGTGGGTCTTCGCGGTGGCGATGTTCCTGATCATGTTCACCGCGAAGCGCTGGCCGTCGCGGTAGGTCTTGGCGGACGTGGCGAAGCTGCAATGCTTCCAGTACAGGGCACACGCCCACGCGTTCGCGTAGATCGTGATCCCGGACAGCTTGTCGGGGTACGAACTCGAGTCCGAGGTGATCCCGCCGTTGCCGTCGTTGCCGTCGTCCGCCGCGTCGACCTTGAACCCGTCGCGCAGCGCGGCCGTCTTCTTCCCGCCCGCGTCGATGGTCGGCTGGCCGGGTCCGGGGTGCTCGAGCAGACGGCTCGAGGTCGGCGCCGGCGTGGTCGTCGCGGGACTTTCGGCGGTGCTCGGCGCCGACGGTTCCGGGGTGGCACTCGTCGTGACCGGCGGCGAGGTCTCCGGCGGGGTGGTGTCCAGGGTGGGCGGCGGCCCGTCGTCGCCGTGGCATGTGTAGAGCACCGGCGGCGGGGGTGCGTCGCTGGGACTCTTGCCCGGGTTGGCCTGTGACCAGGCGTTCTTCCAGGCGTTGTCGTAAGCCGCCGTTTCACGCTTGCAGCGTTCGGCCGGCGTCTCCGCCCCGGCCGGGGAGGTCACCACGATCGCGAGGAGCACGACGGCCAGGATCGTCCCCAGCACCGCGACGACCGGCACCACTCGTCTCGTTTCGGTCAGTTCCCGCACTTCTCGTCCCTACTCCCGTATCCGGTGAATCGTGTTCGGGCCCTTCCCGGCGCCCGCCGATCACGGTATGAGCGGAACCGGCACCGTCTGCCCGCAGAATTCGCATCACCGCAGTTCAGAGACTCGAAGAAGATTCTGGTCCAGAATCTTCTTCGATGCCGACCTGCGGAAACGCGTAGGTCGTGTTGCGAAAGCCGTCTGCGAGGCCCGCAAAGGGATCTTCGCAACACGACCTGACGATCGGCCGGGCCGCGTGAACGGCCGCTCCCGATCGGCCACAATCGACCCGTGCCCCACGACGCCCAGTTCACCGCCGACGACATCCGCTCCGCCGCCTTCTCGAAGCCGCCGATGGGACGCCGCGGCTACGGGGAGGATGACGTCGACGAGTTCCTGGACGCGCTCGAAGCGAAATTCGCGAATCCGGCGGACCCCGCGCTGGGCTGGCTGACGCCCGCGGCGGTCCGAGCGCGCACCTTCGCCCGTCCGCCGATCGGCATGCGCGGCTATCACGAGGGTGAGGTGGACGCGTTCCTCGAGCTGTGCGCCGTTCAGCTCGCCCGGCTCACGGGCGGTGCGGTCACCGCGGGGCCGCCCGTCGCACGGCCGGGCTCCCGGCTCACCGCGGAGGAGATCGTCGGCGCCACCTTCTCCACAACGCGATTCGGTGGCCGCGGGTATGACCAGGCCCAGGTCGACACCTTTCTGGACGCGGTCGCCGCCAGATTCCGCGATCCCGCCGATCCGGCGGTGGCCTGGCTGACCCCCGCGGCGGTCACCGAGCCCGGTTCGCCCCGTCGTCGTTCGGCCGGACCGGCTACCGGAGCGAGGAGATCGACGCCTTTCTCGCCCGTTGCGCCACCGATCTCGAACTGCTCCTGCGCCGGGCCTGATCCGGGGTTCCACCACTCGATCTCCGCCGGGCCACACGCTCTATTCCCGGTGGACGAACGGGCTCCAGGTGGCCCGACGGACCGCGGGTGGCCGGACGGATCGCGGGTCAGCCGCCGGCCTCGGGGCACGCGCGGACCCCGCCCGGTGCCGTTTCGCTCCGGTGACCGGCGTCACCGTTCACCGGAGCCCGGTGACCGCTCATCGCAGGGTCCACCGTGCTCGTCGCTCCGGTCACAATTCACCTTGGACGTGAGCCAGCTCTCGACGAGTCTTGCCGTCAAGGCCGCAGATGCGGCATTTCAGCAAGGAGGTCGCAGTGTCTACCGCGCAAGAGCACCCGCCGCAGTCGTCGGCACCACCGGCGGAGGAGTTCATCGCCGCCCAGCAGAGTCCGGAGTTCCAGCGGTTGCGCCGCACCCTGCGGCGCTTCGTCTTCCCGATGACCGCGTTCTTCCTGTCCTGGTACGCGCTGTATCTGGTGATGGGCGTGTTCGCGACGGGCTTCATGGGCACCCGGGTGTGGGGCAACATCAACGTCGGCCTGATCTTCGGCCTGCTGCAGTTCGTCACCACCTTCGGGATCACCGGCGCGTACATCTACTTCGCCAATCACCGCCTCGACCCCCAGGCGCAGGTGGTGCGTGACGGCTTCGCCGACGGCACCTACGCCCGGGAGGCCGCGGCGATCGAGGCCGGCACCAAGGACACCGCGGTACAGGGGGCGCAGTCGTGAACACCATCCTCACCAGCGCCGCCGACGTCGACACCGGCAACTCGACCCTCAACATCATGATCTTCGTGGGCTTCGTGGTGATCACGCTGCTCGTGGTGATCAAGGTCAGCAACGCCGGCACGTCCAGCGCCTCGGAGTTCTTCACCGGCAACGGCGGCTTCTCCGGTACCCAGAACGGCATCGCCATCGCCGGCGACTATCTCTCGGCCGCGAGCTTCCTCGGCATCGCCGGGGCCATCGCGATCTACGGGTACGACGGCTTCCTGTACTCGATCGGCTTCCTGGTGGCCTGGCTGGTGGCGCTGCTGCTGGTCGCCGAGCTGCTGCGCAACACCGGCAAGTTCACCATGGCCGACGTCCTCAGCTTCCGGCTCAAGCAGCGTCCGGTCCGGCTGGCGGCATCGATCAACACGCTGACCGTGTCGATCTTCTACCTGCTGGCCCAGATGGCCGGCGCCGGCGCCCTGGTCGCGCTGCTGCTCAACGTCAAGAGCGACCTCGGCCAGGCCGTGGTGATCACCGTGGTCGGCATCCTGATGATCACCTACGTGCTGATCGGCGGCATGAAGGGCACCACCTGGGTGCAGATCATCAAGGCCGTCCTGCTGATCACCGGCGTGATCGTGATGACGCTGTGGGTGCTGCTGCAGAAGGACGTCATGTTCAACTTCTCCCATCTGCTGGGCATGGCGCAGGACGCGGTGAACAACGCGGTCCACGGCGGCGGGCTGACCGCGAAGGGCCAGTCCATGCTGACCTCGGCCAACGGCGAGCCGCACAACGTGCTGGCTCCGGGCGCCCAGTACGGCGGCACGCTGACCTCGAAGGTCAACATGATCTCGCTCGGTATGGCGCTGGTGCTCGGCACCGCCGGCCTGCCGCACGTGCTGATGCGCTTCTACACGGTCCCCACCGCCAAGGAGGCCCGCAAGTCGGTGGTCTGGGCGATCGGCCTGATCGGCGCCTTCTACCTGTTCACCCTGGTCCTCGGCTACGGCGCCGCGGCGCTGGTCGGCCCGGAGAAGATCCTCGCCGCACCCGGCGGCGTGAACTCGGCGGCTCCGCTGCTGGCCCTGGAACTGGGCGGCGAGATCCTGCTCGGCCTGATCGCGGGCGTGGCGTTCGCGACCATCCTGGCCGTGGTGGCGGGCCTGGCGATCACCGCGTCGGCGTCGTTCGCGCACGACATCTATGCCAGCGTGATCAAGAAGAACGGCGCCTCCGAGGAGGAGCAGGTCCGGGTCTCGCGGATCACCGTCGTCGTGCTCGGCGTGATCGGCATCGTGCTGGGCATCCTCGCCAAGGACCAGAACATCGCGTTCCTGGTGGCGCTGGCCTTCGCGGTCGCCGCCTCGGCCAACCTGCCGACCATCCTCTACTCGCTGTTCTGGCGCCGCTTCAACACCCGCGGCGCGCTGTTCAGCATGTACGGCGGCCTGGCGATCACGCTGGTGCTGATCGTGTTCAGCCCGGCCGTCTCCGGCAAGCCGACGTCGATGCTCCCCGACATGGACTTCGCCTGGTTCCCGCTGGCCAACCCCGGACTGGTGTCGATCCCGGCGGCGTTCCTGCTCGGCATCATCGGCACGCTGACCTCGCGGGAGAAGCCCGACGTGGCCCGGCGCGCGGAGATGGAGGTCCGCTCGCTCACCGGTGTCGGCGCCGAGAAGGCGCACGCGCACTGACCCGGCCCGACGGCGGAACGACGACGGCCCGGTGGATCCCTTCGGATCCACCGGGCCGATGTCCGTGTCGCGGGCTCATTCTCATGTCGCACGTCCGGCACGACCTGCGACACGGAGGAGGACCCGCGGCACGCGGCGTCAAGCGCCACCGGCCATCCCCTGTTGAGCCGGACGAACCCACCGCCCGTTGAGCCTGGCCGCTCCCACAGCCCGTTGAGCCGGGCAGGCCCCCGGGCCTGTCCGTGTCGAAACGCGCCCGAGTCAGGCGTCCTGGATCCGCGCGAACGGCGCGGCGGCCTCCAACTCGAAGGCCAGCGACAGCAGCGTCCGCTCGGCGCCGCGATCGGCGGAGAAGTGGATACCGATCGGCAGACCGTTCGACGCCTGCCCGAGCGGCAGCGAGATCGCCGGGGTGCCGCACGCGTTGTCGGCGGGGGTGAAGGCCACGTACTGGATGAGCCGCTCGAAGACCTCGTCGAACCGGCCGGCCGGATCCAGGTAGCCGATCTCCGGGGTGGTGTGTCCGAGGGTCGGGGTCAGGATCACGTCGTACGACCCGAACGCGTTCCGGAACTTCGCGACGGCCCGCCGCAGACCGACGATCGACGCCGGGATCCGGTAGAAGCGTCGCAGCGCCATCCGGGCGAGCCCCTTGGTGAACGGATCGAGCCGGTTCCTGTCGAATCCGGGTCCGACCACCTGGCCGCCGAAGCGGTCGAAGGAGAGCGCCAGCGTCCCCCAGTAGTCGGTGAACTGCCCGACGAACGACGGGTCCACCGGCAGCGGCGCCTCCTCGACGTGGTGGCCGAGGCCGGTGAGCAGGGCGACGACGTCGTCGACCGCCCGGCGGGTGTCCGCGTCGAGCGGGACGCCGGTGATCGGCTCGGCCATCAGCGCGACGCGCAGCCGCGCGGTGCTCGGTCCTTCGACCAGGCCGACCGGATCGAGGGTGTCGAGTCGGCGCTGTCGTTCCAGATCGGCCAGGAAGTACGCGGTGTCGCGCACCGAGCGCGACACGATGCCGTTGCAGACCAGGTCGATGGGGGCCTTCGCCGAAGCCGGCGAGCCCGCGGTCCGGCCGCGCGTCGGCTTGAGGCCGACCAGACCGCACGCGGCCGCGGGAATGCGGATCGAGCCGCCGCCGTCGTTGGCGTGGGCGATCGGTACCGCGCCGGCCGCGACCAGCGCGGCCGCACCGCCCGAACTCGCGCCGCACGAGTAGTCGGTGTCCCACGGGTTGCGGGTGGGCTCGCGGTCGGCGAACTCGGTGGTGGCGGTGAGCCCGAAGGCCGGCATCGTCGACGCGCCCACGACGTTCACCCCGGCGCCGAGGAACTCCTCGGTGAACGGCTCATTGGCCGCCGCCGGACGGTCGGCGACGGCGGCGCTGCCCTGCCGCGTCGGCAGGCCGGCGTAGTCGGTGTTGTTCTTGATCAACGTCGGCACCCCGGCGAACGCACCGGAGAATCCGTTCTCGGCCGCACGCACCCGCGCGCGTTCCCGATCGTCGTAGGCGACCGCCGCCAGCTGCGGGTTCACCCGGTCGATCCGGTCGACCGCGGCGTCCGTCGCCTCGCGCGCGCTGAACTCGCCGGCCTCGACGGCGCGGGCGACGCCGACCGCGTCCAGGTCGCCCAGGACGTCGTCGGTGAAGGCGTGAACACGTTTCATGTGATCTGACAATATCTCGTTTCCAGATCTCTGGATGCTTTCCCCCCGCGGGTGCCGCGCCAGGGGCATCCCGGACATCGGTCCGGCGCCATGCTGTAGACAGAAAGGCATGCAGCTGCACTACACACCGGAGGAGGAGGCGTTCCGCGCCGAACTCCGGAACTACTTCACCACCGCTATCCCCGAGGACGTCCGCCGCCGCAACGAGGCCGGCGAGCCGAACTACCCCGACGACGTGGTCACCACCACCCGGGCGCTGAACAAGGCCGGCTACGCCGTGCCGCACTGGCCCGCCGAGTGGGGCGGCCAGGACTGGACGCCGGTGCAGCACCACATCTGGCGCGAGGAGATGGCACTCAACTTCGTGCCCGACCTGCTGCCGTTCAACGCCGGCATGGTCGGCCCGGTGATCGCGCACTTCGGCAACCAGGAACAGAAGGAGAAGTTCCTGCCGAAGACCGCGAACCTCGACATCTGGTGGTGCCAGGGCTTCTCCGAGCCCGAGGCCGGCAGCGACCTGGCCTCGCTCAAGACCCGCGCGGTCCGCGACGGCGACGAATACGTGATCAACGGCCAGAAGACCTGGACCACGCTCGGCCAGTTCGCCGACTGGATCTTCTGCCTGGTCCGCACCGATCCGGATGTGAAGAAGCAGGCCGGCATCAGCTTCATCGTCTTCCCGATGGACACCCCCGGCGTCGAACTGCGCCCGATCAAGCTGATCGACGGCAGCTACGAGGTCAACGAGGTCTTCTTCAACGACGTCCGCGTGCCCGCCGAGAACCTGATCGGCGAGGAGAACCAGGGCTGGACCATCGCGAAGTTCCTGCTCGGGAACGAGCGCTCCGGAATCGCCCGGGTCGGCTGGACCAAGACCAAGCTGGCCCGCGCCAAGCGGCTGGCCGCCGAGATCCCCGCGCCCGGCGGCGGCGTGATGCTCGACGATCCGCTGTTCGCCGCGCGCCTCGCCGGCCTGGAGAACGACCTGCTGGCGCTGGAGATGGTGCAGCTGCGCGTCGTCGCGGCGTCGTCGGACGGCAAGCCGAACCCGGCGTCGTCGGTGCTGAAGCTCCGCGGCTCGCAGTTGCAGCAGGAAGCGCTCGAACTGCTC
Source organism: Gordonia marina (assembly GCF_052036135.1). Taxonomy (NCBI): domain Bacteria; kingdom Bacillati; phylum Actinomycetota; class Actinomycetes; order Mycobacteriales; family Gordoniaceae; genus Gordonia; species Gordonia marina. The sequence goes on from NZ_JBPSDN010000009.1 coordinate 49,412, forward strand.
AACGACCTGGCCGGGGCCGACTCGCTGCCCGTCACGCCGATCGACGATCACGTTTCGACGGAGCTCAACGGGCAGGACGAGCTCAACGGGCAGGACGAGCTCAACGGGCGGGACGAGCTCAGCGGGCAGGAGGCGCTGGCGGGTCTGCTGAGCCCCGACTGGGCGGCCCACACCGCGCCCACGTACCTCAACTACCGCAAGGTCACCATCTACGGCGGGTCGTCCGAGGTGCAGCGGCAGATCATCGACAAGGCCGTCCTCGGTCTGTAGGCAGGGAAACATCATGGAATTCACGCTCTCCGACGAGCAGGTCATGCTCCGCGACACCGTGCGCGAGCTGCTGACCCGCACCTACGACATCGAGACGCTGCGCGCCGTCACCGACACCCCGCTGGGCTGGAGCCGCGACGTGTGGAGCTCACTCGCCGAGATCGGCATCCTGGGGCTGGTCTTCGACGAGCAGTACGACGGCATGGGCGCCGGCCCCGAGGAACTGGCCGTGGTGATGGGCGAGTTCGGAGCCGCGCTGGCGCCGGAGCCCTTCCTGGACAGCGTCGTCGTGCCCGGGCTGCTGGTCGAGCGCTCCGACGCCGACGGCGAGACCAAGAGCGCCGTGCTGGGCGCGCTGGCGAGCGGCGAACGACTCGCCGCCTTTGCGCATCACGAGCAGGGTGACCGCTGGCCGTCGTACGCGGTCGGTACCGCGTTTGCAGGCGGAGTGATCGACGGGACCAAGACGCTGGTCGCCGCCGGGGACTGCGCGGACGTGTTCGTGGTGTCCGCGCGCGACGCCGACGGCAGGGTCGGCCTGTACCTGGTGGAGGCCGATCAGGCGGGCGTGGCGCGTATCGGCTACCGGACGCACGACGACCGCCGCGGCGCGCAGGTGACCTTCACCGGTGCGGCCGCCACCCCGCTGCCGTCCGGTGACGCTTCCGCCCTGATCTCCGGGGTGCAGGTCGCGCAGCAGAACGCGCTGTGCGCCGAGGCGGTCGGGGCGATGACCAAGTCGCTGAACCTGACCACCGAATACCTGAAGCAGCGCAAGCAGTTCGGCGTCCCGCTGGCCGCGTTCCAGGCGCTCACGCACCGCGCCGCCGACATGTACGTGGCGCTGGAACTGGCGTCGAGCATGAGCGCGTACCTGACCGCGGCACTCGCCGAGGACAGCGCCGACGAGATCACCGCCTCCCGCACCAAGCTGCAGATCTGCCGGTCGGGCCGGCTGGTCGGCCAGGAGGCCATCCAGATGCACGGCGGTATCGGCATGACCGCCGAATACCCGGTGGCCCACTACGTCAGCCGCCTCACCGCGATCGGCCACACCCTGGGTGACGCCGACTCGCACCTGTCGATCCTGTCGTCGCGGCTGCGCGACTGGCCGATGGTGATGGTCGGCTGACCCCACCATCGGCTGAGCCGCCCACACACAGCCGGCTGAGCCGGTCGAGCCCGCCAGGGCGAGACCGTGTCGAAGTCACCCCCCGGAATCGCGCGCAATACCGTCAAGGCCGAGGTCGGGTGGCGGTACGGCGGGCGTGGTTTCGACCGCCCATCGCCCCCAGGGCCCGGGCGGGTCAGCCGGCGGGATCGCGCTGCATGACGACGGCGCTGTGACGGATCACGCGTGCATATCTGGATCGTGGACCGTCAGGGTGCCGTCGTCGTGCGGCACCCCGCGCCGAACCGCGTCAGGTCATGCGGCCCGGGCCCGGGAAGGTCGCCGGGCCGGCCGCGGCGAAGGTGACCGATGAGTGGTCCGGGGCGGAGACGGTCCAGTCGGCCGAGTCGTGTGCCCGGCGAAGACCTCACCGCAACGCAATGTGCTCACCCGCACCCCCGGCCACATCGATCCCGCTAACGTTGCCCCCCGGACCCGGGCCTGTTCCCCGCCACGACCGGCGTCGAATAGGGTCATTCTCACGAGATCCCGCCGCCGGTTGCGGGACCGACACGAGGAGCACCGGAAATGCCCGCAGAACTCATCGAAGAGTCCATCGACATCGACGGCACCCCCGAGCAGGTCTGGGCCGTCGTCTCCGACCTGGCCCGCATGGGCGAGTGGAGCCCGCAGTGCAAGAAGATGCTCGTCCTCGGCGGCCCGGTGAAGGCCGGGACCCGGACGTTCAACCTGAACCGCCGCGGCCCGCTGTTCTGGCCGACCTCCGCGAAGGTCGTCATCTTCGAGCCGAACAAGGCGATCGGCTGGAAGATCACCGAGAACCGCACGGTGTGGAGCTACACGATCACCGAGCGCGAAGGCGGCGTCACCCTGACCGAGTCGCGCAAGGCGGCCGACGGCAAGACCACCGCGCTGTCGGGCTTCCTGGTCGACAAGGCGTTCGGCGGGAACGACGGCTTCGAGGCCGAACTGCAGACGGGCATGCGCGAGACCCTCGGCAAGGTCAAGCGCGCCGTCGAGAACTGAGCCCGACGTGGCACGACGCCCCGCACAGCCCGGTGACCGCACCGGGCCGGCGCACCTGCTCGACCTGATCGGTGAGACGGTGCCGCCGATCCACCCCGGCGGTCTGCCCTTCGTGGCCGGCGCATCGGCGGTCGCCCTGCTGGGCCGCAAACGCCCGTGGATCGCCCGCCCGGCACTGGCCCTGGCGGGGGCCAGCGCGTTCTTCTTCCGCCACCCGTCGCGGGTGCCGCCGACCACACCGGGGGCCGTGGTGGCACCCGCCGACGGCACCGTCGCGCTGGTCGACACCGCCGTTCCGCCCGCCGAACTCGGTCTCGGCGACGAGCCGCTGCCCCGGATCAGCACCTTCCTGTCGGTGTTCGACGTGCACGTTCAGCGGATCCCGATCTCCGGCCTCGTCGAATCCGTGCAGCACACGCCCGGCGAGTTCCTGTCCGCGGACCTCCCGGAGGCCAGCGATCGCAACGAGCGGACCTGCCTGCGGCTGCGCACCGGGGAGGGCGAGCGGCTGGGGGTGGTGCAGATCGCCGGCCTGATCGCACGGCGCATCGTGTGCGACGCCGCACCCGGCGACACGGTGACGCTCGGCGAGACCTACGGCCTGATCCGGTTCGGTTCCCGGGTCGACGTGTACTTCCCGGCGGGTACCGCCGCGAAGGTCGCCGTAGGTCAGCACACCATCGGGGCGGAAACCGTCCTCGCGAAGTTGCCGCGATGACCCTCCCAGACGGCACCGGACGCGGCCGGCGGCGGATCGCCGGCCGCGGCGCGACCCGCCGGTCGTCGGCGCGGCAGCGCTCGGTCCGTTCCGGCGCCCTGCTGGTGCCGTCCGCCATGACCATCCTGGCGATCTGCGCGGGCCTCACCGCGATGCGTTTCGCCAACGCCCATCGAGTCGATTTGGCCCTGATTCTGCTGGTCAGCGCTGCCGTGCTCGACGGACTCGACGGCCGCGTGGCCCGCATGATGGACGCGAGCAGCAAGATCGGCGCCGAACTCGACTCGCTCGCCGACGCCATCAACTTCGGCGTCGTGCCCGCGATCATGGTCTACGCGATCCTTCTGAACAACACGTCCGACGTCGCCCGGAGCGTGTCGTGGGCGCTGGTGCTCATCTACTGCTCGGCGATCGTGCTGCGGCTCGCCCGCTTCAACACGCTGCTCGACGACGACGACGCGCCCGCCTACACCAAGGACTTCTTCGTCGGCGTGCCCGCGCCGGCCGCCGCACTGATGGTGCTGCTGCCGGTCGGCCTGCGCGAACAGTTCGGCGACGGTTGGTGGTGTGGCCCGGTCGCCGTCGGCTGCTGGCTGGTCTTCGTCGGGCTGCTCGCGGTCAGCCGCGTGCCGACGCTCAGCTTCAAGTCCGCCAAGCTCCGCGCCCGGGTGGTGGCCCCGGCGCTGATCCTGGTGGCCGCGGCCGCCGCGCTGCTGTTCACCTTCCCGTACGTGCTGATGATCGTGCTGGTCGGCGCCTATCTGCTCCACATCCCGTTCGCCTGGCGGATGCAGCGCTGGGTGTCGTCCCGGCCGGAGTACTGGGATGTCGCGGCCCGCGATCGCCGCCTGCAACGGCGCGACGACCGCCGCGCCGAGGTCGCCGCGGGAACCCGCCGCCGGGTGATCCCGGTCCGCAAGTCGTCGGCGCGACTCGGCCTGCGTCGCCCGGTCGCGGCGCCGCGCCGGGACGAGCACACGTCGTAGCAGCGGCCGCGCGCATCGGCAGCACTCGCGAGCGCTGCCAGTGCGACGAGCCGCTGCTACGACGATCGATCTCGAGAACCGGCGGCCGCCGACGCGCCAGACAGGCTCCGCCGGCCGCAAGCCGCGCCGCGTCGGAGCCGTCCCGCCGGGCCGTCAGCTGGACTGGCTCGGGGCCTGGGTCTGTCCGGGCGCGGGGGTCTGGCCGGGGGTCTCGGTCTGGCCCGGGGTCTCCGTCTGTCCCGGGTACTGTCCGCCGCCGCGGCCGTAGGGGCCGCCCGGGAACTGCCCGCGCGGCATGTCGCCGGGGTTCCGCCACCGGCCCTGACCACCGAATTCCCCGCGCTCACCGCGCTCGATCATCATGTGCCGACCGTGCTTGTCGCCGCCGTGATCGCCGACCTGGTCGCCGGTGATGTAGCCCGCGCCGAACCCGATGAGGAACAGAGCGACGCCCGCGGCGACCGCGCCGCCGATGATCCAGTTCCGCTTGGTGTTGTCCGGCTTCTCCGCCGCGGCAGGCGCCGGCGCGGCGGCGACGGGCGTGGTGGCGACAGGCGCGGTGGGCGCGGCCACCGGCTCGGTCACCGCGGACTCGGTCACCGCGGGCTCGGGCTCGGTCGGCAACGCCTCGGCGGGCTGGGCGTCGGCGGACTGGGCCGCCGTCGACTCGGAGTCGGTGGGCCCGGGGTTCTCGGGAGTCGTCATTCGGCTGGTCCTTCTCGTATTCGGGTATGCACCGATCGTCCGGCACGTCGGAACCCACTGTGCCCCGCGTTCCTGTCAGGTCGCTGTGAACGACGTTCCGTCTCACTGCAAGAACGTCCGCTTGTTCTGGGTTTGACTTCGACACGATCTCGCCCTTGCGGGCTCGATCGGTGGTTCCTGAGCGGAGCCGAAGGGCTCAGCCAGCTGCATTTCGGCTCAGCCGGCTGCATTCTCGATCGGTGGTTCCTGAGCGAAGTCGAAGGGCTCAGCCGGCTGCATTCGGCCCGGCTCCCCTAGAGCCGGGTCACCGAGTACATGATCAGACTCGCCTTGCCCTGGGCGGCGGCGGAGATGCCGACCGTCACCCAGTACGTCTTGCCGTCGGCCTCCTTCGAGTAGAGCACCGAGACCTCGCTGGACGTCTGGGTACGACTCGACTCGACGTAGCCGTCGTCGGTCAGCAGGCTCGACGCCTTGTCGAAGGCGTTGCCCTCGGTGGCCGGCGCCTGGACCTTCACCTCCCACACATCGTCGATCTTGGTGGCGCTCTGCACCACCCCGTCGACCAGCGGAACCTGCTTCGACGGGAAGTCCTTCGGGAGCGGTACGCCCTGGTGAGCGGGCTTGTCGTCGTGCCCGCACGCGGTGATCCCGGCCAGTGCCACCAGGACCAGCACGACCGCCATCAGGACTCTCCGCAAAGACGCCATGCCCTGAACGGTAAAGTAATCACCGCAACACCGCCCTCTGACACCCCGCCCGAACCCCGATGAGACGGAGTGGCTCTTGATCCAGGTCCTGCTCGCGCTGGGCATCGGTGCGCTGGCCGCGCCGCCCATCATGCGAGCCCTGGGGGCCCGCGGCTTCTACGTCCTGGCCCTGATGCCGCTCGGCGGCCTGATCTGGGTCCTGCTGAACTGGCCCGAGGGCGGTCATCCGGAGACCCAGACCATCAACTGGGTGCCCAGCCTGCACATGAACATCGTGCTGCGGTTCGACACCCTCGCCGCGGTGCTCTCCACGCTGATCCTCGGCGTCGGCGCGCTGGTGCTGGTGTACTGCGCCAACTACTTCGAGAAGATGCGGCGCCGCGTCGAGGTCTTCGGCGGCGAGCTGGTGGCCTTCGCCGCGGCCATGTTCGGCCTGGTGTGCAGCGACAACATGCTGGTGCTGTACGTCTTCTGGGAAGCGACGACGGTGCTGTCGTTCATGCTGGTCGGCTTCAACGCCGTCCGCGCGACGTCCCGCCGCGCCGCCACCCAGGCGTTGCTGGTCACGACCTTCGGCGGCCTGGCCATGCTGGTCGGCATCATCATGCTCGGCGAGCGCAGCGGCTACCTGCTGTCGGAAGTCCTCGCGCACCCGCCGGGCGGCGCCTACTCGGCGATCGCGGTAGCGCTGATCCTGGTCGGCGCACTGACCAAATCGGCCATCGTCCCGTTCCACTTCTGGTTGCCCGGCGCCATGGCCGCGCCCACCCCGGTCAGCGCCTACCTGCACGCCGCGGCGATGGTGAAGGCCGGCATCTACCTCGTCGCACGACTCGCCCCGGCATTCCACACGCAGGTCAGCTGGCAGGTGATCGTCGTCGGACTCGGTCTGCTGACCATGATCCTGGGCGGTTGGCGCAGCCTCCGCGAACTCGACCTGAAACTGATCCTCGCCTTCGGCACCGTCTCCCAGCTCGGCCTGATGATGGTGCTGGTGGGCGTGGGCGACGCGAACGTCGCGATGGCCGGGCTCGCGATGGTGATCGCGCACGCGCTGTTCAAGGCGAGCCTGTTCATGGTCGTCGGCGTGATCGACCACTCCACCGGCACCCGCGACATCCGGCGGCTGGCCCGCCTCGGACATCGCCTCCCGGTGCTCGCGGTGACCGCCGCCGTGGCCGGCGCCAGCATGGCCGGCCTGCCGTTCACCCTGGGTTTCGTCGGCAAGGAGGGTGCATTCGCCGCGCTCTGGGACACCGGCGCCTACCGGCCGTGGCTGGCACACGTCGTCGACCTCGCGGTGGTCGTGGGCGCGATCATCACCTTCGCCTACACCGCACGGTTCCTGTGGGGCGCTTTCGGCCGCAAGGTGCGCAGCCTGCCGACGCGCGCCGTCGCCCAGCTGCACCCGCCGACCGTGATGTTCCTGGTTCCGCCGATCCTGCTGGCCTGCTTCGGCGTGGTCGCCGCGTTCATCGCGCCGTGGATCGGCCACCACCTGGAGCCGTACGCGCACGAGCTGCCCGCCCACGGTCACCCGATCGAACATCTCGCGATGTGGCACGGTTTCGGGCTGCCGGTGATCCTGACGCTGGTGGTCTACGCGGCCGGGCCGGTGCTGTTCCTGGTGCTGCGGCGGATCCGCGACCAGCTGTTCGACCATCCGCCGAAGCTCAACGCCGACCACGCCTACGACGCGATCCTGCGCGCCGCCGACCGGTTGTCGCTGTGGGTCACCCGGAACACCCAGCGCGGCAGCCTGCCGATCACCCAGGGCGTGATCCTCTCGACCGCGGTGCTGCTGCCGGTGGTGGTGCTGTTCCTCGGTGCGCGGCCGTCGCTGCATCTGACCGGGTTCGACAATCCCGAGCAGATCGTGGTGGCCTTCGTCATCGTGACCGCCGCGGCCGCGGCCACCCTGCTGCGCAACCGCCTGGCCGGTGCGCTGACCGTCGGCATCACCGGGTACGCGTGCGGCGCGCTCTTCGCGATGTACGGCGCCCCCGACCTGGCGCTCACCCAGTTCCTGGTGGAGAGCCTGACCCTGGTGATCTTCGTGCTGGTGTTGCGCAAGCTGGCGTCCGAGCCGCAGCCGCGTCACAAGACCGGCTTCCGCGCCCTGCGCGCCCTGATCGCGGTGGCCTTCGGCGCCGCCCTGGTGCTGATCGGCGTCTTCGCCGCGGCCGCCCGGTCCACCACGCCGCTCGCCGTCGACCTCGCCGAGGCCGCCTACAAGTTCGGTCACGGCGGCAACACGGTGAACGTGCTGCTGGTCGACATCCGCGCCTGGGACACGCTCGGTGAGGTCTCGGTGCTGATCGTCGCGGCCACCGGGGTGGCCTCGATGGTCTTCCGGAGCCGCCGGTTCGGGGCCGCGCCGCGCATCACCGACGTGCTGCGCAGCGAGGCCGGGCTCGACGACGACGATGTGATCCCGGACCGGACCACCTGGCTCCGCGGCAGCGAGCTCGGCAATCCCGCGCACCGCTCGATGGTCCTGGAAGCCACCACGCGGCTGGTCTTCCCGACCCTCGTGGTGCTGTCGATGTACTTCTTCTTCGCCGGGCACAACGCCCCCGGCGGCGGTTTCGCCGGCGGCCTGGTGATGGGCCTGGCGCTGGTGCTCCGCTATCTGGCGGGCGGCCGCTACGAGCTCGGTGAGGCGCTGCCCGTCGAAGCCGGCACCATCCTCGGCGCGGGCCTGCTGGTCTCGGCGACCACCGCCGTCACCTCGCTGGCGCTGGGCGCCCCGGCCCTCAGTTCCGCGGTGATCGACCTGCACCTGCCGATCTTCGGCGACGTGCACCTGGTGACCGCGATGTTCTTCGACGTCGGCGTGTACCTGATCGTCGTCGGCCTGGTGCTCGACGTGCTCCGCAGCCTCGGCGCCCGACTGGATCTGCCCGACGCCCCGGACGCCGGCACCCCGGTGGCCGCGGCCCCGGCGACCGAGGAGGCGGCACGATGAACCTCGGACTGGTGATCGTCGCCGGCGTCCTCGGCGCGGCGGGCGTGTACCTGCTGATGGAACGCAGCCTGGTCCGGATGCTGTTGGGCCTGATGCTGGTCGGCAACGGCATCAACATCCTGATCATCACCCTCGCGGGCCCGCCGGGGGTCCCGCCGATCCGCGGCGCCTCCTCCAAGGGCGCCGACACCCAGGCCGATCCGCTCGCGCAGGGCATGGTGCTCACCGCGATCGTCATCACCATGGGTGTGGCCGCCTTCGTGCTCGCGCTCACCTACCGGCTGTTCCTGATCAACCGCCGCGACGACGACGTGGAAGACGACACCGAGGACGTGAAGCTGCTGAAGGGCACCCTCAAGGACATGGGCGACCGCGACCGCAGCGACGACCCCACGACCGGCGCCGACACCGTGGCCGGCGACCTCTTCGACGACCGCGGCAACCCGCTCACGCCGGAGGAGTTCGCGGCGCTCCACCAGGGCGTCATCGAAACCGACCTGATGCCCGAGGACGCCGCCGTCATCGATCACCTGCCCGAATCCAGTCCCGACGAGATGCCCTCCGACGACGAGACCGGGGACGACGAGACCGCCGAGGGGGAGCCCCGATGATCCCCCAGCCGTCCTGGATCCCCGTCCTGATCGCCATGCCGACGCTGGTGCCGCTGCTCGGCGCGGCGCTGACTCTGCTGCGCGGACGACATCCCCGCTTCCAGCGCGCGGTGACCGTCGGCGCCATCAGCGCGTCGCTGATCGCGTCGGCGATGATGCTGTACCTGACCAACGTGCACGGCACCTTCGCCGTGCGGATCGGCGGCTGGGGCGGCAAGGGCTACCCGAACGGCCCGCTCGGCATCACGCTCGTGGTCGACCGGCTCGCCGCCCTGATGCTGGTCATCTCGACGACGGTGCTGCTGTGCGTCGTCTTCTACGCGATCGGCCAGGGTATCCGTGACGGCACCACCCAGCAGCCGGTGTCGATCTTCCTGCCGTCGTACCTGATCCTGACCGCGGGCGTGTGCAACGCCTTCCTGGCCGGCGACCTGTTCAACCTGTACGTGTCGTTCGAGGTGCTCCTCGCCGCCAGCTTCGTGCTGCTCACGCTGGGGGCGAGCGCCGACCGGGTGCGCGCGGGGGCGTCGTACATCATGGTCTCGATGGTGTCGTCGCTCATCTTCCTGGCCGGCATCGCGTTCGCCTACGCGACCACCGGGACGCTGAATCTGGCCGAGATGTCGGTCCGGCTGAACGACGCCGCCGATCCCGTCCCGTCCGGTGTGCGCAACGCGCTGTTCGCGGTCCTGCTGGTGGCCTTCGGGATCAAGGCCGCGGTGTTCCCGCTGTCGACGTGGCTGCCCGACTCGTATCCGACCGCCCCGGCACCGGTCACCGCCGTGTTCGCCGGCCTGCTGACCAAGGTCGGCGTGTACGCCATCATCCGCGCCGACACCCTGCTGTTCCCGGGCGGGAGCATGAACAATCTGCTGATGGTGGCCGGTCTGGCGACCATGCTGGTCGGTATCCTGGGTGCGATCGCGCAGTCGGACATCAAACGGTTGCTGTCGTTCACGCTGGTCAGCCATATCGGCTACATGATCTTCGGTATCGCGGTCGGGTCGGAGATCTCGATGTCGGCGGCGATCTACTACGTCGCGCACCACATTCTGGTGCAGACCACCCTGTTCCTGGTGGTGGGCCTGATCGAGCGGCAGGCCGGATCGTCGTCGTTGCGGCGGCTGGGCGGCCTGATCGCCAGCCCGGTGCTCGCCGCGCTGTTCCTGATCCCGGCGCTGAACCTCGGCGGGATCCCGCCGTTCTCCGGGTTCATCGGGAAGGTCGCGCTGCTGGAGGGCGGTGTGGCCGACGGTTCGGTGCTGGCCTGGATGCTGGTGGCCGGCAGCGTGATCACCAGCCTGCTGACCCTGTACGTGGTCGCGCGCGTCTGGACCAAGGCGTTCTGGCGGCCGCGGGCCGACGCCCCCGACGGCGACCGCGCCGACAGCACCCCGTCCGCGCTGGTCCTGGAGAGCACCGACGTCACCCTCGCCGAGCGCGAGGACGTCGGCCGGATGCCCGCCACCATGGTGCTGCCGACCGCGGCCCTGGTGGCCGTCGGACTCTGTCTCACCCTGTGGGCCGGGCCGATCTTCGGCTTCACCGATCGCGCCGCGGAGAACGTGCTCGACCGCCAGGTGTACATCGGCGCCGTGCTGGGAGGGGATTAGGCCTCGTGAACACCCCGTACCCGGACCGCCCGCACCCGAAGCCGGTCGGCAAACGCCCGATCCCGGCGTTCTTCGGCATGCTGTGGCGGTCGGCCGTCGTCTATTTCGCGTGGCCGCTGACCACCGCGATCGTGTGGCTGTCGAACCACCTGCACATGCCGAAGTGGGCCGGCGCCGACCTCCGCGAATTCGGCGTCCGGCTGTGGGGCCTGGCGTGGCTGACCTTCGTCTGGGTGCTGCTGTGGGGCGACCCGACCTGGGGAAACATCGTGACGGGCGCGGTGATCGGCGCGATCATCATGATCGTGCTGCCGCTCCCGCGGGTGCCGGTCGAGGGCCGCATCCACCCGATCGCCGCGCTGCACCTGCTGGCGAGCCTGGTCTGGAACTTCTTCGTGTCGTCCGCGCAGGTGGCCTGGGCGGCGATCCGGCCGGGTCCGCCGCCGCTCGGCTGCGTGGTGCGCGTACACATCGCGATCAAGTCCGACCTGGTGCTCACCTTGGCCGTCGACTACCTCAACCTGGTCCCGGGCACCATGGTGGTGGAGATCGACCACATTCACCGCATGCTGTACGTGCACGTCTTCGACGTCCGCAAGCAGAGTCAGGTCGACAACTTCCGCAAGCAGATGGCCTACGTGGAGCGGCAGTTCATCAAGACCTTCGAGCGCGACAGCGAATGGCATCCGAGCCCGTACCACGGCATCGACGACGACTACCACCACGTCCCGTTCGCCGACCGCCAGCGCGTCGCCGCCGGGGAGGCCGACCGCAAGCACCGGAAGGACGGTGATCCGGAGTGAACGTCGTCTGGGCGATCAGCGGCGCCATGCTGTCGGTCGCGATCGTGCTCACCCTGTTCCGGTCGCTGCGCGGCCCCACCACCCTCGACCGCCTGGTCGGCATCGACACCCTGGTCGCCATGGTGATCTGCGGCCTGGCGGTGTGGGTGGCCGCGACCGGCGACACCACCATCGTCCCGGCCATCGTGGCGCTGTCGCTGGTCAGCTTCATCGGGTCGATCTCGGTGGCCCGTTTCCGAGTGAGGGACGACGAATGATCCGTGACATCGTCGCTGCCGCCTTCATCCTGACCGGCAGCCTCCTCGCCCTCACCGCGGCGCTCGGCATGGCGCGCTTCCCGGACACCCTCTCGCGGATGCACGCGGCCACCAAACCGCAGACCTTCGGCATGATCCTGGTGCTCATCGGCACCCTGATCGAGATGTCCGGCCACGCCGACAGCGGCATGCTGATCCTGACCGGGCTGTTCGCACTGATCACCGCGCCGGTGATCGCCCAGCGCGTCGGCCGGCTGGTGTACCGGGAGCAGCGCGGCGGCGAGCAGTTGCTCGACGAGTCGCAGCTCTGCGTCCAGCGCCGCGACCCGAAACCCCCGTCCGAACCCCTGACCTGACTGCGGCCCCCGGCCCCTCGGCCTGCCCCTAGCCCCTAGCCCGCTAGGAAGGCCCGGGATCTGTGACCGCTATGAGGTCACCGCCGACGGACCTTCGCCGTCGATGCGGGGGGGCGGGCGTCGTCTGGCCGGGTTCCGGCCATTTGCCTGACAGATGCGTGGCCGATCGCCTGGTAGTGAGTGGGCCATTCGCTGGCTTGGCTCGTCGACCGCGAATTCCCGGAGAACGGGATCACAGTCCGGCGACCGGGCGCATCACGGACCTGGCCTACCGTTCCGTGTCGCGGGTCCCTTGTCGTGTCGCACGTCGTGCACGACCGGCGACACACGGAAGGACCCGCGACACGCGAGTCAGTGGCGCGGGCCGGGATCGATCAGTCCAGTTCGGCGACGACCGAGGCCACCACGTCGCGCAGCGACCCCGTCGCCTCGTGCACCACGTGCTGCCGCTGGTAGCTGGCACCTCGTTCGACGATGTCGGACACCGAGGCCAGTTCGGCGGCGCAGCCGAGGGAGTCGGCGACCGGGGCGAGGCGTTCAAGCAGGTCGCGCAGGTCGTCGGTGACCAGGCGCTCGTCGCATGCCGCGTTCTGAATGATGATCGCGTCCAGGCCGTAGCGGGCGGCCCGCCACTTGTTCTCCTGAACCAGCCAGGGCGCCATCTGCGGCAACGACTCGCCCGCGTCGATCCGGCGCGACAGATCCACCACCAGGCAGTGGGTCAGCGCCACCAGACCGGCGAGTTCACGGCGATTGGACACCCCGTCGCAGACCCGCACCTCGATGGTGCCCAGGTGCGGCGACGGCCGGATGTCCCAGCGGATCTCGTTGAGGTGATCGATGATCCCGGTGGTCTTCTGGTCGTGCACGAAGGACTCGAACTCGGACCACTCCTGGAACTGGAACGGCAGGCCCGCGGTCGGCAGCTGCTGGAACATCATGGCGCGGTTGCTGGCGTACCCGGTCTCCTGCCCGGCCCACATGGGCGACGAGCAGGACAGCGCCAGCAGGTGCGGGTAGTACTGCAGCAGGCTGGTCAGGATCGGGAAGACCTTGTCGCGGCAGTCGATCCCGACGTGGACGTGGACGCCCCAGATCAGCATCTGACGGCCCCACCACTGGGTGCGCTCGATCAGTTCCGCGTAGCGGTGCCCCTCGGTGAGCTGCTGCGTGGACCACTCCGCGAACGGGTGCGTACCCGCGCCGTACAGGTCGATCCCGAGTTCGCCGGTCAGCGCGCGAACCTCCTCGAGAGTCGCGCCGAGGTCGTCCATCGCCTCACCGACGGTGTGGCAGATGCCGGTGACCAGCTCCACGGTGTTGCGCAGCAGTTCCCGGTGGATCCGCGGACTGCGCTCCAGACCGCGCCGGGCGATCAGCTCGAACAGCGGATCCGCGGCGTTGACCAGGTCACGCGTCTCGCGGTCGACCAGCGCGAGTTCCCATTCGACACCGAGGGTCGGTTCCGGCGACGGCCGGAACTCGATCGGTTCGATGGGCGAGGCGGCGCTCACGGGACGGCCCGTTCTGCTCGACGACGCCGCGCCGCGTCAGTTCGCCGTGATCACGCCGCAGGCGATCGGCGTGCCGCCGTCCACCACGACCATGGTCTTGTCGTTCAGGTCCGCGACCGTCACGCTCACGGTCTGGGTCACCGAGCCGGTGCCGTCGTCGCCGACGGAGAGACCCGGCAGCGAGCCGCCCGCGATCGCGTTGCCGGTGCCCGAGTAGGAGTCCTTGGCGTCGCAGGTGCCGCCGGAGCGGACCTCCACCTTGTGCTGGCCCTTCTTCATGCCGGTCACCCGGAGGTTGACCTTGGCCTGCGAACCGGCCGGCACGAAGCTGGCGGCGCCGACGCTGTTGCCCGAGGAGTCCGACAGCGAGACGGTGCCGACGGCCGAGCCCGGCGACGCCGGGATGTCGTCGGCGTTGATCAGATCGCCCGGGATCACCTGGTTGCCGGTGACCACGGCGGGCGTGGTGCCCTTGGCATCGGTCGGGTGCTCGTCCGGCGTGCAGGCCGTCAGCGCGACCGCGGCCAGGCCGGTCGCGGCGAGCGCGGCGAGGGCACGCGGGGTCGTGACACCGTGAGTCTGGCGGGCGGTCATGTCGGCTCCTTCGAGGTGTGGGCTGCTGTTGGGGAAGCGTTCGTCGGACGTCAGTTGACCACGACGACGACGAGCTCGCCGGGGCACTTGGTGAAGTTGTCCGGCCGTACGGTCACGTCGGCGCCGTTCGGCACGGCCTCGGCGACCTTCTTGGCCGCGGCCTCTTCACCCTCGCCGTAGAAGATCGTGTTCTCGGTGACGCTGCTGGTCGACAGGTTCGACGGATCGGTGCCGATGGCGAAGCCCTTCGACTTCAGGTCGTCGGACACCTTCTTGGCCAGGCCGGTCTCGGTGCCCGCGTTGAGCACACAGAGCTTCGGCACGTCGGCCGCCTGGGTCGACGTCGTGTCGGACGGCTTCGTGCTGGCCGGCGCGGTCGTCGTACCGGAGGCCTGCTCGGTGCTCGCGACGCTCTGGCCGGCCTGCTCGAGCTTGTCCTTGCCGGATTCCTTGCCGCTCGATGCCGCGGAATGCCAGCCCAGGGCGATGAACACCACGGCGACGGCCAGCAGCAGCATGGCGCCGGCGCGCAGCGGCAGACGATTGGTTTCGCGGTCAGCTTTCATCACGGCAACCTTAACCCACGGGACCCGGCCATCGTTTCAAGAGGCTCGGGCGGACAAGGGAAACACTCTCGGGTGAGGCCGAAAGACCTCAGGTGATCTCGAAACCGAGGCGCCGGGCGGCCCGTGCCTTCTGCCGGGAGGCCCGCAGCCGGCGGAGCCGCTTGACCAGCATCGGATCCGCGGCGAGCGCCTCGGGCCGGTCGACCAGGGCGTTGAGCACCTGGTAGTAGCGGGTGGCCGACAGCCCGAAGAGCTCCTTGATGGCGTCTTCTTTGGAGCCGGAGTACTTCCACCACTGGCGTTCGAAGCCGAGGATGTCGTGCTCGCGGCGGGTGAGCCCGTCGGCGCCGACCTCATGCGGATCGGGCTGCGACGACTGCTGCTCTGCGGCTGCGCCGTTCGACACCGGTTCGCCTCCCCTTTCTGCCCTGGTGAGTGTGTTTCCACGCCGCGCGGGCCGGCCGCCCGGACGGGCGAATGACGGCGGTGTGGTTCGCTGAGTATCTAATCACGCCCGCCCGGCCCCGGCGCGGGGACGCACCGGTGCGGCGCCCAGTACAGTCCATATTCATGGCGATTCTCCCCATCTGCATCTACGGCGAGCCCGTCCTGCACCACCCGACCACGCCGGTGGAGCTCGACGCCGACGGCAAGCCGTCCGCCGAGATCGTGGCCCTGCTCGACGACATGTACGAGACGATGGACGCGGCCAACGGCGTCGGCCTGGCCGCGAACCAGGTCGGCCGCGACCTGCGCATGTTCGTCTACGACTGCCCCGACGGGCCGGTCCGCCGCCGCGGCGAGGTGATCAACCCGGTGCTGACGACGTCGGAGATCCCGGAGACCATGCCCGATCCGGACAGCAACGACGAGGGCTGCCTGTCGGTCCCGGGCGAGGGTTTCCCCACCGGCCGCGCCGACTGGGCCAAGGTCACCGGCGTCGACCGCAACGGCGATCCCGTCGAGATCGAGGGCAACGGATTCTTCGCCCGGATGCTCCAGCACGAGACCGGCCACCTCGACGGCTTCCTGTACGTCGACGTGCTGATCGGCCGCAACGCGCGCGCCGCGAAGAAGGCCATCAAGCGCAACGGCTGGGGTGTTCCCGGTCTCACGTGGCTGCCCGGAACGGTCGCCGACCCGTTCGGGCACGACGACTGAGCGATGGATCCGCTCGCCGGTGACCGCATCGTCGTCCGCTATCGCCTGGGCGAGGGCGGCCCGGGAGACTGGCGGCCGGCACCGAACCCGGCACTCGAGCGGTCGCCGTCGTTGTCGGATCTGACCGGGATCCTGGTCGACGAGACGGCGGATGCGCTGCTGGTCGAGCGCGACGGAACGGTCGAGCGGCTGCCCCGCGCGGCGATCACGTCGATCCGGCAGTTGTCCCGGCGGGTCGTGCGCAATTCGGCGATCCGGGACGTCGAACGCGTCCTCACCGAGGCGGCACCGGCCGCCGAACGTGACGAGTTCGACGGCTGGACGGTCTCGGCCGATCCGGAGTCGACGGCACTGCGCGCGAACACCGCGGTGCCCCTGGGCCGCGAGGCCCGCGCCGCCGACGTCGGCCGGGTACGCGACTGGTACACCCGGCGCGGCCTGAGCGCGCGCGTCGTGGTGCCCGAGCGACTGCTGCGGACCGCCGAGATCGCCCCGCGGCCCGGCACCGAATACGAGGTGCTGGTCGACGACGCCGGTGCCGCCGTCGAGGTGCCGGGCGACGACCGGGACGCGCGGCGGTCGTGGCGAGCCCGCGGATACGGCCTGCACCACACTTTTCAGGTACTCGAGCTGTAGCCCGGTCCGGCCGGTCGCCTACGGTGGACCCGAACATGACTGATCCCGTGCGCACCCCGAACCCGCCCGACCGGCGACGACGCCTGCTGACGTCCGTCGCGGGTCTCGTCGTGCTGATCGCCATCGTCGTGGCGGCGGTGTGGCTCAGCGAATCGGGCGGGGACGGCGCGGCCAAGCAGGCCGTCGCGACGTCGACCAGTTCCGTCGCGGGCACCGGGGCGTCGAGCAAGGCGCCGAACACGACGGCGCCGAAGAAGAGCACGCCCGGCAAGACGCCGAAGCCGACGAGCCGGACCGCCACCCCGTCGGCGCAGGTCCCGGCGCGCGTGACCCGCACTCTCGCCCTGATCGACGCCGGCCGCTGGCCCGACGAGGCGACCCCGGGTACCAAGGGCGGGACCAACTTCGGCAACTTCGAGGGCCGGCTGCCCGCGACCGGCGCTCATGGGCAGCGCCTGCGCTTCACCGAGTGGGACGTCAACGCCAAGCAGCCCGGACGCGGCCGCGACGCCGAGCGGATCATCACCGCCGACGACGGCTCGGCCTGGTACACGCTCGACCATTACCGCACCTTCATCAAGATCCGGGGACCGTCGGCATGAGCACCACGCTGAACCGCTTCCTGCACGCCACCCGCACCGGCGGCCCGGCCGTCGCGGTGACCACGGCGCCGGTCACCCCGTCGATCGACGTCCAGCATCGGCTGGTGGTGCGACGGCTCGACGGCGCCCTGATGCGCACCACCGACGGCCTGTTCGGCCAGTTCGCCGAAGCGTGGGACTTCCCCGGGTATTTCGGCTGGGGCATGGACGCCTTCAACGACTGCATGACCGACCTGGATGGGCACCCGGCGCCGCTGGTCACCGCCACCGGTTCGGTGCCGGGCGGTTTCCTGACCGTCGTCGACCACGCGGAGCAACTGCTGGCCGATGCGCCGGACCGGGTCTTCACCTGGTTCGCGCAGTCGCAGCCGCAGTACCGCGACCGCTACCGCACGCCGTACGCCGACAACGCGGACCGTCCCGCAGCACTCGAGTACGCGCTGGTGCTGCGGACCACGCCGGACCGGCTCGGCGCCGTGCGCCGGCGGTGGACCGCGGCCGGGACGCCGACGGTGCTTCTCACCCATCCCGCCGAGCCGGACGCCCCGGGGGACCGCTGATGCGCATCGCCACCTGGAACGTGAATTCCATCCGCGCCCGCAGCGAGCAGGTGGTCGCGTGGATGACGCGGCACGCGATCGACGTGCTCGCGCTGCAGGAGACCAAGTGCCACGACGACCAGTTCCCGGTGATGAGCTTCCTCGCCGAGGGCTACGACGTCGCCCTGCACGGTGAGGGCGGCTACAACGGCGTGGCGATCGCGTCCCGGGTCGGCCTGAGCGACGTCCACCGCGGTTTCGACGGCCAGCCCGTGCCACGGCCCGGCGCGGCACCGGAGGCCCGCGCGATCTCGGCGACCTGCGGCGGGATCCGGGTGTGGAGCCTGTACGTGCCGAACGGCCGCGCACTCGACGACCCGCACTTCCCCTACAAGCTCTCCTGGCTCGACGCCCTCTCCGGGGTGACCGGCCTGGAACTCGGGCACGACCCGGCCGCCCAGGTGGTGCTGGCCGGCGACTGGAACGTCGCACCCACCGACGACGACGTGTGGGATCCCGAGTACTTCGCCGGACGCACCCACGTGACCCCCGCCGAGCGGGCCGCGTTCGCCCGGTTCGGTGCCGCCGGATTCGTCGACAGCGCCGCGCCGTTCGCCCCCGGTCCCGGCGTGTACACCTTCTGGGACTACACGGCGGGCCGCTTCGCCAAGAACGAGGGCATGCGCATCGACTTCGCCCTCTGCTCCCCCGCGCTCGACGACCGGATCTTCGACGCCTTCATCGACACGGATGCGCGCGCCGCCGCCGGTGCGAGCGACCACGCCCCGCTGGTCCTGGACGTTTCGTCGCCGGGCTTCGGCGACTGAGGCATCGCAGGGTCCGCCCACTCTCGGCTGCACGGTTCTCAGACCGTCACTTCTGTTGGTCGCCGACCAACAGATGTGACGGTCTCAGGTCTCGCGGTCGCTCGGGCTCTCGCCCCTGGCGGGCTCGACCGGCTCAGCCGGCGCGCGGAGACCACCGGCTCAGTGGCGGGCGAGGTCGTGCGCCGAGCCGTCCGCCGCAACCCAGACCCCGCGCACTCGGGACCTTAGGTAAGGCTCGACTAATCTAGTCGTATGACGTCCAGCCTCACCGACGCGGAGTGCGTCGTCTACGCGTGGCAGCCACCCGCGAGCGCGGTGCTCGGCTCACCCGGAACCGCCACCCTCCTGCCGTCGGGAGAACGCCTCACCGGACTGACCGGGAAGCAGGGCGCGGCGCTCAAGGCGCTCGGGCGCGGACCGGTCCGCTTCGACACCGAGCCGCCCGGCGACGTAGCCGAACTCCTCGACCGGCTGCTGAGCAGCGGCGTGCTCACCGTCGACGTCCCCGGCGAGTACTCGATCCGGCCGTTCCGCGCCGCCCCCGGACCGCGCCCGGCGCCCACCGCCCCGGGGAGTTACGCGCTGTCGAAGTTCACCGTGCTGCGCCGCGACGGCGACCGGCTGGTCGCGGAGAACCCGCGCGCCTGGTGCGACGTGGTGCTGACCGGACCGCGCGCCGTCGCGATCGTGACGGGTCTCGCCTCCGGTGACGACGCCCTCACCGCGCGCCTGTGGACCGATCTGCGCTGGACCGGGCACGCCGTTGCCGACCCGGCCGAGGAAGACGCGGCCTTGTCCACGGCGGGCTGGCGGCCCCACGAGCTGTGGTTTCACCGCCGCAGCACCGTCGGAGACCGCGGCACCGCGTGGGGCGACTTCGGGCCCACCAAATGGGCCGACGGACGCTTCGAACCGCTCCCCGCGCGGCCGGAACCGTACCCGGGCGTCCCGTTACCGCTGCCCGCACCAGACCTGGACGACCGCTACCGGAACGACCCGCCGCTGGCCGCGGTGATCGACGACCGTGTCTCCACCCGCAGCTTCGACGACGACCACCCGCTCACCGCTGCGCAGCTCGGCGAACTGCTGTACCGCTGCGCGCGCACCCGGTCGGTCCGCACCGTCGGCCCCGACCGGCCGGTGCCCGAGGAGCTCCCGTCACGGCCGTATCCGTCCGGCGGGTCGCTGTACGAGCTCGAGGTGTACCCGGTGATCCGCAGCGTCGACGGCATCGCGCCGGGCATGTACCACTACGACTCGTTCGCGCACGCCCTGGAACCGGTCGCCGAGTTCGACGACGACGCCGTCCAGCGGCTGCTCGCGCCCGCGGCGTACACCCTCGCCGACCAGAATCAGCCACAGGTGCTGCTCGCGCTCGCCGCCCGCACCGGCCGCCTGATGTGGACCTATGAGTCGATGCCCTACGCGGTGATCCTCAAACACGTCGGCGTCCTGACCCAGACGCTGTACCTCGCGGCGACCGCGATGGGCCTTGGCGGCGTCGCCCAGGGCTACGGCGACACCGCCGCCTTCGCCGACGCCACCGGTCGCGACGAGCTCGCCGAGTGCATCGTGGGCAGCTTCGTCGTCGGCTCGCGGAGGGAGTCGTAGGCCGGGGGTCGTTTCGACACGGTGCGGCCTGTCTTACAGCCCTTTGAGCCGACCCGAGGCGCCAGCCGAGGGGCGTGTCGAAAAGACCACCTCGACGATAGTTGTCCACAGGGTTCGCCTCCACCTGTGGACAACCGGGTGGCGTACGGGCGATCGACCGCCGACACTCGATTCATGGGGGCATATCTGTACATACTCCGATGTTCCGACGACAGTCTGTACGTCGGGAGCACCCGGAACCTGGGACCGCGGATCGCGCAGCATCAGAGCGGCCGCGGAGCCGTGTACACGTCGAAACGACTACCGGTGGAACTCGTGTTCAGCCAAGAGTTCCCGGACATTCAGGACGCGTGGGCGATGGAACGACGACTCCACGGATGGAGCCGCGCCAAGCGCCAAGCCGTGATCGACGGGCGCTTCGACCTGCTGCCGGGACTGTCGGCGAGGCGCGGGAAGCGCCGTTCTCAGACCGATTGACGGCGGCTTGTCGGGGGTCGTTTCGACACGGTTCGTCGCTTCGCTCCTCACCGGCTCAACGGGCTACCCGCAGCCACCAGCCCAACGGGCTGCTGGAGCAACCAGCCCGACAGGCTGCTGTCTTACAGCCCTTTGAGCCGACCCGAGGCGCCAGCCGAGGGACGAGTCGAAAAGCCCCACCGACAGGCGCGTTTCAACACCACTCGTCACCTCGCTCCTCACCGACTCAACGAGCTACAACGGACCCCCCAACAGCCCGTTGAACCGCCACCGAGCCCGCCAGGGCGAGGCGGCGAGTCGAAACGCCCACCAATCCGGGGTACGTTTCGACACGGTTCGTCACTTCGTTCCTCACCGGCTCAACGGGCTACACACAGCCACCGGCACGACGGGCGACTGCTCTACAGCCCTTTGAGCCGACCCGAGGCGCTAGCCGAGGGGCGAGTCGAAAAGACCCACCGACAGGCGCGTTTCGACACGGCTCAACGGGCTACTGGGCACCGGCTCAACGGTCGGCGGAAGCGGCCAGGGCGGCCACCGCCTCGGACCAGAGCCGTCCCAGCCGCGCCACGGCGGCCTCGCTGATCGCGCCCGACGCGTAGCGCCAGTTGGCGACCAGCTGGGGGCCGTCGTCGGTGGCGCGGACCACGCACACCAGGTCGATCGTGTAGCGCAGCGGCAGGTCGGGCTCGGGGTCGGTGGGCAACGCCTCGTTCACGTCGAGGTCGGTGATCGGCGCCCACGCGGCGCCGGCTCCGCCACCCGGAATCCCGAGGTCGAAGCGGCCCAGATAGTTGAGCTCGATCTGCGGCTCATCGGCGGCGGTCAGTACCTCGTCGGCGCGGTCGTAGCGGAGCAGACCGTAGTCGAGGCCGTGGTTCGGCACCGCGGCCACCTCGGCGGCGACGGCGTCGAGCAGCTCCCGACGGCCGTCGGCGTCGTCACAGAGCCCGGCCGGGCCGACGGCACGACCGAGACCGATCCGCACCGGGAACACGGTGGTGAACCAGCCGAGCGTGCGGCCGGTGTCGACGTCGTCGCCGACCACCCGGTCCTCGCGGCCATGTCCTTCCAGCGCGACCAGCACCCCGGCCCGCGCGTCCTGGCCGCGTTCGGTCCGCCACGCCGACAGCGTCGTCGCCAGCGCGGCCAGCAGGAACTCCCGGACACCTCGCTCGCGGCCGGCGGCCGCCAGCACGCGCGCGGTCTCGTCGTGCCCGGACAGCACGACGTGCGAACGGAGGTCGGCCCAGGTGTCCGTCCCGATCGCGGTCCGGCGATGCCCGATCACCGGATCGGGCCCGGTCACCTGCCGCCGCCAGTACCCGCGCTGCGCCTCGACCGCACCGGACGTCGCGCGCCGCGCCACGAGCTGCGCGAACGACCGGTAGTCGGTGTACTCGGACATCAGCTCGATCGGCTGACCCGAGGTGACGGCGATGCCGGCCTCGAACAGGTCGGTGAACAAGACCTGCCAGCTCACCGCGTCGACGGCGAGGTGGTGGATCGCCAGCAGGAGCACGTGCCCGCCATCGGCGGTGAGCCTGACCGCGGACAGCATGCGGCCGGCGGCTGGGTCGACGTGATCGTTGGCGCGGTGCGCGGCCCGCGTGATCGCTTCGCGCGAGACACCGGCGCCGTCGCCGGCGGGCATCGCGGTGAGCACGCCCTCAGCGACCAGCGCGGCGACGTCGACGGCGCCCGGCGGCCGGGTCGCCAGTACCTCGCCGTCCAGCGTGGCCCGGAGCATGTCGTGCGCGTCGATCACCGCCTGCAGCACCGCCCACAGGTCGTCGTCGGCCAGGCCGTCCGGCAGCGTGAGCAGCACGGTCTGGGTGAAGCGGCGGAAGTACCCGCCCTCGTGCATCCACGCCACCACCGGAAGCCGGGGCACCACACCGTACTCGCGGGCGGCGGCCCGCCGCTCCGCCCGCTCGGCGACGGCGAGCGCCTCGGCCAGGTCGCGCACGGTCGGATTGGCGAGCACGTCGCGCGCGGCGACCCGTAGTCCCCCGTCACGCAGACCCGTGACCAGGGCCATCGCCACGATGGAATCCATGCCGAGATCGAAGAAGTCGTCGTCCGGGCCGGGCCGGACACCCAGCACCCGTTCGACCGCATCGGCGACGCTCGCCTGCTCCGGCGTGAGATCGGCACCGTCGCCGGCGGGTGCGAGCGCCGCGGCCGCCGACTCGGCGAGCACTCCGGCGTCGAGCTTGCCGTTGACGTTGGTCGGCAGCACCGGAAGCAGCACGATCCGGGCCGGAAGCAGGTGGGCGGGCAGGTGGTCGGCGAGACGCGTGCGCAGACCGTCCGCGCGCAGCCCGTCACCGGTCACGAAGCCGACCAGCGCCGGTCCGGTCGGCCGGGCGGCGACCACCACCGCGGCCTCCCGCACGCCCGGCAGGCCGCGCAGCCCGGTCTCGACCTCGCCGAGTTCGATCCGGTAGCCGCGAATCTTCACCTGGTCGTCGCGGCGGCCGACGAATTCGAGGTCGCCGCGGGCGTGATAGCGCACCAGGTCGCCGGTGGCGTACATGCGGGCGCCGGGCACGTGCGGATCGGCGACGAACCGTGCCGCGGTGAGCGCCGGGGCGCCGGCGTAGCCGCGGGTCACCTGTGCGCCGGTGAGGTACAGCTCGCCGAGCACGCCGTCGGGCACCGGGCGCAGGTAGGGATCGAGAACGCGGGCGCTCATCCGGTCGGTCGGGCCGCCGACGGTCGGACCGGGCGAGTCCGCGACCCGCGCGACCAGCGCCTCGACCGTGGTCTCGGTGGGTCCGTAGCAGTTGTAGACGTCGGTGCTGCGCAGCGCCGCGAGCCGGCGCCACAGCGGCGGGCCGATGGCCTCCCCGCCGAGAGCCAGGGCGGTCAGGCCGGCCGCATCGGCGTCACCGGACACCAGTCCGGCGGCCGACAGCTGGCCGAACATCGACGGCGTGGTGTCGATCAGGTCGATCCGCCGCGCGGCGAGAGCCCGCACCAGCAGCCCGGCGTCGCGCATCTCGGTCTCGCCGAACAGGTGGACCTCGTGGCCGTCGAGCAGCGCGGCGAGCGGCTGCCACGACGCATCGAACGACAGCGTCCACGCGTGCGCCACCCGCAGCGGCCGGCCGAGCTTCGCCCGGGCCGGGGCGAGCACCCGGTCGGCGTGGTCGCGGGCGTAGCTGGCCAGCGCGCCCTGCGTGCCGACGACGCCCTTGGGCTCGCCCGTGGACCCGGATGTGAAGATCACGTAGGCGGCACAGTCGCGGCGCACGCCGATCTCCGGGAGCTCCGCCGTTTCCGCGGCCTCCCCGGAGACGTCCAGCACCCGGCGATCCCCGGCCTGTGCGGCCACCGACGAATCGGGTCGCGCCACCACGTACGACGCCCCCGAACGCTCCAGCAGAAGTCGCACCCGTTCCCCGGGCAGCGCCGGATCGACCGGCACGTACGTGCCACCGGCCAGCATGGTCCCGAGGATCGCGACGATCGAGTCGGCCGACCGGGGCAGCCCGATCGCGACGACGTTCTCGGCGACCGCCCCCGCCGACCGCAGATCGGCCGCGAGCCGCCGCGCACGGCCCAGCAGTTCCCGGTACGACCAGCTCACGTCCTCGCCGACCAGGGCGACGGCGTCCGGGGCGCTATGCACCTGCGCCACGAACCGCCCGATCGCGGTCTCCTCCCCCGCCGGCAGGGCCGGGCCGCGGGGCGGCGCCAGCGCGCGGTCCCGCTCGCGCGGCAGCAGGACGTCGATCTGCGACGGCCGCGCGTCACCGCACGTCGGCAGCGCGCGCAGCACCGCGAGCAGCCGGTCCACGACGGCGGCCGGGTCGATCCCGCCGAGCGCGTCCGGAATCGACTCGGTCATCACGACCAGCTCGCCGTCGAGCAGATACGCGGCCACGGTCAGCGGGTAGTGGGCGAGAGATTCCATGGCGAGCGGCAGGAAGCGGGTGCCGTCGGCCGCGGAGACCGGGCCGGTGGCGCTGCCGATGGGTGCGTTCTCGAAGACGAAGAGGGTGTCGAACAGGCCGCCCGCCGGGGCCCCGGCGGCGCGGGCGATCTCGGCGAGTCCGACGTGCCCGAGATCGCGCAGCGATGCGGAGGTCCGCTGCAGGTCGCGGCATGCCTGCGCGATCGTCCGCTCGTCGTCGACGACCACCCGGGTCGGCACGGTGTTGATGAACAGGCCGACCATCTGCTCGGCGCCGGGCAGCGACTGCGGGCGGCCGGAGATGGTGGTGCCGTAGACGACGTCGTGGGTACCGGCGAGACGGCCCAGGACGAGCGCCCACGCGTACGACACCACCGTCGCCGGGGTCAGCCCGAGTCCGGCGGCCCAGCCGGTGAGCG
This sequence comes from Gordonia marina, assembly GCF_052036135.1. Classification (NCBI taxonomy): domain Bacteria; kingdom Bacillati; phylum Actinomycetota; class Actinomycetes; order Mycobacteriales; family Gordoniaceae; genus Gordonia; species Gordonia marina. The sequence continues at coordinate 74,435 of NZ_JBPSDN010000009.1, forward strand.
CGCCGGTGGCCCCGGCGTCGAGCGCGCCGCGACGGCGGACCGGTTCGGTGACCGGGGTGCCGGGCGACCCCAGGAGCAGCGGCGATGCCCCGTCGAGTTCGGCGGCCCAGGCGGTGAGGGCGGCACCCGAGTCCTGCCGGGCGAGCCAGGCGATGTAGTCGCGGTAGGGCCGCGCGGGCGGCAGCGAACGCGCGGAGCCGTCGTCGTTGTAGATCGCGAGGAGTTCGGAGAAGAAGACCGCGACGGCCCACCCGTCCATCAGGATGTGGTGGGCGGTGAGCAGGAGGCGGCGCCGGTCGCCGCCGAGGTCGGCCAGCACCACCCGCAGCGCGGGGCCGCGCCGCAGGTCGAAGCGCTGGGCGCGTTCGGCGCGGGCGAGTGCGTCGAAGTCGGTGAGGTCGACGGCGATCGTCCGCCACGGCAGCTCGACGTGCGACGGCACGATCTGCACCGGCTGCGGAACGTCGGTGTCCCACAGGCTCACCCGCAGGTTCGGGTGCCGCCGCAGCAGTTCGGCGAGGCTCTCGCGCAGTGTCTCCGGCCGCAGCGGGCCGGAGATCTCGACGACGAACTGCATGCTGTAGACGTCCAGGCCGTCGCCGGCCATCTCGGACAGCGAGAACAGGCCCGCCTGGAGCGGCGAGAGCGCCATCACGTCCTCGATCTGCGCGGTCATCGGCGGGCCTCCCAGGCCGCGCCGAGGGCGCTGAGCGCATCCGCGCTCAGCCCCGAGGCGCTCATCGGTGCGGATTCGGCGGGCTCGTCGGCCACTTCAGCGACGGGATCGGCCGAAGCGGCGGCCGCCGCGGCGTCGACCGCCTCGGCGAGTTCGGCGATGGTGTAGCAGTCGAACACCTGCTGCGGGGTGAGCGCGATCCCGGCGGCCGCGGCCCGCGCGCACCACTGGATGGAGATCACGCTGTCGCCGCCGACCGCGAAGAAGTTGTCGTCCACGCCGAGGCCGTCGACGTCGACCAGTTCGGCGAGGATGGTGACCAGTGCTCGCTGCGTCGGGGTGTTCGGCTCACCGCCGAGTGCGGGCATCGCCTCGGCGACGGCCGCCGTCGCACCGCCGTGGTTGTCGATGACGTGCGACGACGGCGCGAGTGCCCGCAGCGTCTCGGCCAGCCCGTCCGGCGCGCCCGGACCGTCGACGATCCAGACGGTGACCGACGGACAGTGCGTCGACCCGGTGTGCGGGAGTGCGGCGAGCGTGGCCGGGCGCGCCTGGACTCGGCGCGGCGCCCGTTCGGCGATGAGGGCGGCCAGTCGTGCCGGGTCGTCTCCGTGGTCGGCCGGGCCGAGCGTCGCGGGAAGTCCGGGCAGGCCGAGTGCGCTGAGCCGGGTCTCGGGTGCGGCGCCGACGGCGGTGAGGACGGCGGCGAGCCGGTCGGCGACGACCGCCGCGGTGTCCTCGTCGTACAGGTCGGCGGCGGCCACCAGCCGCAGGTGCAGCCCGCCGTCGGCGGTGACGGTGGCCATCACGTTGAGGTCGAGCAGCGAGGTGTCCATCACCATCGGGCGCAGCGTGAGCGTCGTCGAACCGTCGCCGGACAGGGGGCGTCCGTCGACGTCGGCGCTGCGATCGCGGAAGTGGATCATGGTCTGGAACAGCGGGTTCCGAGCGCGGGTACGGCGCGGATTCAGCGCCTCGACGAGCCGTTCGATCGGCGTGTCCTGGTGTGCGAAGGCGTCGAGCACGGCATCCCGGCTGATGCGCAGGGCGTCGTGCAGGGTGGGGTCGCCGGAGAGGTCGTTGCGCAGCGGCACCATGTCGGCCACCAGCCCGACCAGGCGGTGCGTGTCCGGGTCGTCGCGACCGGCCGACGGGGTGCCGATCACCACGTCGGTGCCGCCACCCAGCGTTGTCAGGGTCGCGGCGAGCGCCGCGGTGACCGCCATGAATTCACTCACCCCGGCCCGATCGGCGACGGTCCGGATGCGCGCCCGCGCGTCCGGCGTCAGTTCGGTGTCGGCGATCACCGCGCGCCGCGACAGCCCGTCGGGGCGCGGCCGGTCGGCGGCCACCAGGATCTCGTCCGGGATCCCGGCGAGCCGTGTCCGCCAGTGATCCAGCTCCGCCTGCCCGTATCGCCCACCGGCCGCCGGATCGGCGGCCACCCCGAACAGCCGGTGCTGCCAGGTGGCGTACGCCCGGTAGCTCGGTCCGTCGTACGGCGGCAGGGCCGGCCGGCCCGCCGCGGCGGCCCGGTACTCGGCGACCAGATCGTCGACGATCAGCTCGACGCTCGCATGGTCGACGACGAGGTGGTGGAACACCAGCGACAGCACCTGCGCCTCGTCGGCGCCGCGCAGCAGCGCGGCGCGCACCAGCGGCGCGGCCTCCAGGTCGAAGGTCTGCGCGCCCGCCGCGGCCAGTGCCGCCTCGATGTCGTCGACGCGGCGCACGTCGAGCATCGGCTCGGCCCGGTCGGCGACCCGCTGCACCGGCAGTCCGGCGCGCTCGTGGAACGACGTCCGCAGCGCCGGGTGGCGGTCGACCACGCGCTGCAGGGCCGCACCCAGCGCGGCGTCGTCGACCGGGCCGTCGAGGGTGAATGCGAGCGGGATGTGCCCCGCCGGCGACGGCCCGGAGAAACGATGCGCGAACCACATCGCGAGCTGGGAGAAGGCGAGCGGCGCGGGATCGTCGGCGACGACCTCGCGCAGCGGCGGCCGGGTCACGGCGCGCGGCGCCGTCGGCTCAACCGGGGACACCTCGCCCAGGGACACCCCGCCGAAGTCGTCGTCGGCCCAGTCGTCGGCCCAGTCGTCGGCCGCGTCGAGATCGACGCCCAGCCGCTCGGCGACCAGGTCGGTCAGCGCCGCGGCCAGCCCGTCGACGGTCGGATGGTCGAACGGCAGGCGCACGTCCACCGGCACCCCGAACTCGGCGCTCAGCGCCGTGACCAGCCGCGCGGCGAGCAGCGAGTGCCCACCGAGGGCGAAGAACGAGTCGTCCACGCCGATGCGTTCGGCGTCGAACAGTGTGGCGAAGACCGCGGCGACCCGCTCCTGTGCGGGGGTCGAGGGCGCCCGGAACTCGGTCGCGGCGAGGTCCGGGACCGGCAGCGCGGCGAGGTCGAGCTTGCCGTGCACGGTCACCGGGACCTCGTCGATCAGCACCACCGCGTCGGGGACCAGGGGCGCAGGGAGCGACGCCCGGGCGTGACCGAGGATCGCCTCCGGGTCGGCCGCCGGATCGCCGGGCACCACGTAGGCGAGCAACCGATCGTCGGGCCCGCCGCGGTCGACGACGACCAGCGCCCGCGCCACGCCCGCGGCCCCGGCGAGCACCGCTTCGATCTCGCCGAGCTCGATGCGGTGGCCGCGGATCTTGACCTGGCCGTCGGCACGCCCGGCGAACTCCAGGTCGCCGCTCGCCGTGCGGCGGGCGAGGTCGCCGGTGCGGTACATGCGTGCTCCGGGCCGATGCGGATCGGCGACGAAGCGTTCGGCGGTCAGGCCGGGACGCCCGAGATAGCCGCGGGCCAGCTGATCGCCGCCGAGGTAGATCTCGCCGACCACGCCGTCGGGAACCGGTGCCAGCGCGGCGTCGAGCAGGTACGCGGCGACGCCGGGGTTGGGGCGGCCGATCGGCACCGTCCGCCCGCCCTGCGGGCCGTCGACCGGGAAGTGCGTGGCGGCGACCACCGCCTCGGTGGGGCCGTAGTTGTTGCTCAGCGCGGCGGTGAAGGCGGTGGTGAAGGCGTCGGCGACGTCACCGGCGAGCGCCTCGCCGCCGACCGGGACGGTGGTCAGCGTGGTCCACTGCTTCACCTCGGGGATCAGCAGCAAGGTGGAGAGCAGGCTCGGCACCATGTGCATCACGGTCACCTGCTCGCGGACCAGGATCGACGCGATGTACGCGATGTCGGTGAGCGCCTTCGGGCGCGGCAGCACCAGCGTCGCCCCCGAGGTCAGGGTGGCGAAGATCTCGAACATCGACGCGTCGAAGCTGACCGACGAGGTCTGGATCATCCGGTCGCCGGGGCCGACGACGCCCAGCGCGTCCATCGCCCGCAGGTGTTCGGCGATGGCGCGATGCTCCACGCCGACGCCCTTGGGCGTACCGGTGGACCCGGAGGTGTAGATCACGTACGCGAGCGATTCCGGCGCGATCGGTCCGCCGCGCTCGTCGTCGGTGAGCGGCGCGGCGCTGAACCCGGCCGCCGGATCGGCGGCGTTCTCGGCGTCGAGCACCAGTGCCGGGGCCGCGTCGGTCAGGACGAACGCGATGCGGTCGGCCGGATAGTCCGGATCGACGGGCAGGTAGGCGCCACCGGCCTTCAGGACGGCGAGCACGGCGACCACGAAGCCGGTGCCGGCAGGCAGCCGGAGAGCGACGATGTCACCCGGCCCCACGCCCTGGGCCAGCAACCAGCGGGCGAGCCGGTTGGATCGTTCGTCCAGGTCCGCGTACGTCAGGGTCTCGGTGTCGGCGACCAGCGCGGGATGCGCGGGCCGCGCGGCGACGGCCGCCGCCAGCAGGTCGACCAGAGTGTGCGCGCCGGGCCGCACCGGCCGGCCGAGGGCGGCGGCGAGTGCCGCCTCGCGCGCCGGTCCGGTGAGCAGCGGGAGACCGCGGACGACGGTATCCGGCGCGGTGACCGCCGCGTCGAGGAATCCGGCGAGCGCGGCGACCAGGCCGCGGGCTACCGGCTCGCCGAACCGCCGGACGTCGTACTCCAGTTCCAGCCGGGGGACGCCGCCGTCGACCAGGGTGAACTCCACCGGCAGCTGACTGTTGGTGGCGGCCAGTTCGGGCAAGTGGGTCAGTTCGGCGTCGCCGAGCGGCACCGGCGCCATCTCGCTGCGCGCCGACAGGCTCGCGCCGACCAGGCCGGTCAGGCCGTCGCCCCCGGCGCGGCCGAGTGCCGCGACCACCTGGTCGATCGGTGCCTCCGACGCGGCGAGGCCGTCGGCGAGCCGCTGTCCGGTGTCCCGGGCGAGCTCGGCGAAGACGGTCTCCGGGGTCACCGTTCCGCGCAGCAGCAGCGAGTTTCCGAAGTAGCCGATCAGCTCGTGCGCACCGTCCGGCCGCGTGGTGGCCGGGACGGCGAGCAGCAGGTCCTCGCCGGCGGTGCCGAAGGTCCGCTGCAGGAAGGCGAGGGTGGCTGCGGCGACCACCGCGAATCGGGTGGTTCCCGCGGTGCGGGCCACCGCCGCGGCGCGCTCGAGGACCTCCGGCGGAAGGTCGACGGCGACGTGTCCGTTCGCCGGGGCCGCTTCGGCGGCTCGCACGGGCAGCGGCGGCAGGTCGAGCGGAGCAGGCACCGGCGAGAGCTCCCGGCGCCAGTAGTCCAGATCCGCGGCGATCCGTTCGGCGTCCGGGTGCGCCGCATCGGCGAAGGCGACCGGCGACGGCTCGCGCTCGATGCCGGTGTAGGCGGCGGCGAGATCGTCGAACAGCACCCGCCAGGACTCGTCGTCCCAGGCGATGTGGTGGACGGTGAACAGCAGCACATGCCGGTCCGCGCAGCGGATCAGCGTGACCCGCAGCGGTGGTTCGCGCCGCAGGTCGAACGGCCGGTTCTGGTCGCGCTGAGCGAGGACCCGCACCCGGCGACGCACGGTCTCGTCGTCGAACGGCCCGTCCTGGCTCAGGTCGTGTTCGGTCCACGGCACCTCGACCGCGTCGTGATGCACCATCACCGGGACGCCGTCGGCGTCGGAGTCGTAGGTGGCGCGCAGCGGCTGATGCCTTGCCGCCACCGCGCCGAACGCCCGGCGCAGTCGGCCGGCGTCGACGTCACCGGTCAGCGCGAACGCGACACCGACGTTGAGTGTGGTGTCCGACGGATCGCGGTGCCCGATGAACCACAGCCGGGCGAGCCCGGCGGGCATCGGCGTCCGCTCTCCCTCCGCGCGCTGCCGCGCCGGCCCGGGGGTCTCCGCCGCTCGCAGGCCACGCGCTTCCAGACGCCGCTTGAGCAGTTCTTTCTTGCGCGCGGAGAGGTCATTCGCCATTCCCTGATTTTAACAAAGGCTTACCTTATTAGACGAAGTCAGACCTACCGCTCGCGGGTACTCGGTCGGCCCACAGCGGCTCCATCCACTCACCGGGCTACGGAGGCTCGATCGGCTCAGAGGGCGGGCACACGGCCCGACCAGCCCACAGCCCGTTGAGCCGGACGGGCCCCAGGGCCCGGCCGAGTCGAAACGAACCACCACCACAGTGCGTTTCGACACGCTCCTCGCCCTGCGGGGCTCGGAACGGCTCAACGGGCTACAGAGGCTCCATCCGCTCACCGGGCCACGGACGCTCGATCGGCTCAACGGGCGGGCCGCAGCCCGATCCGCTCAACGACCAGCCCACAGCCCGTTGAGCCGGACGGGCCCCCAAGGCCCGGCCGAGTCGAAACGACCCACCATCAGGGGGCGCGTTTCGACTCGATCTCGCCTAGCGGCTCGATCGGCTCAACGGGCTATGGAGGCTCGATCGGCTCAACGGGCTACGGGCTGCGGGGACTCGCGCGGCTCGACGGGCGAGGGGCCGCCCGACCGGGCGGAGGTCAGGCGGCCGTCATCAGTTCGACCACCTCGTCCAAGGTGGCGCCGCCGAGGATGGCCTCCACCGGGAGGTCGTGGCCCAGCGTGCCCTTCACGCGTTTGCGGAAGTCGAGGGCCTGCAGCGAATCGAGCCCGAGCGCCACCAGCGGCAACTGCGGGTCCAGGTCGGACGCGGCCATTCCCATCGCGGCCGCCAGCTCGGCGCACAGCGCGCCGGCCAGATCCCGGGGGACGGCCGTGTCCGGCACGGCCACCGGTTCGGCGATCGGCGGTTCTTCCGGGGTCTCCGGCTCCGCCTCGACGACCGCGGTCGCCTCGGGTGCGGGCGCCGCCGCGCCGACCTCGCCCAGCAACCCGTCCTGTCCGGACAGCGCGAGCAACTCGCGCAGCGCAGGCCAGTCGGCGCTCATCACGATCGGGTCGGCGCCGCGCGGCCGCGCCCCGGCGGCGAGGGCGACGTCCGGCGCCATCGGGATCACGCCGGTCGCCGTCACCCGCGTCACGGCGTCGTCGTCGAGCGGTCCGACCGTCCGCCACAGCCCCCAGGCGACCGCGGTCGCCGGAACGCCGCGACGACGAAGCGCGGCGGCCTCGGCCTCGAGCAGCGCGTTGCCCGCCGCGTAGAGCGCTTGTCCGCGTCCGCCGAGTGTCGCCGCCAGGGACGAGCACATCAGCACACCGCGCAGGCCGTCGCCGACCGCGCCGAGGACGCGCCGCAGCCCGGCGGCCTTGGCGTCGAGCGCGCGCCGCACGTCCTCGCGACCGACGGCGGCCAGGTCGGCGGAGACGTAGTCGAGCGCGGCGTGCACCACCAGCGTCACCGGCACATCGAGGGCGTCGAGGTGCGCGGCGATCTCGCCCGGTGGTTCCTGAGCGGAGTCGAAGGGCTCGGTCAGGTCCATCCGGATCACGTCCACCGGCACCCGGTGGCGGCGGGTGATCCCGGCGATCCGGGCCCGGGTGCCGTCGTCGCCGCCGGACCGCGAGATCAGGGTGATCCGGCCCGAGCCGCGGGCGGCCAGGTGCTCGCAGAATTCGACGCCGAGGCGACCGGTACCGCCGGTGATCAACACGTGGGCGAGGTCTTCGGGGGTCCAGTCCGGCGCGTCGTCCGCGATCTCCTCGAGAACCTTCGCGAACAGTCCGCCGTCGCGCACCGCCAGCTCCGGGGCGTCGACGTGCAGCGCCGAGACCAGCGCCCGGCCGTCGAGCGGATCGGCGACGTCGACCTGCCGGAACCGGGTACCGGTGAATTCGGCCGCACCGCAGCGCAGGGCCGCGGCGACCGCGGCGCCGACCGGATCGGGATCTTCGTCGTCGGTGACGGCCACCGCCCGCACGGTGACGCAGACGAACTCGCGCGGCAACTCACCGGCGCCATGCCAGGCGGCGTCGGCGAGCACGTCCGCGATCGACTCGGCGGCCGGCCCGGAGTCCTGCTCGGGGACCAGCAGCACCAGCGTGTCGGTGCCGTCCGGCAGCGGTTCGCCGGGCACGACCGGCTCCGCCCGCGCCCCCTGCTCCCCCGCCGACGCGCACAGCGCCTCGGCCCACGACGCGCAGCGGCCGGTGGGGTCGAGGACCGCCATGCGGCGAGGCGGCAGCAGGGTCCGCTGCGTGAGCCGTTCCCAGCGCCGCAGGAGCACCCGCGCGTCCCGGCCGGGCGCCGGAGCACCGAGCCGGTTCACCGCGTCGAACAGTCCCGCGTCGCGGTCGGCCCACAGGTGGGTGCGGCGCATCGGCGTGTTCGGGAAACCGTCGAGCACCGGCCCGGACGGGGCCGGATCGGCGGCGAGCGCCGACCAGTCGAAGTCCCGATCGGCGACGGCGAGAGTGGCCACGTTCCGCGTGAACAGGGCGAGGTCTTCGCAGTCGCGGCGGCGGGTGGCGAGCACCGTCGTGGGCCGCTCGACCCCCGAGAGGGTCTCCGCCATCGCGAGCGCGAGGGTCGGATTCTCGGCCATCTCGATGAAGACCTCCACGCCGTCGGCCGCCGCACGGGCGATCGCCGCGTCGAAGCGGACCCGGTTGCGCAGGTTCCAGAACCAGTAGTCGCCCAGCGACATCGATGCGTCGATCGGCTCACCGAGCGTGGCGCCGTAGCAGGGCAGTTCGCCGGGCGCGAAGCGTTCGCCGATCGGATACCGGGCCAGCACCTCCAGGAATTCCGGCTGGTAGCGGCTGACCACGCTGGTGTGCGCGGGGTACTCGACACGGATCTCCCGGGCGAACTTCCCCTCCGCCTCCAGGGCCTCGATGATCCCGAGGACCATCTGCCGCTCACCGGAGATGCACAGCAGGTGCGCCGAGTTGACCACCGACAGTTCCGCCCAGCCGGAGTTGCGGGCGAGGATCCGTTCGCATTCGTCCTGGTCGACGCCGAGCACGGCCATGGTGTAGCCGCGCGGGGCCAGCTCGTACACCAGCCGGGCCCGTTCGGTGACGATGACCAGTCCCTCGTCGAGGGTCATCGCGCCGCTGCGGACCGCCGCGGCGATCTCGCCCTGGCTGTGGCCGATGACGGCGTCCGGCCGGGCGCCGGCCGCGTCCCACATCGCGGTCAGGCCGATCATGTGCATGAACAGTGCGGGCTGGACCACCCGGACGTCGGACGCGGCGGGGTCGTCGCGGGTGATGTCCCCGAGGACGTAGTCGCGCGACGACGCCCCGAAGAGCGCCAGCGCGGCCTCGTGGCACTCGTCCACCGCGGCGCGATACGCGGGCGACTCGCGGTAGTCGAGCGCCCCCATGCCGGGACGCTGGCTGCCCTGTCCCGGATAGACGTAGGCCGTCTTGCGCCGGGCGGCGGTCCCGGTGACCACCGCCGGATGCGGAACTCCCTCGGCGACCGCGTCGAGTGCCCCGAGCAGGTTCTCGCGCCCGTCGGCGGCCACCACGGCGCGGTGCCGCAGCCGGCGGCGAGTGGTGAGCAGGAGATCGGCGACGTCGGCCGCGCCGGCCTCCGGATGGGCGCGCAGGTACTCGGCCGTCTCGCGCGCGGACTGCACGAGCAGTTCCGGGGCGTCCCCGGTCAGCAGTACCGGCACCCGGCCGTCGGGCAGCCGGTGGCGCGGACGGTCCGCCGGCGCCTCGGCGACGACCTCCGGTAGCTCCAGCACGACGTGCGCGTTGGTGCCGGACACGCCGAAGCTGGAGACGGCGGCGAATCGTCGTCCGTCCCGGGCCGGCCACTCCCGGGTGCCCTCGGCGAGGGCCAGTCCCGAACCGGCCCAGTCGAAGTCGTCGGCCGGGTGCTCGGCGAAGCGGGTGCCGGGCAGTTCGCCGTGGCCGGCGGATTGCAGCACCTTGATCAGCCCGAGCATGCCGGCGGCGGCCTGCGCGTGCCCGGCGTTGGACTTGACCGAGCCGATCAGCGCGGGGTCACCGCGGCGATGCGCGGCACCGTAGGTCTGGGCGAGGGCGTCGAGTTCCAGCGCGTCGCCGAGGGTCGCGGTGCCGTGTCCTTCGATGTAGTCGACGTCGGCGGGATCCACCCCGGCGGCGGCGAGGGTGCCCTCGATCAGCCGCCGCTGAGCCTGTGCGCTCGGCACCACGATCGGCCCGCCAGCGCCGTTGTGATTCACCCGCGAGCCCCGCACGATCCCGTAGACCCGGTGCCCGAGTTCCCGGGCGCGCGAAGCGCGTTCGACGATCACCGCGCCCGCGCCCTCTCCCCAGATCGTTCCGGCGGCCGAGGCGGCGTACGCGTGGCAGCGGCCGTCCGGGGCCAGCGCGTTGTTGCGGGAGAACTCGAAGAACGCCGCGGGTGAGCCCATCACGCACACGCCGCCGGCGATCGCCCAGTCGCATTCGCCGCCGCGGACGGCGCCGGCCGCGAGGTGCAGTGCGTTGATCGACGACGCGCAGGCCGAGTCGACCGTCATCGACGGGCCGATCGTGCCCAGTGCGTGCGAGACGCGCCCGGCCACGGCACCGAGCGCGGTACCCGCGATGCGGTGGCCGCTGAACTCGTTGACCGCGGCCGCCCGCGGCCCGTACTCGGTGATCGACGCCCCGAAGTACACGCCGACCTCGGTGTCGCGCAGTGACGACGGATCGATCCCGGTGTTCTCCAGCGCACGCCACGCGACCCGCATCGCGACGCGCTGCTGCGGGTCCATCGCCGCCGCCTCGCGGGGGCTCAGCCCGAAGAACTGCGGATCGAACCGCGCGCCGCCGGTCAGGAAGCCACCCGCGTCGGGCACCTCGCCCCAGCCGGGCAGCCGCCCGAGCGAGAGCAACTGCTCGATCGGCCAGCCGCGGTCCCGCGGAATCGGCCCGATCAGATCGGCCCCCTCGGCGAGCGCCCGGTGGAACTCCTCGGGACTCTCGATCCCGCTGGGCGCCTCCACCGCCATGCCGGCGATGACGATCGGATCGTTCACGGCGTGAGTCCCAGCAGGATCTGGGCGAGGGTCTCCGGGTGCTCGTCGAGATGGAAGTGCCCGCCGTCGACGACGGTCACCGTGACGTCGTCGGCGTGCGCGGACCAGCCGTGCAGCAGATAGGGAGCGATCACCTGGTCGTCGGCGCCGCCGATCACCCGGATCGGCACGTCCACCCGCACCGTCTCCGGGCAGGTGTAGGTGTCGAACGCCGCGTAGTCGGCGCGCAGCACCGGCAGCGCCATCCGCATCAGCGCCGCATCGCCCAGGACCGCGCCGCCGGTACCCTGCAGCACACCCAGGTGCGCGAGCAGCGAGTCGTCGTCGGTCGGATGCCGAGGCAGGTCGACGACCTTGCCCGGTGCGGTCGCGGCCGATGCCACCAGCATGGTCACCGGGGCACCGGCGTCCCGGGCGAGGCGAGTGAACTCGAAGCCGACGATCGCCCCCATGCTGTGCCCGAAGACCACGACGGGCCGGCCGGCGAAGCGCGCCGAATACTCGGCGAAGGCCTCGGCCGCGAGCGCCGTCAGGTCCGTCGCGGCCGGTTCGCGGCCGCGGTCCTGGCGGCCCGGGTACTGCATCACCGCCACCTCGTACCGCGACGACACCCGCCCGGACAGGCCGCGGTACGACGACGCGCCGCTGCCCGCGTGCGGAAAGACCAGCAGGAGCGGCGCCTCCGGGGTGCCGGGGCGGTGGAAGGCGCGCAGCGCGGGGGCGGCGCGGCGCGGCGCCGGGCCGGGGTCGGGGGTGGTGGTGGGCGTGCTCACGCGAGTTCCTCCTGGTCGGCGGGGCAGGGATCGCCGGGCCGGTCGAGAATGTGCAGGGCGATCCGGCGGTCGGGGCGGACGTCGAACTCGCCGACGTCGATCCAGCCGCGTTTGGTCAGCGCACGGCGGATGGGGCCGTTCTCGGCGGCCGGTTCGAGGGTGATGCGCCGGCATTCCGGGTCGGCGGCGAGCATCCCGAGGGAGACGTCGAGCAGGAACTGCGACACCAGTCCGCGGCCGAGCAGCTCGGTGTCGGCGGTGGCGACGTGGAAGCCGAGGTCGTGCGGGTGGACGTCGTACAGCCGGGCGATCTCGTCGCGGGCCACCCGGTACAGCTCCAGGTAGCCGGCCTCGCGGCCCCGGTAGGAGAAGATCACCGGCCGCACATAGTCCCCGGCGAGCTTGTAGGCGAGATCCGCGCGGCGGCGCTCGGCCGGCCACGCCTGGTCCCAGGTCGCCATCAGATGCGGGCGCGCGAACCATTCGGCGAGCAGCTGCGGATCATCGGAGTCGGGGTCCGCGAGCCGCAGCGTGAAGTCGCCGGCCCGCGGCGGCACCGGCGGCGGTCCGGCCGCCACCACCTCGGGACCGACGTCGACGATCTCCCGCTCGATCCGGTACTCGGCGGCGTCGGGCGTGCTCATCGTGCTCCACTTCCTGCGGTGACGGATGCCGGGTCTGCGGCTCCGGACCGTTGCCGCGCACCGCGCAGGACCCGGTTCGACAGCTCGCCCAGGCAGCTGAGATTGGGAAAACCCGGTCCCTGGGCGAACCCCGCGAGATTCGGCAGGTAGAGCGGCGGATCCAGCTCGATGACGGCCAGGTCGTGCCCGATCGCGTGCTCCACGGTCTCGGTCCGCGGCCGCGCGCGCAGCGCCAGTTCCAGCAGATCGGCGGCGGCCGCCGAGAACAGCTCCAGGAACCACAGCGGGCGCCCACCGGTCGCGTCGACGACCAGATCGAAGGAGTGCTCGACCGGGGCGTGGCCGTCGTTCTCCAGGACCAGGACGATGCGGTCACCGTCGGCACGGGCGCGCGTCACGCGTCCGCGCACATGGTGAATCCGGTTGTCGCCCAGCAGGTTCTCCTGCACGCGGACGGAGAAGACGCCGCGGTCGGTCCGGCGGATCACGTCGCGCCGTTCGGCGGCGCTCAGCGAGGGCCAGCCGGTCGGGTCGCTGAACACCGCGTTCTCGAAGTAGCTCTCACCGCGCGTGTAGATGGTGGCACCGGGTGCGATCGCCGAGACGGTCATGATGTCGTGCCGGGCCAGTTCGTCGAGCACCGAGCCGGCCGTCTCGCCGCCGCCGATCACCGCCGCACGCGACGACGCCGGAATGGCGCGCTGCGCGGCGAGTTCCCAGAACCGGGCCACCGACAGCATCCGCGGATCGTCCAGCATCGCTTCGGCGCTCGATCCCGGGCCGGTGATCATCAGGCCGTCGCCGGTGACCTCGGCGGTGGTGCCGTCGCCGCCGGTGTAGCGCAGCCGCCAGGACCCGCCGGCGGTGTCGATCTGCGTCACCTCGCCGCGGATCGATTCGGCCCCGGCACGACGCGCCGCCCACTCCAGGTATCGCGCCCAGACGTGGTGGTGCGGGTGCGGCCGCCCGCGGTCGACCCATTCGGCGTAGGTCCCGTGCTCGACGAGGAAGCTCATCCAGCTGTAGTCGAGCATCCGCCGGTTGAGTTCGGCGGCGCTCGCCCGGTCCGGTCCTCCGCGGTAGGGGAAGCCGATGTCCTTCTCCGGGCTGGTGCCCAGGCGATGCCTGCCGTCGGTCCAGCCGCCGAGGGGCAGCCAGTTGGCGCCGATCGTGTGCTGGTCGATGAGCACCACCCGGGGCGCGGGGAGCCCGAGCTCGGCGAGGACCCGGGCCTTGGCCGCCACCGCGACACCTTTCGGCCCGGCGCCCAGCACCAGGAGGGTTCCGCACCCGGGCGGGACGCTCACGCGCGAACCTCCCCGGCATCCGATTCGTCGCCACCGGATTCGTCGCCGGGCTCGTCCTCGTCCAGGGCGGCGATCTCCAGGTACACCCCGGCGACCTCCTCGAGGCGGCCCGGCCGCGCATCGGCCGCGTCCAGGCGTGCCGCCAGATCGGCGACGGTACGGGCGGCGAACATGTCCGCGATGCCCGCCTGCGGGGCGTCGAGCAGTTCCCGGATCCGGGCGATCACCGTGGTGGCGAGGACCGAGTCGAGGCCGGCCGCGAAGAAGTCGTCGGTCACCCCGAGTGCGCCGGACGGCGTCCCCAGCACCCCGCCGACCAGGTCGGTCAGCGCGCGTTCCAGATCGGTGCGCGGCGCCACCGTATCCGCGGAGTCGCCCGCGGCGCGGTTCAGAAGGTCGGTGACGGCCCGGCGATCGAGCTTGCCGTTCGGAGTGAGCGGCAGCTCGTCGGCCACCAGCAGGCGCGCCGGGATCATGTACGACGGCAGCCGGTCGGCGAGCGCCGAAAGCACCGCGTCGGCGTCGAGGCGCGCACCGGGTTCGGCGTCGACGGCGGCCGCGAGCAGCCGCGTGCCGCGCTCGGCGCCGCCGGTGCCCAGCACCGCGGCGACGGCGTTCCGGACGCCGTCGACGGCGCGCAGCGCACCCTCGACCTCGCCGAGTTCCACCCGGAAGCCGCGGATCTTGACCTGGTGGTCGGCGCGACCGAGGAATTCGAGGGTGCCGTCCGGGTGGTATCGGGCCAGGTCACCGGTGCGGTACCAGCGGATACCCTCCCGGGTGACGAATCGCGTGGCGGTTCGCTCCGGATCACCGCGGTAGCCGTGCGCGACGCCCGCGCCACCGACCCAGAGTTCACCGGCCACCCAGTCCGGGCAGTCCTCGCCCGCCGCGTTCACGATGCGGCACCGGACATTGGCGAGCGGCGTGCCGAAGGGCACCGCCGTCCAGTGCGCGGGCGGCTCACCGTCGACCTCGCAGAGGCTGAAGTGGATCGCCAGCTCGGTGGCGCCGCCCAGCCCGGCGAACCGGGCCTGCGGGGCCTGCGCCCGCAGCCGCCCGGGCAGGTCGACGCCGACCCAGTCACCGCCGAGGATCACCGCCTTGAGCCGGGTCCCGAGACCATCGTCGGGTTCGGCGGCGGTCAGCAGCATGTCGAGGGCGCTCGGCACGCAGGTCAGCACCGTCGCCCGGTGATCCAGGAGCAGCCGCCGCCAGCGCGCCGGGTCCTTGGCGTCGTCGGCGCCGACCGCGACCACCGCGCCGCCCGCGCTGTACAGACCGAAGATGTCGTAGACGGAGATGTCGAACTCCAGCGCCGCGACCGTCAGCGAGCGATCATCGCGGCCGACCCCGAAGTGCGCGTTGACCGCGTCGATCGTGTTCATCGCCGCCCGGTGCGGCACCTCGACGCCCTTGGGGGTGCCGGTGGAGCCGGAGGTGAAGAGCACGTAGGCGACGTCCTCGGAGTCGCCCAGCACCGGCTCCGCGGCCGGCGGATGGGCCAGGGCGGCGTCGAGCGTGAGGACCCTTCGACGGGGCTCAGGGAGCGCGGCACCGGGCTCAGGGAGCGCGGACTCGGGCTCGGGGGGCAGGTCGCGATCCGTCAGCAGCACCGCGATCCCGCCGTCCCGGCAGATCGCCTCGCGGCGGGCCGGGGGCTGGTCGTAGGCGACCGGGATCCAGGTGGCTCCGGCGGCGAACACGCCGAGGGTGGCGATCACCTGCCGGTAGCCCTTGCGCAGGTGCACGCCGACCGCGTCGCCGGGCCGCACCCCGGCCGCCCGGAGCGCCGAGGCGATGCGCAGCGCCCGCTCGGCGAGCTGGGCATAGCTCAGCTCGCCGTCGGCCCAGATCAGCGCGGGCCGCTCCGGATCCTGCGCGGCGAGCGCGAAGAACTCCTGGTGCAGCAGCCGCCCGGACGACGGCGCCGCCACGGCGTTGACCCGATCGCGGACGGCGCGCTGCTCCGCGGGCAGCTCGGGCAGCGCGGGCGCGGTCCATCCGGCCGGATCGGCGAGCCGATCGACCGCGGCCCGGTAGGCGCCGAACATCGCCTCGACCACGCCGTCGGCGAACTGGTCGATCCGCACGTCCCAGTTGGTCAGCAGACCGCCGTCGACCTCGGTGACCTGCGCGTCGAGCACCACCTGCGGCCCCTGCGAGACGATCCAGCCGGCATCGCCGAGGCGCTCGGCGACCTCGGGGGCGAAGAGCTCGCCGAGTCCCATCGCGCTGGTGAACACCACCGGAGCGAGGACCTGCTCGCCGCGATGACGGCCCAGGTCGCGCAACACGTTCAGCGCACCGTAGGCGCCGTGCGCGCTCGCCACATGCATGGTGCGCTGCACCTCGCGGGCGAAGTCGAGGATCGTCCCGGGTGCGGTGACATCGATGTCGAGCAGCACCGACGACGAGAAGTCGCCGGACACCCGATCGATCTCCGGGTGCACCCGGCGGCGCTGGAACAGCGGCACGTTCAGCAGGAACCGCGGGGTCGCCGACCAGGCGCCGACGGTCGCCGCGAAGACCGCGGCGAGTGCGGCGGCCGGTGTCACGCCGTGTTCCCGGGCGGCGGCCAGCAGCGAATCCTTGGCCGCCGGCGGCAGCCAGTGGTTCATCCGCTGTACGCGCGCCGGGCCGGCCGGCGGTACGGCCGGGGCGGGCAGCACCGGTCCTCCGGGCAGGTCGTCGAGACGGCGGGTCCACCAGTCGCGGGCCGCCGAGAGCAGCGGATCAGGTTGTGCCGCACAGTGATTCAGGTACTGGGCATAGGTCACGCCGGGCGGGCTGAGCGGCGCGCCGTCGTACGCGGCGACCAGTTCCCGCAGCAGCGTGCGGTAGCTCATCGCGTCGGCGGCGATCATGTCGATGTCGAAGTGCAGCCGGTGCCGGCCGCCGGGGAGCAGCGACAGCGTGAGGTCGTAGACCTCGCCGGCGGCGATGTCGAGCAGCTGATGGCTCTTCTCGGCCCGCAGCTGCTCGAGTCGCCGCTCGGCGTCTTCGGCGGACGCCTGCCGCAGGTCGACCACGGTCACCGGGTCGCGGCGCGCCGCCGGTTCCACCAGCTGCGTCCCGTCCGGCAGGTAGCGGGCCCGCAGCATCGAATGCGCCTGCACCAGCGACCTGGCCGCCGCGGTCAGCCGTTCCGGATCCAGCCCGGCGCCGTCGAACTCGACGTACAGGTGGGCGCCGACGCCGCCCAGCTCCGCGGTGGCCGTCCGGCCGGCCCAGTAGGCGTGCTGCATCGGGGCCAACGGGAAGGGCACCGTCTCGTCGACCGGTGCCGGCGGGGCCTCGTCGGGCACGCTCGGCGCGACGTCGCCGGCGGCACCGAGCAGCCGCAGCCACGCCGATACGACGGGCTCCGCCGACAACCGCGCGAAGTCGATGTCGTAGCCCCGCCGGCGCCATCCACCGGCCAGCCGCATCATGCGGATCGAATCCAGGCCGAGGCCGATCAGGTCGGCGTCGTCGCCGACGTCGGCCGGGTCCAGCCCCAGTTCCTCGGCGATCTCGGCCTTCAGGCTCTGCGTCGTCTCGGTCCGCTGCGTGTCGCTCGTCGTCACGACTGGTCCTTCCTCACTGTGGTGTGTACGGCGCGTGCGCTCAGGCGTCGGCCGCGGCCCGCCGGTAACCGCGCACCACCAGCGGCCCGAAGACCACCGTCAGCCCGACGGTCCAGGCGATCGTCGCCAGCACCGGCCCGGTCACCGGGCCGCCCTCGGTCAGTGCGCGCACGGCGTCGACGGCCGGCGTCATCGGCTGGTAGCGCACGAACGGCGCGATGGCGTCCGGGTAGGCGCTGACCGGCGCGAACCCGCTGTTGAAGAACAGCAGGAACAGCGACAGCCCGCCGACCAGCTGCACGGTCTGCGCACCGTTGGTGCGCAGCGCCATGGCCACGATCGGGACCGTCAGCCCGGCGGTGAACAGCATGGGCACCGCGATCGCCCCGAGCGCCGGGAAGAAGCCCTGGTCGAAGCGGAATCCCATGGTCATCGCGATCAGATACAGCACCACGGTCGCGATCGCGACGCGGACCATCTCGGCGGCCAGGCGGCCGCCGAGGAAGCAGGCGCGCGGCACCGGCAGCGTCCACTGCCTGCCGATCACGCCGCTCTCCCGTTCCGCGGCCAGCGCCACCGCGGTCGACAGCGACCCGAACAGGCCGCCGGTCAGCGCGACCAGCCCGGCGTTGGCGTAGACGCTGTCGCCGCCGCCCATCATGGTCACCGTCTTGCCGAGGACCAGCTGGAACATCGCCAGCAGGAACGCCGGGAAGACCAGGGACTGCACCACGATGCCGGGGTCGCGCACCCAGCTGCGCAGGAGTCCACCCGCGATGCCCGCGGTCGCCGGGATCAGCGGCACCCGGCGGCGGGCACCCGCCGCGGCACGGGTGCGGGTCAGTTCCGCGTTCGTCATCGCCGCACCTGCCTGCGCCCGGCGGCCATCACCGCGAGCGTGCCCGCGGCGAGCAGCCCGAGCAGCCAGGCGATCGGTGCGACCCAGTCGGCGACCGTCCAGTGCGCGGTCGCCCCGTCGGCCAGCGCCCGCATGGTGTCGGCGAGCACGGACAACGGCTGGTTGCGGACGAACGGCTGCACCCAGCCGGGGAACGCCGCGGCCGGTACCAGACCGGTGGACGCCATCACCAGGATGAGCTGCGGGATCATCAGCACGTGGGCCACCCCGACGGCGTCGCCGGCCGCGGTGCCCGCCGCGTCGGTGAGCATCGACAGCGCGACCGCCAGCACCACCGGGACGACCAGGAAGGCGACCGCCGCGCCGGCACCGCCGTGGAAACCGAAACCGAGCGCCCAGCCCAGGAGCACCCCGGCGACCAGGCTGACCGTCATCCGCAGCCCCGCCCAGCCGATCCGGGCGAGCAGCGGCGCGGTCCGGTGGAAGGGCAGGCTGGCGAAACGCTCGGCCACCCCGGCGCGGGCGTCCGCACCGGCCACCTCGGTGGCGGCGATCGCCGCGAACAGCGCCGCCTGCAACAGGATGATCGGAGTGAGGAATTGCGCGTAGTCGCCACCGCCGAGGTCGAACTGCCGGTGCAGCGGCACGTAGAAGCAGGCGAAGAAGACCAGCGGGCTGCCGAGCGCGATCACCAGATCGCCGCTGCGCAACGCCTCGCGCGCCTTCTCGACGAACAGCACCCACACCGCGCGCGGCAGCGGAACTCCGGCGCGATGCGGAACCGCACCCAGCGCGGTCGCGGGCGGGTCGGCGACGACGGCGGTGACGCTCATCCGGCGTCCGTCAGCTGCAGGAAGACGTCGTCGAGCGAGGGGCGGCGCAGCCCGATGTCGGCGACGTCGATCCGTGCGGTCTGGAGGACCTCGATCACCTCGGCGACCGTCGCCATGCCGTCCGGGGCGCGGACCGCCAGGACGCCGTCGTCGGTCCGCGGCAGCAGGGTGAAGCTCCCGAGCAGCGCGGCGACGGCGGCCGGATCGGTGCCGGGCGCGAGCACCAGTTCGCAGGTCTGCGCACCGGCCTGAGATTTGAGTTCCTCCGGCGTCCCCGCGGCCACCACCTTCCCGGCGCCGAGCATCACGATGGAATCGGCGAG
Source organism: Gordonia marina (assembly GCF_052036135.1). Lineage (NCBI taxonomy): Bacteria > Bacillati > Actinomycetota > Actinomycetes > Mycobacteriales > Gordoniaceae > Gordonia > Gordonia marina. Next base: position 93,641 of record NZ_JBPSDN010000009.1, read on the forward strand.
CCGATCGGCCTCCTCGAGATACTGGGTGGTCAGCAGCACCGTGATGCCTTCGGCGCGCAATCCGGCCACGGTCTCCCAGACGGCGTTGCGGCTGCGCGGGTCCAGACCGGTGGTGGGCTCGTCGAGAAAGAGCACGCTCGGCCTGGTCACCAGTGCGGCCGCGATGTCGACGCGGCGGCGCATGCCGCCGGACAACTGCCCCACCCGGCGGTCGGCCACCTCGCCGAGGTCGAAGAGTTCCACCAGTTCGGCGGTCCGCCGGGCGACGTCGCCCCGCCGCAGACCGGTGAGGCGGCCGAAGAACGACAGGTTCTCCGCGGCCGTCAGACCCTCCATCAGTGCCGCGTACTGGCCGGTGAGCGAGATCAGTTCGCGCACCCGGCCCGGGTGCGCGGTGACGTCGTATCCGTCGATCCGCGCGACGCCGGCACTCGGGCGCTGCAGCGTCGCGAGGATGGAGACGGTGGTCGTCTTGCCGCTCGCATTCGGTCCGAGCAGACCCAGGATCTGCCCGCGCGGCACCGCGAAGTCGATGCCGTCCAGGGCATGCACGTCTCCGTAGGTCTTGACCAGTCCGGCGACCTCGATGGCCGAATCCGGCGCCGCTGGCCGCGGGTGCGCTGCCGTCATGCCGTCGCTCCTCGTGGACTAGGGTTCGATGACATATACGATAGCTAAGGCTTCCCTAAACTCCCATTCCTGGAGGTGGTGACTTCGATGACCCCGGACCCCGCGGCGGCCTCACTCACGGACGGATACCTGCCGCCGGACCCGGTGCGTCAGGCCGCCTACCGCGAGGCCGGACTGATGTCGGGCGCGCCCCTCTGGGCGCCCGCCGCGGCGTCCGCCGAGCGCACTCCGGACGCCCCGGCCGTCACCGATGCGGCGACCGGAACCACGCTGACCTACGGCGAGCTGTGGCGGGCGAGCGCGCGGCGCGCGGCCGGCTTCGCGGCGCTGGGCATCGAACCCGGCGACCGGGTGGTGGTGCAGCTGGGCAACTCGGCCGCCTTCGTGGTCACCGTGCTCGCTCTGCTCCGCGCCGGCGCCGCCCCGGTCCTGACCCTTCCGGCCCACCGGATCAACGAGATCGCGCACCTCGCGGCGGGGTCCGGCGCCGTCGCCTATGTCACCGAGGACGACCGCCGCGGCTACGACTACCGCGACCTCGCCGCCGAACTCCGCCGCCGGGTGCCCGGCGTCGCGCAGGTCCTGATCGACGGCGACTCCGGCGCCTTCGCTCCGCTCCCGGACGACGACCCCGCGCGCTGCCGGGACCACCGCGCCGACCCCGATCACCCCGCGCTGTTCCAGGTCTCCGGCGGTACCACCGGCCTGCCGAAGCTGATCGCGCGATCGCACAACGACTACGCCTACACCGCGCGCCGCTCGGCCGAGATCGCCGGCCTCACCGCCGCCGACGTCTACCTCGCCGCGCTGCCGGTGGCCCACAACTTCCCGATGGTCAGCCCCGGCCTGCTCGGTGCGCTCGACGTCGGCGCGCACACCGTGATGACCGGCAACCCCAGCCCGGACAGCGCTTTCGCGCTGATCGAGCGCTACCGCGTCACGGTGACCTCGCTGGTCCCGGCGCTCGCCCAGCTGTGGTGCGCCGCCACCGAGTGGGAGCCCGCCGACCTGTCGTCGCTGCGCCTGTTGCAGGTCGGCGGCGCCCGCCTCGCCGAATCCGATGCGATCGCCCTCGACGCCGCCCTGGGCGATGTGGTCCAGCAGGTCTTCGGCATGGCCGAGGGCTTCATCTGCTACACGCGACTCGACGATCCGCGCGAGCTGGTGCACGTGAGCCAGGGCGCGCCGATGTCGTCGTTCGACGAGGTGCGGATCGTCGACGACGACGGCCACGACGTCGCCGACGGTGAGGACGGCGAGCTGCTGGTGCGCGGGCCGACCGCACTGCGCGGCTACTACCGGGCCCCCGAACACAACGCCCGCAGCTTCACCCCGGACGGCTTCTACCGGTCCGGCGACCGCGTCCGCCGGCTGCCGTCCGGCCACCTCGCGGTGACCGGCCGGATCAAGGACACCATCATCCGCGCCGGGGAGAACGTCGCCGCCGACGACATCGAGGAGCACCTCCTCGCGCATCCGTCGGTGTGGCAGACCGCGGTCGTCGGCGTGCCCGACGACGCCCTCGGCGAGCGGATCTGCGCGGTGGTCGTGCCGTCCGGGCCGTCGTCGCGGCTGGACCTGCCCGCCGTGCGGGCGTTCCTCGCCGACCGCGGTCTGGCCGCTTTCAAGCTGCCCGACCGCCTGGAGTTCGCCACCGGCCTGCCGGTGACCGCGGTGGGCAAGGTCGACAAGGCCGCCGTCCGCGCCCGCCTCGGCGCCTGACCGCCGCCACCCCCGAGCCAGTCGGCATCGTCTCCGCGGCACCGGTCGAGACCCGAGTCACCGGCGACCGCCGCGCCCGTCCACGACCGCCGCGAATCCCGGTCGACGCCGGACCGCGGGCCGGGCGGCGGACCCCGGACAACTAGTTAGCGTAGGCTTACCTTTCAGTAGTGACGACACGGAGGGAGCCGACATGGCGACGCAGACCAAGACACCCGGCCGCGGCTGGCAGGGCGCGGTGATGAAGCTGATGGGCGCGGACGACTTCGAGATCATCGTCACGCGCACCGAGACCGTCACCGACCACTACCTCCGACTGGGCTTCACCGGCGGCGGACTGCTGGCCAAGATGCCCAAGCACCCGACCATGTGGATCCGTCTCTGGTTCGAGGATCACGGCGCGCTGCACCAGCGCGGCTACACCCTGGTCGATCCCGACCCGGACACCGACACCTTCGACATCGAATTCGCCATCCACGACGGCACCGCCGCGCGCTGGGCGCGCGGCGCCCAGCCCGGCGACACCCTCCAGGTGACGGTGATGGGCAGCGACTTCTCCCTCGACCCGGAACCCGCCGGCTGGCTGATCGCCGGCGACACCGCGTCGCTCCCGGCGATCAACTCGCTGCTCGACGCCCGCGACGCCGCCGGGTCGAGCGCCCCGGCGACCATCTGGTTCGAATACCAGCACGACGACGACCGCGACCTCGACGTCCACGTGAGCGAACACGACACGCTCACCTGGATCCGCCGGGAGAACGACGGCGCCGCGCTGGTCGACGCCGTCCGCGCGGCGGCGTTCGACGCATCCGGCCACCGCGGCTGGGTGGCGCTGGACAGCAAGAGCACCCGGGCGGTCACCGGAATCCTCCGCAACGACTTCCAGCTCGGCCGCAAGGGCGTGAAGTCCATGGCGTACTGGAAAGCCGGGAAGTCGTTCGCGTAGTCTCGGCAGTGCGCCGATACGCGCGCACACATCACACACGGGGGCTCTCGCGAACCGAGGGCTGAGAGGGCGACGGGCGGTCGCCGACCGCACGAACCTGTCCGGGTAATGCCGGCGTAGGGAGTCTGCCTTGAGCACCGCTGTCTCTGCATCCACCGTCACCCGCGGCCCCATCGAGGGCAGCACCAAGCAGTACCAGACCGTCGGCCACCTGCGCGTTCCGTCGCGCCGGGTGCACCTCACCAACGGCGACCACCTCGACCTGTACGACACCTCGGGCCCGTACACCGACGACGCCGCCGAGATCGATCTCGAGGCGGGTCTGGAGCCGGCCCGCGCGCAGTGGCACCGGCCCGGGCCCGTCCCCACCGAGCGCGGCCACACCGCGTCGACCCAGCTGGCCTGGGCGCGCGCGGGCATCGTCACCGACGAGATGGCCTTCATCGCCGCCCGCGAGGGCTGCGACCCCGAGCTGGTCCGCCGCGAGGTCGCGGAGGGCCGCGCGGTGATCCCGGCCAACCACCGGCACCCGGAGTCCGAGCCGATGATCATCGGCAAGGCCTTCGCGGTGAAGGTCAACGCGAACATCGGCAACTCGGCCGTCACCTCCTCCATCGCCGAGGAGGTGGAGAAGATGGTCTGGGCCACTCGCTGGGGCGCCGACACCATCATGGATCTGAGCACCGGCAAGGACATCCACGTCACCCGCGAGTGGATCATGCGGAACTCCCCGGTTCCGGTCGGCACCGTGCCGATGTACCAGGCGCTGGAGAAGGTCAAGGGCGATCCCGCCGCGCTGACCTGGGAGATCTACCGCGACACCGTCATCGAGCAGGCCGAGCAGGGCGTCGACTACATGACCGTGCACGCCGGGGTGCTGCTGCGTTACGTGCCGCTCACCGCGCGCCGGGTCACCGGGATCGTCTCCCGCGGCGGCTCGATCATGGCCGCGTGGTGCCTCGCCCACCACACCGAGAGCTTCCTGTACACGCACTTCGACGAGCTCTGCGAGATCTTCGCCCGCTACGACATCACCTTCTCCCTGGGCGACGGCCTGCGCCCCGGATCGATCGCCGACGCGAACGACGAGGCGCAGTTCGCCGAACTCCGGACCCTGGGCGAGCTAACGAAGATCGCCAAGAGCCACGGCGTGCAGGTGATGATCGAGGGCCCCGGCCACGTCCCGATGCACAAGATCGTCGAGAACGTCCGGCTCGAGGAGGAGCTCTGCGAGGAGGCGCCCTTCTACACGCTCGGCCCGCTCGCCACCGACATCGCGCCCGCCTACGACCACATCACCTCGGCGATCGGCGCCGCGATGATCGCGCAGGCCGGCACCGCCATGCTCTGCTACGTCACCCCGAAGGAGCACCTCGGGCTGCCCGACCGCGACGACGTCAAGGTCGGCGTGATCACCTACAAGATCGCCGCGCACTCCGCCGACCTGGCCAAGGGCCACCCCCGGGCGCAGGAGCGCGACGACGCCCTGTCCAAGGCGCGCTTCGAGTTCCGCTGGACCGACCAGTTCAACCTGGCGCTCGACCCGGACACCGCCCGCGAGTACCACGACGAGACGCTGCCCGCCGAGACCGCGAAGACGGCGCACTTCTGCTCGATGTGCGGCCCCAAGTTCTGCTCCATGCGGATCTCCGCCGATGTGCGCACATACGCGGAGGAGAACGGTCTGGTCACGCAGGAGGACATCGACCGCCGGATCGCCGCGGACATGGCCGCCAAGTCCGACGAGTTCCGCCGTTCCGGCAGCGAGATCTATCTGCCGGTGGAGGCGGTGTGACACCGGCGCCGCTCCCGCTGCCGCCGCCGGGCACGACACCGGTGCGCGTGCTGACCGTCGCCGGTTCGGACTCCGGCGGCGGCGCCGGAATCGAAGCCGACCTGCGCACCTTCGCGCTCGCCGGTGTGCACGGCTGCGTCGCGCTCACCGCGGTCACCGTGCAGAATTCGCTCGGGGTCACCGGGGTGCAGGAGGTCGTGCCGGAGATCGTCGCCGCGCAGATCGCGTCGGTCACCGCCGACATCGGCGTCGGTGCGGTCAAGACCGGGATGCTGGCGTCGTCGCCGATCATCGCGGCGGTCGCCGAGGCCTTCGACACCGCGGGCATCGGCGGGGCCGGACCGATCCCGCTGGTCGTGGACCCGGTCTGCGCCTCGATGCACGGCGACCCGCTGCTCGCCGACGACGCCCGCGCCACCCTCGTCGAACTGCTCTTTCCGCGCGCCACGCTGGTCACCCCGAATCTCGACGAGGCGCGGATTCTGACCGGCATCGACGTGGTCGACGACGCCTCCCAGCAGGCGGCGGCCCGGGAACTGCACCGGCTCGGCGCACGCTGGGCGCTGGTCAAGGGCGGTCATCTGCGGGGCAGCGACCGCAGCCCGGACCTGCTGTTCGACGGCGCGCGGTTCTCACTCCTGGACGCCCCCCGCGTGCCGACCGCCCACGACCACGGTGCCGGCGACACCCTCGCCGCGGCGACCGCGGCGGCGCTCGCCCATGGACGGAACGTCCCCGAGGCCGTCGCGTTCGGGAAGGACTGGGTGACGCAATGCCTGCGCGCCGCCTATCCGCTCGGCGCCGGGCACGGACCGGTCAGTCCGCTGGGCCGATTGTGGGCAGCGCCTCCCCGTTGAGCACCCGCACCCGCGCCTCCGTCGGACCGTAGCCCAGCCCGGCCCGGAACCGGCTGCGGAAGGCGGCCTCCGAGGCGAACCCACTCTGCCGGGCGAGCGCGCTGACCGACATCCGCGGTTGCGTTTCGAGGAGATCGACCGCGGCCTGCAACCGACGATCGGCGATGCGGGCGGCCAGCGACTGCTCGGTGGCCTCAAAGTAGCGATACACCTGCCGCCGGGACAGATGCAGCGCATCGGCGATCACGTCGACCCCGAAGTCCGGGTCGGAATAGTAGCGCTCGATCAGGTCCGCGACGGCCTCGCGGACGAACGCCGGGTCGGTGAGCTTGATGTCCCGCCCCGGCGACTCACTGAGTACCGAGATCACCAGGCCGAGCACGGCCTGCTCGGTCTCCGCCGATGGCTCCGCGATGACCCCGGTCGCGACCGACACGGCGAAACCGGCCAGGAACGCGGCCGTCGACCGGGCGAGCAGACTACTGGCGATATACGGCTGCTCCACCCGCTTGAGGACCCGCCGGCGCGTACCGAGAAGACGCCGCGGAATCAGGACGCCAGCCGCCGCCACGGGCCCGAACGCCGGCCCGAGATACTCGTCCGTATTGCTGGTGATGAGCAGTTCGCCGCGCCGGTAACGCAGCGGGTGGCCACTCCCCTCCAACTCAACGTCGCCAGGCTCGACGAGCGTCGCGACCATGAGGTCATCGTCTCGTTGACGGCCGCCGGCCTTCTTCCTGGTCAGCGTGTCCGGACTGCGCAGCGAGGCGAATGCCGACGTCAGAATACTCAATCGCCTCGTATGGACGATGACCTCGTATTTGGCAGAGACCGACGACGGCTGCGTGCTGGGCTCGATGCCCAGCAGCGCGATCGCTTCCTCCCCGGAGAGGTGGATATCCGGAGCTCCCACCTCGGTGCCCGCGATCGCGCGCAAACGTCGCCGCCATGCCGCGATGACGCGATCAGGAATCACCCGGCCAGGATCGCCGCGAACCCCATCGACAGCAACTCGATCTCGTCGTCTGTCGGCCCGCTTTCCCGACATCACTTCCGGTTCCAGCGCCAGCCCGGCAGGGAGATCGCGGACGAGACGAGGAAGCAGAGGCCACCGATGAAGGTGCCCCAGTTGGCGAGCGCCGCGTCGAGCGTGCCGCCGGTGTTGTCGACGAAGGCGCCGGCCGCCGCGACACCGAAGGCGATGCAGCCCCACAGGTTAACGTGCCCGGACCAGAAGTCCGGCAGGCGCGGCGACCAGAACGGATGCCCGGCGCGCCACAGGGCGAGCAGCACGAAGCCGCCGCTCAGGAGGAAGGCGACCGACCCGCCGGCGTCCGGGTTCCAGACCAGGTGCTGCTCGCCCTTCACGGTGTGCGCCATCAGCGCGGACGTCGTACTGACGTTGAACAACAGGGTGCCGAAGAACTGCGTCGAGGCCGCGAGCCACTCGGACCGGAACATCTGGCCCGGCTCATAGGACACCTTGACCATCATCGGACCGCTGAGCACCAGCTGAATCAGCGCACCGGCGGTGAAGAACCACGCACCGATGAAGTAGCTGAGGTTGGCCGCGTTCGCGCCGTTGCTCCCGAAGGCCGACTGGAACCCGGGTGCCGCGCCGAGCGCGAACAGCGCGGCGCCGATCATGAACAGCCAGCACTGCTTGGCCAGCGTCGGCGTCAGAATCCGGTTACCCACCCGCGATTCGTGCTGCTGAACATCCGACATGTCAGAAGGTCCTTCCCGTCACCCCCGAGGCACCGCCACCCCGGTCTGCCGTCTCTCCGCGCCCGCGGGCGTCACACCGACCACCGAAAGGGAGGGCGACGCGAACGCGTCACCCTCCCCCTCGACCGATGGGTCAGTGGTGGAAGCCGCCCTGGTGCTCCTCGTGCGGCATCGGGCCGTCGAGCTGCTCCAGGAACTTCACCTCGGTCTCGATGTCCGCCAGCAGCTTGGTCGCCAGATCACGGCTCAGGCCGTTGCGGACGACGATGCGCTGCAGCGTCACGTCGGCCAGGTCGTCGGCGAGCGGGTAGGCCGGCACCTGCCAGCCCTTCATCCGGAGACGATCCTGCAGGTCGTACAGGGTCCAGTTCGGGCTGGCGTCCTTCTTCAGGCGCCAGGCGAACACCGGGATGGTGTCACCGCGGGTCACCAGCTCGAACGGGCCCATGGCCTCGATCGCGGACGACAGGTACTGCGCGACGTCGAGCGAGTTCTGCTGGACGGCGCGGTAGCCTTCCTTGCCCAGACGCAGGAACTGGTAGTACTGCAGCAGCACCTGCGCGCCCGGGCGCGAGAAGTTGAGCGCCAGCGTGGGCATGTCGCCACCGAGGTAGGCGCAGTGGAACACCATGCTGTCGGGCAGGCGCTCATTGTTCCGCCAGGCGATCCAGCCGACACCCGGGTACACCAGGCCGAACTTATGGCCCGAGGTGCTGATCGAGACCACGCGGTCGACGCGGAAGTCCCACTCGATCTCCGGCTGGCAGAACGGGGCGATCATCGCGCCCGACGCACCGTCGACGTGGATCTTCACGTCGAAGCCGGTGTCCTTCTGAATCTGGTCGAGCTTGGCGGCGATCTCCTTCACCGGCTCGTACGCACCGGTGTAGGTCTGACCCATGATGGCGACCACGCCGATGGTGTTCTCGTCGACGTACTTCTCCAGGTCGTGCCCATCGAGGTACAGGTGATCCTCGGTGACCGGCACCCAGTGCGGCTCCACCTCGAAGTAGTTGCAGAACTTCTCCCAGCACACCTGGACCGCGGTCGAGAGCACGATGTTCGGCTTCTCGATCGACTTGCCCGCGGCCTTGCGGGCCTCCTGCCAGTGGCGCTTCAGCGCGAGGCCGCCGAGCATGCAGGCCTCCGACGAACCGATGGTCGAGGTGCCGATGGTGTCGGTCGGATCCGGGACGTGCCACAGGTTGGCGAGCATCCGCCAGCAGCGATCCTCGATGGCCGCCGTCGCCGGGTACTCGTCCTTGTCGATCATGTTCTTGTCGACGGTCTGCATGTACAGGAGCTTGGCTTCCTTGTCCATGTAGGTCGTGACGAAGGTCGCCAGGTTCAGGCGGGCGTTGCCGTCGAGCATCGCCTGGTCGTGCACCAGCTGGTACGCGGCCTCGGCGGGCAGCATCCCGTCGGCGATCTCGTTGCGCGGCAGAGTCGTCGCCAGTCCGCCCTGTGCGAACACCGGGACGTCGATGCGATCGTTGTCCAGATCAGTCATTACTTCTCCATTTTCGGGTGATGGGTATTGCCTGCAGTCGGGCGCCTGATCGGCGCGGGGCGGACGGATGGAGGAGCCGGGAGATCACACTTCCACCGGCGGATAGAGACGTTCCATGTTGTATTGGCGGTTACGATGTGCGGCCCAGGTCGAGATCGCCAGGAAGACCAGCGTGAGACCGAGTAGCACCCCGACGGAGATCCACAGGTGCGTCGAGTTTCCGCCGGAGATCAGAATGCGCAGACCGTTCACCGTGTACGTCATCGGATCGAACGGATGCATCCATTGGAATGGTTTCGCCGTCGTCTGCACCGGATAGATTCCGCCTGCCGAGGTCAGCATGAGCATCAACAATGCCAGGGTGACGACGCGGCCGACCGAGGATCCGAAGACCGCGTTGAGCATCTGGATCAGGGCCATGAACACCGCCACCATCAGCACCATGAAGAAGAACGTGGCCCACGGCGACAGCGGACGCAGCCCGACCGCGAACACGGTGACCACGTACAGGATCGCCGCCTGTACCGCACCGACCGCCAGGGTCGGCGCGAACGATGCGAGCACGACCCGGAACGAGTTCAGCCCGTGCGCGATCGGCCGCGCCTGCAGCGGGGTGAACAGCATCCACGCGATGATGCTGCCGACGAAGAGCGCCAGCCCGAAGAAGAACGGCGCGAAGCCGGTGCCGAAGGTGGCCGCCCGGTTCTCGTAGCGCTCCTTGAGCTGCACCGGATTCCCCAGCACCTGCGCGAGCTGTTCCTGCTGCTTCTTGGACCAGTGCGGAATCGCATCCGCGCCCTGTTTCAGCCCGGCGGCCAATTGGTCGGCGCCCGTGCTGAGCTGCCCGAGACCGGAGGCCAGTTGATCGGTGCCGTCGCTGAGCTGCGTCACCGCCGAACGCACCTGCTCGATGTCGTTCACCAGATTGCCCGACTCGATCAGCGCCAGCAGTTTCCGCAGCGGACTCGACGGATTGTTCAGCTGCGCGGCCAGCAGCGCCGAATCCGATTTGAGTTCGGTGAGGTCGTTCTGCGCGTTCGGGCCCAGTCCCTCCGAATAGAGGACGTTCTTGACCGGTTCCAGCGCGGGCGCGAGGGCGCGCACATTCGGATCCGGGCTGTTCTTCAGCTGGCCGCTGAGCGCGACCACGGCGTCGTACGCCTGCGACTGCGCGGTGGACGCCTGGCCGAGCCGCTTGTCGATGGTGTCGGCGGTGCGGCCGAGGCGGTCGGCCTTGGCCTTCAGTTCGGCGGCGCTCGGCCCGGTGCTCTGTTGTTCCTGCGCCGCGGCCAGCAGCGGGTCGGTGGCGGACATGACGCCACCGGCCAGTTCCTGCACGCCCGCGTTCAGCTCGTCGGCGCCGCCCTTGGCCTGCTTCAGGCCGGTTGCGAGTTCACCGGCGCCGTCGGCGGCCTCGGTGATCTTGCCCAGCATCGGCCCGGCCTGCTGGAAGACGATGCCGAAGGTCTGCGCGCCGACCTGCGCACCCACCTGGTTCACCACCTGCGCCGCCGCGTCCTGACCGATCACCGTGGACAGGTAGTTGTTGGCGTCGTTGTAGGTGAAGATCAGGTCGGCCGATTTGGCGTTGCCACTCATCGGCGAGGCCAGCGACTCGCTGAAGTTCGCGGGCAGGGTGATGCTGAAGTAGTACTTGCCCTCGTAGAGGCCGTTGGTGGCCTCGTCCTCGGAGACGATGTGCAGGTCGAGCTGTTTGGAGGCGACGAGGCCGTCGATCACCTGCTTTCCGGCGTCCAGCCGCTGACCGTTCACCTCGGCACCCTTGTCCAGATTCACGACGGCCACCGGCATCCGGTTGACCTCGTTGAACGGGTTCCAGAACGCCCACAGGTACAGCGCGCCGTACATCAGCGGCATCACCATGATGACCAGCAACGCAAGCCGCGGCATGCGGCCGCGGTAATAGCGCTTGAAATCGCTGCCCGGGGAGAAGGCGGCAAGCATCTTCACTGGACTCGGTCCCCTTGTTCAAGACGCACGAATTCGTTGTCGGTCAGGTTGTGCACCCGGATCACGTCGGTGACCCCGGGAATCGGCTGCACGCCGTTCACATCGGCGGTGATGACGGTCTGCTCACGGCCCAGATCGGCGAGTCGTTCCAGGAAGAGCCCGGAACTGGCGACCCGGTTGAGGTTGTCGATGCCGCCGACCACCAGCAGCGGCGGCTTCTCGGTGTTGGCCATCGCCACCCGGAACAGCGCGGCGGTCAGCTCGGGCAGTTCCTCGACGTAGGCATCGAGCGACGGCAGCGTGAGCGGCCCGAAGACCGGACGGCACAACCGTTCCAGGTCGTCTTCCTTGGCGACGCCCACGAACTTGTACCAGGGCGCACCCCAGCGCAGTTGCTCGGTGACGACGTCCCGGACCCGGATGGTCTGACCGATGCCGTCGACCTCGTCGATGAAGCCGAGCGCGGCATCGTCGAACAGCTTCTGCGCCCTGTTGGTTCGGCCGAACGCGGTGAGCGAGCCGGAGGTCGGTTTCATCCGGCCGGCGAGGGTGAGCAGCAACGCGGTGCGACCGCGGCCGCCGGAGCCGACCAGCACGGTGACTCCGCCGCGCCGCACCGTCAGGTCGACGGGGCCGTAGACGTGCCCCCACGACGCATCGACGCCGATCCCGTCCGCGACCAGAATCACGTCACGGGGCATTCCGTGGGGAGCGGTTCCGGCGTGGTAGTCCGCCTCGACGGCGAGTACCTCGGTCGGCGACTCCGGCTCACCGGCGGGACCGAACTTCCCGGTGGGATCGATCGACATCAGACGTCGTCACCTCGGCTTTCTCCTGGGCACCTCCGATCGGCACCTCGTGGCGATTGTCTCCCATTCCAGCTACGCATGGAATTGATTGGGGTTAGAACATCGTCACGATTGCAGCGAGCCGTCCCCGCGCCGACGGAGATGTCGCGTCGCGGGCCCGGATCGTTCCATGAATCAGACGTTATCGGTCGCAGGCGACTCTCACCGATTCGACCCACCACCGCCGACCGGTCCGTCATTCATGCCTCCGAGCAGTGGTTTTGTGGATTTCGCCGGGCGGAACGCGCCACCGGGCGGTACCGTCACGCCGAAACCTTGGCACATATACGACGTCGTCTGGCACAAAATGCGCGTTCGGCCGGATCGTCCACCGGGCTCCGGCGCCACGATGAGCGGATTGACCTCGACGGCCGCCCCGGTAACCTGAATTCCCGACAGCGATCCCGGCGTTCCCGGCCGGTCGCGTGAGGAGCAAATCAGTTGAGCACGCCGCAGCCGCCCGATCAGCCGATCGAAGGTCAGCCCACCGAGGGTCAGCCACCGGCTGCGCCGTCCACCCAGCCTCCCGCGTACCCGCCCTACACCGACCAGACCGTCGGCTATGCGTCCGCGCCGCCCGCCGGGTATCCGGACGACCAGGCCACCGCCGTCGTCGCACTGACCCGGCGCGCCGACGCCGCCACCCGGCGCTGGCAGCTCATCGCGGCGCTCGCCGTCGCCGCCGCCGTCCTGGTGGTCCTCGGCTTCTTCCTGTTCGGCCAGCAGGGGCGCGGCGCCAAGGCGGCCCCGGTGACCACCACCGTCACCGAGACCTCGGAGACCGAGGGCGTCCCGGTGACCCGCACCGACACCAAGACCGCGACACAGACCGAGCGCGAGACCGCCACCGCGACCCACACCGAGCGCGAGACGCAGGTCCGCACCGAGACCGAGACGGTCACGAGGCGGGTCACGGTGACCAGTCAGGTCCAAGTCCCCGGCCCCACGGTGACCTGCACCGTCACCGACGGCGGCAGCCCCGTCTGTCAGTAGCCCCGTCGGCTGAGCAGCGGCAGACGCCCCACCCGGGGCGTCTGCCCCACGACGGCTGAGCAGGGCGAGGCGCTCGTCCAAGCCACCGCCCCGGACTGGTGCTTGGCGGGTCCTGAGCTCGCGTGGCGGAGCCTGCGACGACACGCGGTCGAAGGGTCGACACGATCTCGCCCCCGCGGGGCTCGACCGGCTCAGCCGGCTAGCGGCAGACGCAACCGACCGAACACCACCAACCGGCCCACTGTTAGCCGGCTGAGCAGCGCCGAGCCCCACAGGGGCGAGGCGCTTGTCGAAGCAACCACCCAGCCAGGTACTTGGCTTCGACACGATCTCGCCCCTGCGGGGCTCGACCGGCTCAGCCGGCTGGTGGCGGGCTCGACGGGCTCAGCCGGCTGGTAGCGGGCTCGACGGGCTCAGCCGGCTGGTAGCGGGCTCAGCCGCTGGCTGGGGCGTGGACCGGTGCGCGTGTCGGTCAGTCCGTGACGACGGCCAGTTCTCGCAGGCCGGGCACCACCTCGGCGGTGAACGCCTCCAGGAAGCGGCGCTGATCGGCCCCCGGATTGTGGAACACCAGGTGGTTGAGACCGGCGTCGATGTACGGCTTGATCTGCGCGATGGCGTCGTCGGGCGTGGAGGCGACGATCCAGCGCTTGGCGACCTGCTCGATCGGCAGCTGGTCGGCGAGGCGTTCCATCTCCACCGAGGAGTTGACCGAGTGCTTCTGTTCCGGGGTCAGTGAAAGCGGCGCCCAGAATCGGGTGTTCTCCAGCGCCCGCTCCGGATCGGGGTCGTAGGAGATCTTGATCTCGATCATCCGGTCGATGTCGGCGAAGTTCCGCTCGGCCTTCGCCGCGCCCTCCCGCACCGCCGGGATCAGCTTCTCGGTGTAGAGATCCATCCCCTTGCCCGAGGTGCAGATGAATCCGTCCCCGGCGCGACCGGCGTAGCGCGCCACCACCGGGCCACCGGCGGCGATGTACACCGGGATCGGTTCGGTGGGCACGTCGTACATGTAGGCGCCCTGCGTGCGGTAGTACTCGCCGTCGAAATCAACAGCGCTGCGGCCATTCGGCCCGCTCGCTTCGCTCCCGGCGCCGGTGGTCCACAGTTCCCGCATCAGCCGCACGGCTTCGCGCAGGCGGGCGAACCGCTCCTTGAATTCGGGCCAGTCGCCGGTGAAGCCGGTGGCGTACTCGTTGAGCGCCTCGCCGGTGCCGACGCCCAGCATCACGCGTCCGGGGTACAGGCAGCCGAGGGTCGCGAAGGCCTGCGCGATCACCGCCGGGTTGTAGCGGAAGGTCGGCGTGAGCACCGAGGTGCCGAGCTGGACGCGCTCGGTGCGCTCACCGACCGCGGTGAGCCAGGCGAGGGAGAACGGGGCGTGGCCGCCGTCGTGCCGCCAGGGCTGGAAGTGGTCGCTCACGGTCACCGAGTCGAGGCCGAATTCCTCGGCGGCCACGCCGACCTCCACCAGCTCGCGCGGAGCGAACTGCTCCGCCGAGGCCTTGAGTCCGAGTTTGAGTTGCGCTGTCATCGGGTGTGCTCCTTCGGTATGGGGGTCGTCCCTTCGACACGCCTCCTTCGTCGGCGGCTCAGGGATCGTCGTGACGCGCCTGCGTCTAGGCGGATCAGGGATCGTCGTGACGCTCCTGCGTCGTCGGCGGCTCGGGGATCGGCGACACGGAATCGGGTGGCTCGAGGATCGTCGAACAGCCCGTCAGCGGAAGGCGTCCTGGCCGGTGAGGGCCTTGGCGATCATCAGCTGATGCATCTCGCTGGTGCCCTCGTAGGTGAGCACCGATTCCAGGTTGTTGGCGTGCCGGATCACCGGGTATTCGAGGGTGATCCCGTTGGCGCCCAGGATGGTCCGGCACTTCCGGGCGATCGCGATGGCCTCACGCACGTTGTTGAGCTTGCCGAGACTGACCTGTTCCGGCGCGATCGGGGTACCGCCGTCGTGCCCGGCGTCCTTGATCCGGCCGAGCTGGATCGCCAGCAGGTACGCCTTGCCGAGTTCCACCGACATGTCGGCGATCTTCGCCTGCGTCAGCTGGTACCCGGACAGCGGTTTCTCGAAGACCTCGCGGGTGGCGGCGTAGTCGATCGCCGTCTCCAGGCAGTCGCGGGCGGCGCCGACCGCGCCGAAGACGATGCCGAAGCGCGCCTCGTTCAGGCAGCTGAGCGGACCGCGCAGGCCGCGGGCCTCGGGCAGCAGCGCCGAGGCGGGGAGCCGGACGTCGTCGAGCGCGATCTCCCCGGTCACCGAGGCCCGCAACGACATCTTGTGCTTGATCTCCGGGGCGCTGAATCCGGGGGTGTCGGTGGGGATGACGAAACCGCGGATCCCGCGTGAACCGGCCTCCTCCTCGGTGCGCGCCCAGACCACCGCGACGTCGGCGACCGGCGCGTTGGTGATCCACATCTTGGAGCCGTTCAGAATCCAGTCGTCGCCGTCGCGCCGGGCGTGCGTGCGCATGCCCGCCGGGTTGGAGCCGAAGTCCGGCTCGGTGAGCCCGAAGCAGCCGAGCGCCTCGCCCGCGGCCATCCGCGGCAGCCACTCCTGCTTCTGCTCCTCGCTGCCCCAGCGGTGGATCGCGAACATCGACAGCGACCCCTGCACGGAGACGAAGCTGCGCAAACCACTGTCGACGGCCTCGGCTTCCAGACAGGCCAGGCCGTACGCGGTGGCCGACGTCCCGGCGCAGCCGTAGCCCTCCAGGTGCATGCCGAACAGGCCGAGTTCACCGAGTTCGACGGCCAGCTCGCGCACCGGGAGGGCACCGTCCTCGAACCACTGCGCCACGTGCGGGCGCAGCCGCTTGGCGCCGAAATCGGCGACCGTCTTGGCGATGGCGCGCTCGTCGTCGTCGAGCAGTCGGTCGATGCCGAAGAGTTGTTCGGTGGTCTTGAGCTCACTCATGGCACCACCATACGACTCGCCCGGCGGCTAGACCGGAATCCGGGAACCCAGCACGACCACCCGTTCACGGGGCAGCCGGAAGTGGTCGCTCACATCCGATTTCACGTGCGAGGTGGCGATGAACAGCCGCTTGCGCCAGCCCGCCATGCCCGGCTCGGTGCTGTATTCCAGTTCCGCGGTGGACAGGAAGTAGGTGACGTCGTCGGTGTCGATCGGTCCCGTCTGCTCCGGCCCGAGGAGTGCGAGGGCGGCGGGCACGTCCGGCGGCTCGGCGTAGCCGAAGCGGATCTGCGCACCCCGGATCCCCCGGGCCTCGGTGCCCAGTTCCCGCATCCGGATGCGGTCGGCCTCGGCGATCCGCGGCACGGTGGCCACCTCGACGGTGGCGATCAGCACGCGGGAGTGCCGGACCCGGTTGTGGGCGACGTTCGCCCGGAACGCCAGCGGCGCCGAATCGAGGTCGCGGTTGAGGAAGACGGCGGTGCCGTCGACGACGGCGATCTCCCTACCGCGGCACAGCTTGTCGAGGAAGCCGGTGAGCGACCCCTCCATCTCGCTGCGGCGGTCGGCGACCAGCCGGCGGCCGCGGTCCCAGGTGGTCATGATGACGAACACCGTCACGGCGATCACCACCGGCAGCCACGCGCCATGCAGCACCTTGGTGCAGTTGGCCGCGAAGAACAGCACGTCGACGGTGAGCAGCGGGATCGCGGCGGGCAGCAACAGCCACCACGACAGTCTCCACCGGTGCCGGGCGACGACGAAGAACAGCAGCGTGGTGATCGCGATGGTGCCGGTGACCGCCATTCCGTAGGCGTAGGCCAGCGCCGCCGACCGCCGGAACGCGAAGATCAGGGTGATCACCGAGACCATCAGCAGCCAGTTGAGCCACGGCACGTAGATCTGGCCGTAGGTGCGGTCGGAGGTGTGCACCACCCGCAGCCGCGGCATGTAGCCGAGTTGCGCGGCCTGCGCGGCGACCGAGAAGGCCCCGGAGATCACCGCCTGCGCGGCGATCACGGTGGCGAAGGTGGTCAGCACCACCAGCGGGATACGCGCCCAGTCGGGGCTGAGCAGGAAGAAGGGCGCCGAGGCATCGCGCGGGTCGTGCAGGATCAGCGCGCCCTGGCCGAGATAGCACAGCGTCAGCGCCGGGGCGACGAACACCGCCCACGACATCGAGATCGACGGCCGGCCGAAGTGCCCCATGTCGGCGTAGAGCGCCTCCGCGCCGGTCACCGCCAGCACCACCGCGGCGAGCGCGAAGAACGCCACTCCCGGATGACCGGCGGCGAAACCGATCGCGTACGACGGCGACAGCGCGGCGACGATCCCCGGTTCCACCAGGATCCCGCGGACACCGAGCACCGCGATCGCGGCGAACCAGACCGCCATCACCGGGCCGAACACCGCCCCCACCCGGCCGCTGCCGAATCGCTGCACCAGGAACAGCACGAACACGATCAGCGCGGTCAGCGGCACCACCAGTTCCCGCAGCCCGGGATCCACCACCTTGACGCCCTCGACCGCCGACAGCACCGAGATCGCCGGGGTGATCATGCTGTCGCCGAGGAACAGCGCCGCCCCGAGGACGCCGAGCGCCACCAGCACGGCCATCACACGCGGCCGGATACCGCTCGACCAGCGGCGCAGCAGCGTCATCAGCGCCAGGATGCCGCCCTCGCCGTCGTTGTCGGCCCGCATCGCCAGCAGCACGTAGGTGACCGTGACGATGACCATCACCGACCAGAAGATCAGCGAGACCACGCCCTCGACGTTCTCCCGGGACGGGGCGATCGGGTGGGGATCGCGCGGGTCGAACAGCGTCTGGAGCGTGTAGATGGGACTGGTTCCCAGATCGCCGAACACCACGCCCAATGCGCCGATCATCAGACCCGCGCGCAGCGGATGAACCGCCGCCGACTCCGTCGTCATCCCTGCAATGTACGCCCGGATCGTGCCCCCTCGACGGGGCCGAAGGTCCGGACTTCGCACCGCCGCACACCACCGGAGATGCGCACCGTTCAGCCCTGCGCAACCCAGGCGTCATCAACCATCGACGCGCACCCGGGGGACCGCACGAAACCCGACATGCTCGTGCACAATCAACGCTGTGCCGATACCCGTGGAGTTTCTGCGCGCCGGGCAGGCGACGCCGCCGCGCACGCTCGTCGACGTCCTGCTCGCGACCGCCCTCGCGCATCCCGATGCGCCCGCGATCGACGACGGAGAGCAGATCCTCACCTACTCCGAGCTGATCGCGGTGATCCGCCGCGTCGCCGGCCGCCTCGGCGAGTCCGGCGTCGGCCGCGGCGACCGTGTCGGGATCCGGATGCCGTCCGGGCACCGCGATCTGTACATCGCCATCCTGGCCACCCTCTGGGCGGGCGCCGCGTACGTCCCGGTCGACGCCGACGACCCCGATGAGCGCGCCGATCTGGTCTTCGGCGAGGCCGAGATCGACGCTCTGCTCGACGCCGACGGCCTGCATGCGCGCGGCGGCCGGCATCGCGCGTCCGGTGACGCCGCCGAACTCGCGTCGTCGCCGGTCACCGTCGACGACGACGCCTGGATCATCTTCACCTCCGGGTCCACCGGTACCCCGAAGGGCGTCGCGGTGACCCATCGCAACGCCGCGGCCTTCGTCGACGCCGAAGCCGCGCTGTTCCTGCAGGATGCGCCGCTCGGCCCGGGCGACCGGGTACTCGCCGGACTGTCCGTCGCCTTCGATGCGTCGTGCGAGGAGATGTGGCTGGCCTGGCGCAACGGCGCCTGCCTGGTGCCCGCGCCGCGGGCCCTGGTGCGCAGCGGCATGGACCTGGGACCGTGGCTGGTGATGCGCGACGTCAACGTCGTCTCCACCGTCCCGACGCTGGCGGCGTTGTGGCCGGCCGAAGCGCTCGAAGCGGTCCGGCTGCTGATCTTCGGCGGCGAGGCCTGCCCGCCGGAACTGGCCGACCGGCTGGCCACCGGCGACCGCGAGGTCTGGAACACCTACGGCCCCACCGAGGCGACCGTCGTCGCCTCCGCCGCGCAGCTCCGCGCCGGCGAACCGGTGCGGATCGGCCTGCCGCTGATCGGCTGGGACCTGGTGGTGGTCGACGCCCAGGGCGAGCCCGTCGAGGTCGGCGAGACCGGCGAGCTGGTGATCGGCGGCGTCGGCCTGGCCCGCTATCTGGACCCGGCCAAGGATGCCGAGAAGTACGCGCCGCTGCCGTCGCTCGGCTGGGAGCGCGCCTACCGGTCCGGTGACGTGGTCCGGCTAGACCCGGCCGGGCTGCTGTTCGTGGGCCGCGCCGACGACCAGGTGAAGATCGGCGGGCGCCGCATCGAGCTCGGCGAGATCGACAACGCGCTGCAGAACCTGCCCGGCGTGAGCGGCGGCGCGTGCGCGGTGCGCAAGAACGCCGCGGGCACGTCGTTGCTGGTCGGCTACCTGGCGTCGACCGACTCCGCGTTCGACCTCACCGCCGCCCAGATGCGGCTGCGCGAAGAACTCCCCGCCGCCATGGTTCCGCGGCTGGTCCTGCTCGACGAACTCCCCACCCGCACCTCCGGCAAGGTGGACCGCGACGCGCTGCCGTGGCCGGTGCCCGGTGCGGGCGGCGCCGACTCGGCCGCGGCCGAAGACCTCACCCCCACGCAGGCCTGGCTCGCCGAACAGTGGACCGCGATCCTCGGCACCGAGGTGACCAGCGCCGACGCCGACTTCTTCACCGAGGGCGGCGGCTCGCTATCCGCAGCCCAGCTGGTCAGCGCGCTGCGTAGCCGCCACCCCGAGGTGACCGTCGCCGACCTGTACGACCACCCGCGGCTCGGTTCTC
Organism: Gordonia marina; assembly: GCF_052036135.1. Lineage (NCBI taxonomy): Bacteria > Bacillati > Actinomycetota > Actinomycetes > Mycobacteriales > Gordoniaceae > Gordonia > Gordonia marina. Next base: position 113,385 of record NZ_JBPSDN010000009.1, read on the forward strand.
TCGCCGAACTCCTCGACTCGCTGGCACCGTCGGAGGCGATCGCCGAACGGGACGTCGTGCCGATGCCGGCATCGACCGGACTGGCGCAGGCCCTCGCCGCGATCCCGCTGGCCACCCTCACCGGCTTCGCCTGGATGACCTGGCTCGGCGTCGCCAACAACGCCGGCCGCGCCGTCGCCGATGCGCTCGGCTATCGCGCGAGCTGGCTGGTGCACGTCGACTGGTGGGTGCTGCTGGTCGCGTTCCTGATCTTCGTCACGCCGTTCGGCCGCCTGCTGATCGCCGCGGGCGGGGCCCGGCTGCTGCTGCGCGGTGTGACTCCGGGCGACCACCCGCGGGGCGGCAGCGTCCACGTCCGGCTGTGGACCGCCGAGCGGCTGATGGTGGCCAGCGGCGCGCACAACATGTCCGGCGCGCCGTGGATCCCGACGCTCGCACGCGCCCTGGGTGCCCGGATCGGCCGCGGCGTCGACCTGCATTCGCTGCCACCGGTCACCGGACTGCTCCGCGTCGGCGACGGCGCGGCGATCGAGCCGGAAGTGGATCTGTCCGGCTGGTGGCTCGACGGCGACGTCCTCCACCTGGGCACCGTCGAGGTCAAGCCGGGCGCGACCGTCGGCTCCCGGTCCACGCTGCTGCCCGGCAGCGTCGTCGGGCGGGATGCGATCGTCGACCCCGGGTCCACGGTGATCGGCAAGGTCAAGGCCCGGCAGCGCTGGGGCGGCTCGCCCGCGGGCAAACTCGGCAAGGCCCGCAAGTCGTGGCCGGCGCAGCGCCCGGCGTCGCGGCGGCACTGGGTCCCGATCTACGCGGGCAGTGCGCTGCTGATCGCCGGGATCCCGCTGGTCTCGCTGGCCGCCGGACTGGTCGTCACCTTCTGCTGGGCGCTGTCGGCCGACTCGCTCGGCGCGGCGCTGTTACGGGCCCTCTCGCTGAGCCCGCTCGGGGTGCTCGCGGCGCTGGCGGTGTTCGCACTGCTCACGCTGATCGTCGTGCGCCTGGCATCGCTCGGGCTGAAGCCGGGGTCGTATCCGGTGCGCAGCCGCGTGGGCTGGCAGGTGTGGCTCACCGAGCGGGTGATGGATTCGGCGCGCACCTATCTGTTCCCGCTGTACGCCAGCCTGCTGACCCCGGTGTGGTTCCGGGCGCTGGGCGCGCGGATCGGCAAGGGCACCGAGATCTCCACCGCGCTGGTGGTCCCCAAGTTCACCGTGGTCGGCGACGACTCGTTCCTCGCCGACGACACCCTGATGGCGTCGTACGAACTCGGCGGCGGCTGGATGCGGATCGGCGAGGCACGGGTCGGCAAGCGGGCGTTCCTCGGTAATTCCGGGATGGTCGCCCCCGACCGCAAGGTGCCCAAGGGCGGTCTGGTCGCGGTGCTGTCGGCCGCGCCGGAGAAGGCGAAGTCCGGGTCGAGCTGGCTGGGCAGCCCGCCGCAGCGGCTGCGCCGCACGGCCGGGGAGGCCGACACCTCGCGCACCTTCGCACCGCCGCTGCGGCTGAAGGTGGCGCGCTCGGTGGTGGAGACGCTGCGCCTGATCGCGGTGTGGGTGTCGTTCCTGATCGGGGTCGGGGTGCTGGCCGCGCTGCAGGCGGTGGCGTCGTCGTCGAACGCGGCGGTGGCCACCGTGGTGAGCGGGCTGATCCTGCTGGTCGCGGGCGGGGTAGCCGGCGTCGTCGCGGCCTGCGCGAAGTGGCTGGTGATCGGCCGGGTCCGGGCCGGTGAGCACCCGCTGTGGAGTTCGTTCATCTGGCGCAACGAGCTGTCGGACGCGTTCGTCGAGACCGTGGCCGCGCCGTGGTTCGCCAACGCCGCCGCGGGCACGCCGGTGATCAACCTGTGGCTGCGCGCACTCGGCGCGAAGATCGGCCGCGGCGTGTGGTGCGAGTCGTACTGGCTGCCCGAGGCCGATCTGGTGGAGGTCGGCGACGGCGCCAACGTGCAGCGCGGCTGCGTGGTGCAGACGCATCTGTTCCACGACCGGGTGATGGCCATCGACTCGGTGCGCCTGGAAGCCGGGTCCACGCTCGGCCCGCACTGCGTGGCGCTGCCCGCCTCGCAGCTCGGCGCGGCGTCCACCGTGGGCCCCGGCTCACTGGTGATGCGCGGCGACCACGTGCCCGCGCACACCCGCTGGCAGGGCAACCCGATCGCCCCCTGGCCGCACGACTGACCTCCACGCCGATCCCGGCACAGGTCGTTCCGGCCGTCCGGCACCCGTGGACCGCGGAGTCCGACCGAGCACCCCTCCCCGCAACGCCGGCCCGGCGAGCAATCGCCCGGCTGACCGCAGGCGTGACGTCGCTGCGCCGGTCCGCCGCGGCCGTTCGGCGACCGACTGGCGAGTCCAGCGACGTTCACCGCGAATGCCGGATTGCTACGCCACGCCTGCGGTCAGCGCCATCGGCAAGCGGCCCGTCACGACCCCCGGTAGGGTGAGCACCGACTTACTTCCCGGCGAACAGAGATGAGGACAGGTGCCGAACAAGAGGCTCAAGGGCTTCTCGCACACCCCCACCCTCAGCGGCACCTCTCACGAGCTCGATCCGTATCTGCCGAACAACGGGAATCTGGGGTACCGCGTCTCCCGGTACGACCTCACGCTCGACTATCGCGTCGCTCCCAACCGGCTGCGCGGCACCGCGACGGTCACGGCGACGTCGTACCAGCAGCTCAGCCGGTTCACCCTCGATCTGGCCGGCGGCATGCGCGTCGAGCGGGTGACGGTGAACGGCAAGCAGTCGCGGTACAGCCATCGCGGCGGGAAACTGGCGATCACCCCCGCCGCGGCGATTCCGCCGGGCGGTGCGCTGACCGTGGTCGTGCGCTACGCCGGCACCCCGCGTCCGCTGCGCTCGCCGTGGGGCGAGGTCGGCTGGGAGGAACTGGAGAACGGCGCGCTGACCGCCAACCAGCCCAACGGCGCGCCGACGTGGTTCCCGTGCGACGACCATCCCGAGGCCAAGGCACCCTTCCAGATCACACTGACCACCGACAGTCCGTACTACGCGCTCGCCAACGGTGTCCTGATCTCCAAGAAGCGGGCGGCGGCGCAGACCACCTGGGTGTACGAGCAGGTGGAGCCGATGGCGACCTACCTCGCCACCCTCCAGATCGGCGAGTACGAGCACCGGCAGCTGGCCGGCGCCCCGGTGCCGGTCTACGCGCTCGCACCGCGGCGGCTGACCCGGCAGTTCGACGCGAGCTTCCGCAACCAGGTCGCCATGATGGACGTGTTCAGCGAGTTGTTCGGGCCGTACCCGTTTCCGCTGTACACGGCGGTCGTGGTCGACGAGGATCTGGACATTCCGCTCGAGGCGCAGAGCTTTTCGACGTTCGGGGCCAATCATTGCGACGGATCGTTGACGCATGAGCGGCTGATCGCGCACGAGCTGGCGCACCAGTGGTTCGGCAATTCGGTGACCCTCGGACGCTGGCGCGACATCTGGCTCAACGAGGGCTTCGCCTGCTACGCCGAGTGGCTGTGGAGCCAGCGCAGCGGCGGCAAGTCGGCCGACGAATGGGCGCGCTACTACTACGCCAAGCTCGCCGCGAACCCGGTCAAAGTGCCGCTCGCCGATCCCGGCCCCAAGCTGATGTTCGACGACTGGGTGTACAAGCGCGGCGCCATCACCCTGCACGCCCTCCGGCTGCGGCTCGGCGACAGCGCGTTCTTCCAGCTGCTGCGCCGCTGGACCGACAAGTACCGCTACCGCGCGGTGATCACCGAGGACTTCATCGCCCTGGCCGGCACCTACATCGGGGAGTCACTGAACGACTTCTGGCGCGACTGGCTGTTCGTCCCCGAACTCCCGCCCTTCCCCGAACCCTGACCTACCGAGCGGAACGCAAGCCGGTCGAGCGAAGCCATGATGGTCGAGCGGAGTCGAGACCACACTCTCCGCCCGAGCGTACTGACCCCTATAGGAGCGGCCGACCTCCTATTGCGGTCGGCGGCCCCTATACGGGTCAGTACGATCCCGCCTTGCGCTGGAGTGCACTCCAGGTCCTAGCGTGGCAGCATGCCCCACGACGACACCGGCCTCACCATCTCCGACGTCTCCGCGCGCACCGGCCTCTCCCGCGACACCCTGCGCTGGTACGAGTCCGAAGGCCTGATCCCCGCCGTCCCGCGCACCTCCGCCGGAGTGCGGCGCTACGACGACGCCACCGTCGCGATGATCGACCTTCTGGTCCGGCTGCGCCGCACCGGAATGCCGGTCGCCCAGATGCGCGACTTCGTGACGATGGTCGGTCAGGGATCCCGCACCCACGGCCGCCGGATGCGGCTGCTCGCCGACCACCGGGAGGAGATCGAGTCCCGGATCCGCGAGCTGATCGGGGATCTCGAGGCCGTCGACGCCAAGATCGCCCACTACTCGCGGCTGATCGACGCCGGCCTGGACTGCGCCGAGCGACCGATCACCGACCCCGACGAACTCACCGAGCAGCGTCGCACCGACGACTGACCGATACCGACAGGAGCAACCGATATGCACACCACCGAACTGGGCGACGGCCTGGTCACCTCCGCGCTGGGCTTCGGCGCGATGGCCGTCACGCACGTCTACGGCGGGACCGACGGCGACACCGCACTCGCCGTCCTGAACGCCGCGGTCGACGCCGGGATCACGCTGATCGACACCGCCGACGTCTACGGCGAACCTCTCCCCGGCACCGATGGTCCGGCGGGCACCAACGAGCGGCTGGTCGCCCGGCTTCTCGCGGACCGCCGCGACGAGGTGGTGCTCGCCACCAAGTTCGGGATCACCGGACGCAGCGCCGCCGACGGCCGGCCGGGCCTCGGTGCCGGGAAGCGGACGCGCGGCGACGCCGAGTACGTCCGGGCCGCCTGCGATGCGTCGCTGCGACGACTGAAGACCTAGGTCATCGACCTCTGGTACATGCATCGCCGGGATCCCGACGTCCCGATCGAGGAGACCGTCGGCGCGATGGCCGAGATGGTGGCCGCGGGCAAGGTCCGCCATCTGGGACTGTCCGAGGTGACCGCGGACGAACTGCGCGCCGCGTGCGCCGTCGCCCCGATCGCCGCGGTGCAGAGCGAGTGGAGTCTGTGGTCGCGCGACGTGGAGCGGCGGGTCGTGCCGGCGTGCGCCGAACTCGGCGTCGGCTTCGTCCCCTACTCCCCGCTGGGCCGGGGCTTTCTCACCGGAACCCTGACTCGCGAGCAGATCGCGTCCGACTTCCGCGGCGCCACCGCCCGCACCGGCGACAACTGGGACGCGAATCAGCGCGTGGTCGAGGTGGTGTCCGGAGTCGCGCGCCGCGTCGGCGCCACCAACGCACAAGTGGCCCTGGCCTGGCTGTACGCCGCCGGGCGTCGCGCCGGGCTGCCGGTGGTCCCCATCCCCGGCACCCGCTCGGTGTCCCGCGTCGCCGAGAACGCGGCCGCCGTCGACCTGGTGCTCGACGACGAAGCGGTCGCCGCGCTCGACGAGGTCGCCGGACTGGTCGTCGGCGGGCGCAACATCGTCGCCGACCCGGCCTGGATCTCCGCGGGCCGTGAATGACTCTCCACCCTCGGAAGGCGAGGCCCGTGTCCGTGATCCCCGATTCCCACCGCGATCTGCTGGAACGCCCCCTCTACGCCAACCTCGCGACCATCCGGCCCGACGGCACGCCGCAGGTGAACCCCATGTGGTTCTCCTGGGACGGCGAGCTCGTCTACTTCACCAACACCACCGTCCGGCAGAAGTACAAGAACGTGACCGCCCACCCCGAGGTCGCGTTCTCCGTGAACGATCCCGACCAGCCCTACCGCTACCTCGAAGTGCGCGGCGTCCTCGAGCGCATCGACCCCGATTCGGACGGCACGTTCTTCGGTGCCCTCGCCGAGCGGTACGGCTTCGCGATGGACGGCCCGCCCGGCGACGTGGCGCACCGTGTGGTGTACGCGGTCCGGCCGACCGGGACCAGTCACCAGTAGGCGAAGGCCGCGGACACACCTATCATCCGAAGTTCTGCGGACAGAGATATTTGCCCGCTGCCACGGTCGCCGAACTCGTGGCTCCAACCTGCTCCGCCGTCTTGTTCTTACCCGCCTGATAGGTGCTCCGATAGTTCGCGGCGACCGACGGATCCGAACTCACGAAGTGCCCGATCTCGGCATCGGTGGCCACACAGGCAGGAAAGGAGTAGGAAAGCAACCACAGATAGGGCTCGTTGACCAATTCACCGGATTCGGCGTCCGCCCGCGAAGCCTCGACAATCATCGGGCACATGTACTCGACGGCCTTCACCGTTCCGCCCTCCGGAATCTCACTCCACAGCTTCGCGGTCCCCGCATCGAGCTCGTCCATTTCTGGGTCACCGCTGCTGCCGGACGGAGCCGGGCGGGAGGTCATCCCCTGCTCGCCACGAAGCGCTGCATTCACTTCGCTGTAGGACAAGTGCGGATCGGGCAACAGACAACCATCCTTCGACCGCATCGGCTGACTCTGGTGTTCGCCGCCACCGTGCCCGCTACCGTCTCCGGAGCCAGACGGCCCGCACGCGGCCAAGCCGATCGCCGCTGCCGCCAGCGCCGCCGCCCCCAGAGTCCTCGTCACAATCGATCTCACGTGCGCCTCCTCCGTCGTTCCCACCGCGTCGGGCACGGCGTTCCAGAACGCACACGCTACTGACGTCATCCCCCGAAACCACTGCTGGGAAGCCGAGATTCATCGGTCTGGGCGACCGGCCGGCGCCCCGCGAACGGGCATATCGCCGACTCTCTCCGGCTGACCGGAGAGAAGCCCCCGGCGGCGCTACCGCCGAGTAGTCTCGTGGCATGGCCAGTGCTCTGTGCGTCTGCGGTCACGACCGCGCAGCCCACGCACATTACCGAGACGGCACCGACTGCTCGCTCTGCGCGGACGGTTCGTGCCCCCGTTTCCGCTCCTCCTCCGGCCTGCGTGGCCTGCTGTCGAAGGTCCTCGGGAAGTAGCCTCGTCGGCCACACCCAGATGACGGGTCACGAGGGACCATTCCCCTCGTGACCCGATATTCGGGGATGGCCGACGAGGACGCGGCGATCTGTCGCGGCCCGTCCGGGTCAGGCGTCGCTCGGCGCCCTCATCAGCGCTGCGGCCCGGTCGAATCAGCGGGCCAACGACCCGCGGTACTCCACGACAGCACCGAATTCCGGGAGCAGCCCGGAGGCGAGCGCGCCGGACAGCGAGGGTGCGGCGGCGTCCTTCTCCGACAGCACGAAGGCCAGCGGGGTGCCGTCGCGGCCGACCGTCGGCCAGCCGATACCGAGTTCGGCGTCGAGCGGATGGATCCCGTGCTCGCCACCGGGGTTGTAGCCGGTGGAGCAGAGGTAGGTGACCACCGAGCCGTCCCGCATCGAGCAGAACGCGTGGCCGAGCCCCTCGGACAGGTACACGGCCTTGCGGTCGGCGTCGTCGAGCAGTACCGCGTCGTGCAGGCCGAAGGTGGGCGACCCGGCGCGCAGGTCGACGATCACGTCGAGCACCGCGCCGGCCGTGCAGGTCACGTACTTGGCCTGGCCGGGCGGGACGTCCGCGAAGTGGATCCCGCGGATCACCCCGGCGGCGGAGACCGAGGTGTTGACCTGCGCGAGGGTGAGGTCGTGGCCGATCGTCTCGGCGACGACCTCCGCCTTGAAGCTCTCCAGGAAGAGGCCGCGGTCGTCCTCGTAGACGGTCGGGGTGAACTCCCACGCGCCCTCGATACTCAGCTCTCGTACCTGCACCGTGTTCCCTTCGTTGGTCTCGACTTCGCTCGACCGTCATAGGCCTTCGCTCGACCGCCACAGGCCTCGCCCGACCGCCACATGCGCGACACGGCCACGTCAGGGGACCCTACAGCTACAGTTCCGGACCGCGGTCGATCACGTCGAGCAGGTACCGCCCGTAGCCCGACTTGGTGAGTTCCCCGGCCCGGGCGCGCAGCTCGTCGTCGGACAGATAGCCGAGCCGCCACGCGATCTCCTCGGGCACCGCGATCTTGAGGCCCTGCCGCTGTTCGACGGTCCGCACGAAGTTCCCGGCGTCGAGGAGCGAATCGAAGGTGCCGGTGTCGAGCCAGGCGGTGCCGCGGCGCAGCACCGTGACGGCGAGCCGGTCCTGACGCAGGTATTCGGCGTTGATGTCGGTGATCTCGTACTCGCCGCGCGCCGAGGGCGCGAGCTCGCGGGCGATGTCGACCACGTCGCTGGAATAGAAGTAGAGACCCGGGACCGCGTAGCCCGACTTCGGCGAGGCGGGCTTCTCCTCGAGCGAGATCGCCCGGCCGGCGTCATCGAACTCGACGACGCCGTACGCCCCCGGATCGGCCACCCGGTAGGCGAAGATCGCGCCGCCGTCGACGTCACCGAAGCCCGTCAGCTGACTGCCGAGGCCGGGGCCGTAAAAGATGTTGTCGCCCAGGATGAGCGCGACCGAGTCGTCGCCGATGTGCTCGGCGCCGATGACGAACGCCTGCGCGAGGCCGTTCGGCTCCGACTGCACGGCGTAGCTCAGCGAGATCCCGAAGCGGGAACCGTCACCCAGGAGGTACTCGAAGGCGGCGCGGTCGCGCGGAGTGGTGATCACCAGGATGTCGCGGATCCCGGCCAGCATCAGCGTGGAGAGCGGGTAGTAGATCATCGGCTTGTCGTACACGGGGACCAGCTGCTTGCTGACGCCCTGCGTGATCGGATGCAGGCGCGTTCCGGTGCCGCCGGCCAGGATGATTCCGCGCATGCGTTCACCCTATCGGCTCCACCGGGGAGAAACGTTCTCGCGGCGGGCGGTCCCGGTGCCCAGCAACTCGCCCAACTCCCGCGGCAGCACGTGCCGCGGGCGTTTCGGCTAGGTCGTTTCGGGCGCTCAGCCTAAACGATGCAGGTCTGGTAGACGGAGTTGCTCAGATTCTTCGGGATGTATGCCTTGACGTCGTAGCAGAGGAAGTTCCTGGCGCCGCTAACGTAGATCACGCTGCGGTTGGTGGTCTTCCACACCTTGGTGTGGTCCCATAGCGACTTGTTTTTCCAGCCGCAGCCCACGTTGACGAGGTACTGCCCACCCTTGGGGAGCTTGTATTCGAATCGCGCGTGTGACGCAAGACCTCGTGTCTTGGTCACCTTGGCCCAGTTCGACCCACCGTTCTTAGCTGCGACCCAGACACCCGCAACCTCATTACCGCTCGCGCACTGAACGGTGCCACTGGCGTAGCTCGGCGCGGCCGAGGCGTTGGGTGCGAGGATGGTCGAGATCAGGGCGATCAATACCACGATCAGGCCGATTCTTCCTGCATGCATGTTGTGTGCCGACTTCATGCGCCGACGATAAAACAGCTGGGATTCCAGCCGGGGGCGGCGCCGCGAGAATCAACACAGATTCATTCATCTGTAGGAAGCGTCGGAGCGATCGGTAGAGTCGGCAGGAGCGAATCGTCAACCAAGGGGAGCCTTACATGCGGGTGCTCGTGACCGGCGGCGCCGGCTTCATCGGCGCGAATTTCGTGCTGCGCACCCTCGAGACCCGGCCCGACGCACAGATCACCGTGCTCGACAAGTTCACCTACGCCGCCAACCCGCACACCCTGGAACCGGTCGCCGGACGGGTCACGGTGGTGCGCGGTGACATCGGCGACGCGGCCGTCGTCGATCCGCTGGTCGCCGAGTCGGATCTGGTGGTGAACTTCGCCGCCGAGTCGCACAACGACAATTCGCTGCGCGATCCGTCGTCGTTCGTGACCACCAACCTCGTCGGCACCTACACGCTGCTGGAATCGGTACGACGGCACGACACCCGGCTGCACCACATCAGCACCGACGAGGTGTACGGCGACCTGGCGCTCGACGATCCCGCGCGCTTCACCGAGGAGACGGCGTACAACCCGTCGAGCCCGTACAGCTCCACCAAGGCCGGCAGCGACCTGCTGGTGCGGGCGTGGGTCCGCAGCTTCGGGGTACGCGCGACGATCTCCAACTGCTCCAACAACTACGGGCCGTATCAGCACGTGGAGAAGCTGATTCCGCGGCAGATCACCAATGTGCTGACCGGGATACGGCCGAAGGTCTACGGCGACGGCCGCAACGTGCGCGACTGGATCCACGTCGACGATCACAACGACGCCGTCTGGACCATCATCGAGCGGGGCGAACTCGGCGAGACCTATCTGATCGGCGCCGACGGCGAGGTGGACAACCGGACGGTGGTCGAGACGATCCTGCGGCAGCTCGGGCAGCCGGCGGACGCGTTCGACTTCGTCACCGACCGCCCCGGGCACGACCGCCGCTACGCCATCGACTCGACCCGGCTGCGGACCGAACTCGGCTGGTCGCCGCGCTACACCGACTTCGACGCGGGTCTGGCGGCGACCGTCGACTGGTACCGGAACCATCGCGACTGGTGGGAGCCGGTGAAGGCCGGCGTCGAAGCGTCGTACGCGACGACGCAGCGCGTCCTGAACTGACTCATTCGACGGGAGAACACATGCGTGTACTGGTGACCGGCGGCGCGGGCTACATCGGCTCGCACACGGTGCTGCAACTGCTCGGCGCCGGCCACGAGGTGGTGATCGCCGACGACTTCAGCAACGCCAAGCCTTCGGTGGTGCCGCGGCTGGAATCGCTTGCCGGGCAGTCGATCCCGGTGCACCGCGTGGATCTGACCGACCGCGCCGCGACCGCGGCGCTGCTGGACGCGGAGCCGGTCGACGCGGTGATCCACTTCGCCGGGTTCAAGGCCGTCGGCGAGTCGGTGGCGCAACCCCTCGACTACTACGAGAACAACCTGGACAGCACCCTGTCGGTGCTGCGCGCGATGAGTGCGCACGGGGTGCGGAAGTTCGTGTTCTCGTCCTCGGCGACGGTGTACGGCGAGAATCCGGTGCTGGAACGCACCGAGGACATGCCGACCTCGGCCACCAACCCGTACGGCTGGACCAAGGTGATGATCGAGCAGATCCTGCGTGATCTCGCCGCCTCGGACCCGAGCTGGCGGATCGCGGTGCTGCGCTACTTCAACCCGGTCGGCGCGCACGCCAGCGGCCGGATCGGGGAGGACCCGAGCGGCTTCCCGAACAATCTGATGCCGTTCATCACGCAGGTGGCGGTCGGTCGGCGCGAGAAGCTGTCGGTGTTCGGCGACGACTACGACACGGTCGACGGGACCGGGGTCCGCGACTACATCCACGTCGAAGACCTCGCCGCCGGGCACATCGCCGCGCTCGACCGGCTCGGCGTGATCGACGACCCGTGGTCGGTGTGGAATCTCGGTACCGGACAAGGCGTTTCGGTGCTGCAACTGGTCGACGCCTTCGCCCGTGCCAGCGGCCGGGAGATCCCGTACCAGATCGCGCCGCGTCGTCCCGGCGACCAGGCCGCGAACTGGGCGGACCCGTCGAAGGCCAACGCCGAACTCGGCTGGCGGACCACCCGGACGGTCGACGACATGTGCGCCGACTCGTGGCGCTGGCAGTCGTCGAATCCGAACGGCTACCCTGACTGAGCGGTCCGCCGGGCGGAGCCGGGCGGCGTGTGCTCCCCGTGCCGGGGCTGTCTCGGGTCGTTCTTCGTGTCGCGGGTTCCGCATGACACTCGACACGCAACAGGGCCCGCGACACGCCGATCCGGGGGCCACCCGACGGCTGAGCCACGGCCGCAGGTGAGCCGCGCCGCCCTCGGCTCGGCTTCGAGGCTCCTCGCCCGGGGGGCTCGTCGCACCTCAGCCGACGGCCGAAGAGCCATGCCGATCCCGCAGCGAGTCGCCCCGCCGGGCCCCTATTTCGCGACGCCCTCCCGCGCGAGGACGACGTCCTCCTCGCGGTGCCGGTCGGCGACCCCGCCGGACGGCCGGTACCCCGCCACGACCGCCATCCCGACGACGGCCACCGCCGCCCCGAAGATCAGCATCGCCGGATACCCGATGCCGAAGTGCTCGTGTATCCAGGCGAGGATCGCCGGGCTGGCGAAGCCCAGATAGGTGAGCCCGTAGAAGACCGCGGTGAGTCCGGCGAGGTCGTCGGGCCCGGCGATCCGCTGGACCTCCAGCAGCCCGGAGATGAGCGCCATGCCGTAGCCGGCGCCGAGGACCGCCGCGGCCAGGATCGCGACGGGCACGGTCAGCACGTGCGCGGTGTACGCCGCCAGCAGCATCCCGGCCACGACCAGTCCCATCGCCGTCACCAGGGCGCGCGACGATCCCGGACGGTCGATCCGCCGGCCGAACGTCTGGACACCGAAGCCCGCGGTGAGACCGACCACGCAGCAGACACCGGCGAAGACGATCTCCCAGCCACCGGTCTTCGGGGTGAGGAGCGCGGGGATCACCGCGTAGGCGACGGCACACGTGCCGAACACCCAGGGCGCCGTCGGCGCCACGCACAGCCAGAAGCGGAGCCGGCGGGCCGACGGGATCTTGAGATCGTCGAGCAGGCGGCCGTCGTGCGTGCCGGGGCGGGTCTCCGGGGTCCGCAGGAGCAGGCCGAAGGAGACCGCGGCGAGCGCGATGTTCACCAGGTAGGCGAGCTGGTCGGGCCACGGCCCCCACTGCGCGAGCAGCGCCGCCACGCCGGCACCCAGCCCGAAACCGGCGGTGAGGCTGAGCGCGGCACGTCGTGCCCCGGCGGTCACCGAGGCGCCGGCGGCGTCGGAGAGTTCCTTGATCCAGCTGCCGCCGACCGCCATCGCCAGACCGAGCGCGATCCCGCTGAACACCCGGCCGGCCGCCAGCAGTGCCACCGAATGCGCCCCGGCGGCGAGCAGCGCCGATCCGATCGCGGCGAGGATCGGCGACGGCAGCATCAGCGGACGGCGGCCGAGCCGGTCGGAGAGCGGCCCGCCGATCAGCAGTGCCGGCACGATGCCCAGCACGTAGGTGAACAGCAGCGCGTCGACCACCACCGCTGACACGTGCGAGTGGGCGCGGTACATCACCAGCAGCGGCGTGAACTCGTTGCCGCCCCAGGCGGCGGTGAAGACGGCGAGGCTGACGCCGGGCCAGCCGTACCGGGTCGCGGCGCTCATCGGGCGACCCCCGGAACCTCGTGGACCCCGGCCAGATGCGCGGCCAGCAGATCGTCGAACCGCGCGGCGTCGCCCGCCGCGATCGCGTCGGCGAGGGCGGCGTGGTCGTCGTGGATCCGGGCGGTGACGCCCTCATCGCGGTGCATGCTGGCCGCGGTCATCCGGCGCCGTCGTTCGCCGAGGGAGTCGTAGAAGTCGCGCAGCAGGCTGTTGCGGCCGGCGGCGACGATCAGCTGGTGGAACTCGGTGTCGATGCGGGCGAACTCGTCGCCCCGCGCCCCGCGATGCTCGGCGAGATTGGCGCGCAACTGTTCGACGAGCGCCGCGATCGCCTCGGGCCGCTCGACGACACCGCGCACCGCGTGGCCTTCGATCAGCAGCCGCGCTTCCAGGACCTCCCGCGACTCGCGCTCGCCGACCGGCACCACCAGCGCGCCGCGCTTGGGGTACAGCCGCATCCAGCCCTCCGCGGCCAGGCGCAGGAAGGCCTCCCGCACCGGGGTGCGACTGACCTGAAAGCGTTCGGCGATCTCGCCCTCGCTGATCAATTCGCCGCCGGGCAACGCGCAGGTCAGGATGAGCTCCTTGACCTCGCCGTACACCCGGTCGGCCGCCGAATACGTCATAGACACAAGATGTATTTCTACTCTCCGGGTGCGTCCGGGGTCCACCGAATATCCGGCCACGGTGAGCGCCGTCACCACCGGGGTGCAGAATCGAACCACCCCACACCGGCGCGACGGTGCGATGCAGGCCGCCGATACGCCGCCCACTCGAAGGAGCGACCGTGACCACCACGCCAGATACCAGCATCGCCACCCCCATCACCGACGACGAGATCTTCGCCGCCCACGTCGGTGGCAAGCTCTCCGTCGAACTGCGCGCTCCGATCGACACCCAGCGCGACCTCTCGATCGTCTACACCCCGGGGGTCGCGCAGGTCTCGCGCGCCATCGCCGCCGAGCCGCGGCTGGTCGACGAGTACACCTGGACCGATCGCCTGGTGGCCGTGGTCTCCGACGGCACCGCCGTCCTCGGACTCGGCGACATCGGCCCGCGCGCCTCCCTCCCCGTCATGGAGGGCAAGTCGGCCCTGTTCCGCACGTTCGCGGGCCTCAACTCGATCCCGATCGTGCTGGACACCACCGATCCGGACGAGATCGTCGAGACGATCATCCGCCTGCGGCCGAGTTTCGGCGCGGTGAATCTGGAGGACATCTCCGCGCCCCGCTGCTTCGAGATCGAGCGGCGGCTGATCGAAGCGCTCGACTGCCCGGTGATGCACGACGACCAGCACGGCACCGCGATCGTCGTGCTGGCCGCCCTCAAGGCCGCGGCCCGGCATCTCGGACGCGACCTCGACGGCCTGCGTGTGGTGATCTCCGGCGCCGGCGCCGCGGGGGTCGCCTGCGCCAAGATCCTGCGCGCGGCCGGGATCGGCGACATCGTCATCCTGGACTCCAAGGGGATCATCGGCACCGACCGGACCGACCTGAACGAGTTCAAGACCGACCTGGCGAGCTGGAGCAATCCGCGCGGTCTCCGTGGCGGCATCACCGAGGCGCTGACCGGCGCCGACGTCTTCATCGGCGTCTCGGCGGGCACCGTCCCCGAAGCCGCCGTCGCCGCCATGGCCGGCGAGGCGATCGTGTTCGCCATGTCCAATCCCGATCCGGAGATCCACCCCGACGTCGCCGCCCAGCACGCCGCGATCGTGGCCACCGGGCGCAGCGACTTCCCGAACCAGATCAACAACGTCCTCGCCTTCCCCGGCGTCTTCGCCGGGGCGCTCGACGCCGGCGCCCGGCGGATCACCGAGGGCATGAAGCTGGCCGCCGCCGAGGCGATCCTGGGTGTCGTGGGCGACGACCTCGCCGCGGACTACATCGTCCCGAGCGCCCTGGACCCGCGGGTGGCACCCGCCGTGGCCGCCGCCGTCGCCGACGCCGCCCGGGCCGAAGGCGTCACCGCCTGACCCCGTTTTGCCTCACGCCCGACCCGCTCGGTACGATCGTGAGCGCTGTCGTCTCGCGCGGCACGCCGCCTTAGCTCAGTCGGCAGAGCGATTCACTCGTAATGAATAGGTCGGGGGTTCGATTCCCCCAGGCGGCTCCACGACGAAGGCCGTGACATCCTCTGATGTCACGGCCTTCGTCGTTCGTCCGGGCGATCGCCGACGACGTTCCGTCTCCACTCGCGTCCGGTCACCGACGGGGCCGGCCACGACCCGATGGTCTCCGCGCTAGAGTAAGACGAACTATCCGGAATGTCCGTCTCGGGAGGTCGTCGTGCCGTATCTCGGCCTGATCGTGCTGGCGATCTGGGTGATCGCCCTGGTCGATGTGATCGTCGCCGACGAATACCGGGTCCGGCACCTGCCGAAGGTGATCTGGCTGGTGATCGTGATCCTGCTGCCGCTGGTCGGCTCCATCATGTGGCTGCTGGTCGGGCGCCCGGAGGGTGCCGCGGCCACGCCCCCGCCCCGGACGACCGGCTTCCCCGAGTATGAGCGGCCCGAGTATCAAGCGGCCGTGCGTGCGCACGACGACGCCGAGTTCCGCCGCAAGGCCCGCGAACGAGCGGAGGAACAGCGTCGCCGTGCACGACGGCCCGACGATCAGGCCGACGAGACCTGACCCGAAACGCGCGGGTCAGTAGCCGGGCGCGATGGTGATGATCTTGCCGTCGGACACCAGGGTCCCGGTGTCGACGTAGACCGATTTGTCGTGACGCAGCGTGCCGTTCGGCCGCACCCAGAACCGCTGCAGGATGCAGGTGCCCGTCGCCGCGTCCTGGCCGAGCGTCCAGAGCGCCTTACCGCTGGGCGAGAGCGACGCCGACTCCGGCATCGGGCCGAGCGCACCGGTGCCCGCCTGCGCATTCGGCAGGGCCCGCAGCGTGCCGTTCCGGTTGATCGCGAACACGCTGATGAAGGTCGACGCCAGATTCGGCACGTACATGAACCTGCCGTCGGGGGTGACCGCCGGAACGTGCGGGAAGAGCCCCGTCGGCTGTTCGGGCTGTCCGGTCGGAACGATCCGGCCGTCGCCGAGAATGTTGTAGCCTGACACGCTGTTGCCGGTCTCGTTCATGATGTAGACGTGCCTGCCGTCCGGCGTGATGACCGGGAAGATCGGGCCACTCCCGGTCGCGAGCCGCTGCCGAAGGGCGCCGACGGTGCCATCGGCCCGCAGGTCGAACCGGAGCAACTGGTGCAGCAGGTAGCTGCCGACGATCAACGACTTGCCGTTCGGCGTGACGGCGACCGTGCCCAGCCCGTCGACGGGCAGACCCAGCGGACGGGGCGCCCCGATCCGGTGCGCCACCCCGTCACCGCCGAGCCGGTACGCCTGAATCCTGGCGCCGGTCACCCCCATCGTCACGTAGAAGGTCCGTGCGTCCGGAGCGAATTCGAGCCCGACGGGAACGTCCGGCAACGACGCGCTCTGCCGCAGGTGGAGGCGTCCGGCGCAGTCGATCGCGTAGCTACGCAGCTGTGCCGGCACCGCGGCGCCGACCACCAGGAACCGCCCGTCCGGGGAGGCCGTCTTGGGCCAGGAGCCCATCCCGGCGATCGGATCGCCGCCGATCCTGCGCACCGGACCGCGATCGGTCGTGCGGTAGCCGACGATCGGCGTACTCAGGAAGCCGTGCGTGTACAGGTTGTAGGGAACGTCGCCGGACACCCTGCCCGACGGTGGCGGATCGGCGGCCGCGCGCGGCGACATCACCCCTCCGACCAGGGCCGATGCCATCAGAACCGCTGTGACGAGCGTTACACGTAGTTTCATTTCCCGGAAGTTACGCGTATCGGCGGTCCGCATCTGTTCAAGATTCTCGACACTTCCGGCGGCCTCCCGGCCCGCCCTACGCCACGGTAGGGTCAGAAGATGAGCGCCAAGCTGATCGCCATCCTCTATGTGATCGGGATGATCGTGCTGGTCGCGGGCGTCGACGTGCTGTTTCTCCGCGGTCGGGCCGACCTCTGGCCCCGCCTGGCCGTGAACATCGCCATCGTCGCCGTGGCCGCCGTGATCTACGTCGTCTTTCTCCGGCCCTGACCACGCCGCCTTGACGAAGACTCGAACGCATGTTCGTATTGAATCATGCGGTGGTCGAGTCAGGCGGCGGATGCCGACGACGGCGGACTGCCCGGCCTGGACCGGGCCGGGCTGGTCCGCACCGTGCAGACTCCCGAGTTCGAGGGCATCACCTTCCACGAGGTGCTCGCGAAGAGCGCGCTGAACAAGATCCCCGAGGGCGCGCAGCTGCCGTTCACCTACACGGTCAACACCATGCGCGGCTGCACTCACGCCTGCCGATACTGCTTCGCCCGCCCGACCCACGAATACCTCGACCTGAACCCCGGGCACGACTTCGATTCGCAGATCGTCGTGAAACTCAACGTCGCCGCGGTGCTCCGCAAGGAATTACGCCGCAAGTCGTGGAAGCGGGAGACCGTCGCCCTCGGCACCAACACCGACCCCTACCAGCGCGCCGAGGGCCGCTACCGGCTGATGCCCGGCGTGATCCGCGCACTGGCCGAGTCGGGCACCGGCATGTCGATCCTCACCAAAGGCACCCTGCTGCGCCGCGACCTCCCGCTGCTCCGCGCGGCACGCGGCTCGGTCGACGTCAGCGTCGGCGTCTCGCTGGCCATGCTCGACGACGACCTGCGCAAGCAACTCGATCCGGGCGCGCCCTCCCCGCGCGCCCGGCTCGACCTGATCGCCGCACTCGCCGACGCCGGCCTGGCACCGCACGTCATGGTGGCCCCGGTGGTCCCCTACCTCACCGACGACTCCTCGCAGCTCGACGCGCTCCTCGCCGCGCTGGCCGACGCCGGCGCCGCCCGCATCACCGCGTTTCCGCTGCACCTGCGCGGCGCGACGCAGGGCGTCTTCCTGGAGTGGCTCGCCGAGCACCATCCCGCGCTGGTCCGCCGCTACCGCTCCCTGTACGCCCGCGGCGGCTACGTCCGCCCGGAGTATTCGGCCCGCCTGCGCGAGAAGATGGCGCCGCTCGTCGCCCGCCACGGCCTGGCCCGGCCCGAACCCGCGCCCGCCCCGGACCCGAACGACACCGAGGTCACACCCCGGGAGCCCGCCCTCACGCTCTTCTGAGCCGGCCACCTGACACCGTCGAAGTCTGTGTTCGGCGTGAAACTGCTGCGATACCGCCATCGAGAGCGGGCCGCACAGGGACCACATGGGCATCGCCGGTGAGCCCTTCCACACGTCGGGCCGCGTCGGCCACCCCCGAATACCGGGTCGCGAGGGACGATTCCGCCGTGGCCCGACATTCGGGGGTGACCGACGAGACCGCTCGGCCGCGGCCCGTCAGCAGGGCGGCTGGTACGGCACGCCCGGCAGGTAGGTGTCCCATTCGGCCCGGCTGATGCGGTCGCCCGGACGGGCGCAGGCCGCGCCGACCAGGTCGCCGGAGTCGATCTGCCATGACATGATCAGCCCGCCCTGGCCCGCGGCGACGATCTCGCCGCCGGTCAGGAACCGCACGTCGAACACGGTGCCCGGGTACGAATGCAGCACCACGTCCTCGCGCGCGCCGTGGCCGGTGAGCGACCAGACCCAGATCTCCGAGTTGCCGCCCCCGGCGACGATCCGCTTGCCGTCCGGGGAGAAGGCCGCGCTGTAGAGCTGCCCGGCCGGACCGGTCATCACCGCGACGGTCCGCGGATGATCCGGATCGGACACGTCGGCGACGGCTACCGACTTGTCCTCGGATGTCGCGACGATCCGCTTTCCGTCGGCGGAGAACCGCACGGCCAGCGCGGAACCGTTGAAGTCCAGCGGATTCGGGTACGCGCGCGGGTGCGCGGGATCGCTCAGATCGAGCAGTCGTACCTGCCCGGAGTTGGTGGCGACGGCGGCGCGCCGCCCGTCCGGGCTGAGCGACGCCCACCAGACCCCGCTGCCGGAATCGAAGGTCCCGGCCACGCGCGGCGCCGTCAGATCGGCGGCGTCCACCACGGTGAGGGCGCGCTGATCGGTACCGCCGGTCACCGCCAGATGCGAGGCCGCGCTGTAGTCCACCGTCTCGTTCAGTCCCGTGCCCGCCAGGACGCTGCCGAGCAGATGCGGCCGCGCGGGGTCGCTGTAGTCGGCGAAGTAGACGGTGCCGGACACCGAGCCGAGGGTCGCCGTGTCCCCGTCCGGAGTCACGACCACCGCGCCGGAGAACACCGCCCCGGCGGGCGGCAGCAGCACCGGGCCGCCACTGTGCAACGCACCGTCGTCCACCCGCCACTGCGTCAGACGCCCGTCGATCTCGGTGTCGGCGGCCAGCAGCCGGCGGCTCCGCGCGCTGTACGGGATCTGAAACACGGTCTTGGGACCGACGACGGTCCGGTTCGTCACGGGCGGCCAGTCCTGGATGCGGCCGTCATCGCTCGCGGAGACCACGTGGTCGCCGACCAGCAACGCCGACGACGAGTTCGCGGCGACCGGCAGGATCCGCGGCGCACCGCCGGGCCGGTCGAGGCGATACACCTGGACGGTGTTGTCCGCACCCGCGCTGACCAGGGTGTCGCCGTCGGTACCCATGTCGAGGGCCGAGACGTAGCTGGTGTGGCCTTCCAGGTCGGGCAGCCGCTTCGGCGCGGCCGGATCGGCGACGTCCCAGACGCCGATGGTGCGGCTGCGCAGCGCCGCGTACAGCGTCTTGCCGTCCGGGCTGTAGGCCAGTCCCTGGGCCAGCTGATTGTCACGCCAGCCGAGATCGATCCGCCCGGTCGGCCGCAGGCTGTCGCCGTCGACGGCCCACAGGTCGACCCGCTGGTTGACGGTGCTCGACGCGAGCCCGCGACCGTCCGGGGTGAACTCGACCGCGCCTGACACGGTGCCCGGATCGCCCGGGACCGCGACCGGCCGCCAGTCGGCGTTCCCGGCCGAGGCGCCGCCGCGGCGCCACACCTGCAATCCGGCACCGAGCTCGGCGGCTGCCAGATACTCCCCGTTCGGGCTGGTGGTGAGCGCATTCGCGTCACCGCGCACGTCCGGCACCGCGCCGGTCCTGCGCGGATGCGCGGGATCGGCGACATCCCACACCTGGATCAGGCTGTGGCCGCCGAGCAGCAGCGTCTGACCGTCGGGGGTCAGCGCGACCCCGCCCAGGTGTTCCTCGGTGCCGTCGGCCGCGCGGAACTCGCCGATCTGCCGGTCGATCCCGTCGTCGGCGAGGCGGAACAGCCGGACCTGGCCGCTGCTGCTCGCCGCGACCATCAGCGAACCGGCCCGCGACAGCAGCAACGACCCGCCCGCGCCGGTGAACCGCGTCGGCACTCCGATCGCCATGGTGTCGATCAGCGTCGACTGCGCCTCGATGGTGGGGGCCGTCCGATAGGCGACCATCGCGAGCTGCGCGGCCAGCAGCGGATCCCGGTCACGCAACTGATTCGCCTGGATCGCGAGCTGCCGGCTCAGGGTCTCGTTGCGGGACCGCTCGGCGTCGTTCCGGTCGTGCACCGCGCTCCGGCCGGCGACGACGGCGAGGACGGCCGCCAGCACGGCGACCAGTCCGAAGATCGCCGCCGACCAGGCGAACCGCCGCAGCTGGCGGGTTCGGCGGCGCTCGGCCGCGTCCTCCTGCGCCACCTTCTGGTGTCCGGCGTGGAGGAACTCCCGGCTCGTCCGATCGGCGACGCCCGACTCGGCGCCCGCCTCCAACGGCGCGAAGAGCTCGAGCCGCGCACGACCGGGCAGCAGGTCGTCGGGCCGCCCGTCGGCGTCCCAGGGTTCGCTGAGCGCGCGCAGTCGGCGCTGCAGCAGCAGCCGCTCGCGGTCCGCGTCGAGCCACCCGGTCAGCCGGGGCCACGCGGTCAGCAGCGCCTCGTGCGTCACCTGGACCGAGGTGGCGCTCAACGTCAGCAGGCGCGCATCGGCGAAGGCCTCCAGCACCCGGTGGACCGGTTCGCCGGTCACCTCGTCGAGGTGCAGGGTGCGGCGGGTGACGGTGTCCTCGTCGACGTTCACCATGACGAGCAGCAGGTCGCGCGCGATCGTCTGCTCGCCCGAATCGAGTTCGCCGTACACCTCCTCCGCGGTCTGCTCGACGGCGCCGTCGATCCGGCCGGTCTTGACGTAGTCGGCCACGGTGAGGCGTCGTCCGTCGGACTGCTCCCAGGTGGCCCGCAACGCGTGCGACAGGAGCGGCAGCACCCCGGCGTCGACGCGGCCGCCCGAACCCGGCGCCGTCAGGTCGCTGAGCAGCAGCTGCACCAACTCGTCGTCGACCGTCGCACCGACGGTCTCGGCCGGACGCACGATCACCTCCCGCAGCTGCTCCTCGGTCATCCGGGGAACCACGACCTGCGCTTCGGCGAAGGCCTCTGCCAGGCCGGGCACCTCGGACGCCTGGGAGTAGAAGTCGGCGCGCAGGGCGAGCACCGGCACCACCGAGCGGCCGGCGAGTCGTTCGCCGAGCCGCTCGGCGAACGCGGCGCGGTCCGCGCCGGTGCTCTGCGTCCACAGTTCCTCGTACTGGTCGATCACCAGCAGCGCGGGACCGTTCGCGGCATCGTCGGCGGCCGCCAGCCGGTCCAGGGCGACGTCGAGCGCGGCCACCGGACGGTCCCCGGGAGTCATCAGTACCGCGGGCATGCCGGCGAGCGCGCCGCCCTCGCGCGTCTGCGCCAGCAGGCCGGCCTGCACCAGCGACGACTTGCCCGCCCCGGACGTCCCCACCACGACCACCGCCCGGCGCAGCACCGCACCGGAATCGCCCGGGTCCGGATCCACCGCGGCCTCACTCCGCCGGCGAACCAGCGCCACCGCCCGGGCGATCACCTCGTCGCGGCCGAAGTACCGCGCACTGTCGTCGGGGGTGAAGGGATCGAATCCGCGGTAGGGCGACGCGGCGCGCTGGCGGCGGCGTCCACCGCGCCGGCCGGTCCGCTCCACCGCGGCCCACCACTCCTCGCGGCCGGCCGGATCGACGACACCGCAGACGGTCAGGACCCGCTCGAACATCTCCCGGCTCGCCCGGGTCGGCGCGTGCTGCCCGGCGAACCAGCCGGCCACCGTGCCGACCAGCGCGTCGGCCTCCGCGGCCACCTCGCGAACACTCAGATCGTTGGCGAGCCGCAGCTCGGTGAGGGCCTTTCCGAGGTCCTCGCGACCGTAGACCGAGTCCGGTCCCAGCGTCGTCATCGTCGCTTCCCCACTTGCGTTTCCCCAGGTCGTCGTATCGACAAGCGTATCGACTTGCGGTTCGACGACGTTTTGACGCGCGCCCTGCGCAGCCCGGGCGACACGATGACCGTACCCCTTCGCAGCAGCCGTCAGAGGAGTCCGGAGATGCTTGTCGACGACCATGGCCCCGTCCCCGACGATCCGGTCGACGCCGCCGATCCGGCGCGGCTGCGGTGCGTCGCTCCCCAGCGCTCCGCCGGGGACACCGGATTCCGCCGCCCCAACCTCTCGCAGCGCGAGATCGAGGTCTTGCTCACGTGGCTGCGCGCCGAGTCCAAGGAGGACGCGGCGCGTGAACTGTTCATCAGCCCGGCGACGGTGAGTACCCACATCATCCGGATCCGCGCCAAGTACGCCGCCGTCGGCCGTCCGGCGAAACGCAAGGCCGCGCTCTTCGCCCGCGCCGTCCAAGACGGATACACCACTCTCGACGAGTGGTGATCGGCCCCGCCCGCCGGATCCCTATAGTCGACAGGAGATTCCGGAGAACTCAGGAGGGTCCATGTCCGACTTCACCCACAAGATCAAGGAAGCGGCCGAGGCCGTCTCCGCCGCGATCGACAACGAACTGACCGTGCTCGAGGGTGCCGGCGGCGACGATCCGCTGGCCGAGCACGACGACTCCGAGGACGCCGGCGATTCGGGCGAGACCACCGCCTGACGACCGGTACCTGGAGGCGGGGTGCGGTGAGCCCGGCCGGACGCTCAGGCCGGACGTGAGCGCCGGGAGAGTTCCCGGCTGAGCTGCACCATCATGGCGTCGACCGCGAACCGCGGTTTGACGTTCTTCTCCAGCGCATCGCGGCAGTCCAGCACCGCCTCCAGCGCGCGCAGCAGATTCTCCGGGGCCGCGAACGACGCGATCGGCCCGGACAGGTCACCCGCCCGGTCCGGATGCATCATCGCCACCGAGGCGCCCATCGACAGCGCGAGCGCGTCGCGGAAGAGCGCCGCCAGGTCGACCAGCGCGCGGTCGAGGGTGTCGCGCATGATCCGCGTGTGCCGGACCTTCTGCCGTTTCTCCAGTTCCTTGATCGCGCCGGCCGTCCCGCGGGGCGGCCGGGCGGTGCCCTTGCCGGTGCCGCCCGCGCCGAGCGCGGTCATCAGCTCGGCCGTCTCCGGCTCGTTCAGTTCGGCGGCGATCTCGTCGGCGACGGTCTTCGCCGAGGACACCAGCAGCTCGCCCGCCGCGTACATCTCACCCTCGCGGACCGCGGCGCGGGCCAGGGCGAGCGCCTGTTCGCGCTGGCTGCGGGCCAGCTCGTCGGTGGCCAGTCGTCGTGCACGGCCGATGTGCCCGCCCGCGACACCGGCGGCCCAGGCCGCCCGCTCCGGGTCGATGCCGTCCCGGCGGATCAGCACCTCGGCGATCGCGCCGACCGGCGGCGCCGTCAGCGCCACGTGCCGGCACCGGGAACGGATGGTCACCGAGATGTCCTCGGGCGACACCGACGGTGCGCAGAGCAGGAACAGCGTGCGCTCCGGCGGCTCCTCGACCGCTTTGAGCAGCGCGTTCGCGCCGTGTTCGGTGAGCCGGTCCGCGTCCTCCACGATCACTATCTGCCAGCGGCCCGTCGTCGGACGGCGTGCGGCCAGCTTCACGATCTCCCGGATCTGACTCACCGCGATGCTCAGGCCCTCCGGCACGATGTGCCGGACGTCGCCGTGCGTGCCGCCCATGACCGTCGTGCACGCCCGGCATTCACCGCAGCCGACACGCTCGGGGTCGGTGCACTGCAACGCCGCGGCGAAGCTCGTCGCCGCGACCGATCGACCGCTCCCCGGCGGCCCGGTGAACAGCCACGCGTGCGTCATCACCGACGAGTTCGGGGCGGGCAGCTCGGCGTCACCGAACATCGAGACCGCGCCGGCGTCGGTGTGGTCCAGCTCGGCCGCCACACCGCGGGCCGCCCGGGCCGCGGCCGCCAGCTCCGCGGCCAGCGCTTCCTGGCCGATCAGCCCGTCGAAGACATTGGTCACAGGGACCAGAGTAAGGCCCTGTTCAGACAGCCGGACTCACGGTGATGCGTTTAACTACTGCAAGCACCCCGGTACCGTTGTCTTGTGGTGAAGCATCGGTCGCGCCTGGCGAGTGCAGGACATACCCTGCGCTGGCTCTCGCACACTCCGTGGCCGATCCTCGCCCTGGACATGCTGCGCGCCAACCTGATCGGCGCCCTCTTCACTTTCGCGTTCCTCCGCTTCGGCATGCCCGACGCCGACTCCATCTCGCTGGGCGAGATCAACGCGCAGAATCAGCTCTACTTCCTGGTGTATCTGGTCGTGGCGATCACCGTCGGCGCCTGGGCCTCCATCCAGTTGTCGATGCCGGTGCTCATCTGGCATCGACGCCGGTCCAGGCTCGACGACGAAGCGGCCCGGCGGCGCGCTCTGCGCCTGCCCAGCCTGCTGACCGCGGTGAACCTGGGCTTGTGGATGTTCGGCGGCGTCCTCCTGGCCATGCTGAATCTCCGCAGCTCCGGGAAGAACGCGATCCTGGTGGGCCTCGCCAGCCTGATCGGCGCGCTGGTCACCGCGGTGCGGAGCTTCATGCAGTCCGAGAAGGTGCTGCGGCCCATCACCGTCGCGGCGATGGCCAACAATCCGGAGACCGCGAAAGCGCCCGGTGTCGCGGTGCGCATCGCGGCGTTCTGGACCGTCAGCGTGGCGGTGCCGATGTCCGTCATCGTCGTGCTGATCGTGTTGCAGCGCGTGGGCACCATCGACGCCTCCGCCCAGGACCTCGAGCGGCCGATCCTGTGGATGGCCGTCGCCTCCATCGTGTTCGGCCTGCTCGCGATCAGCCGGCTGGTCCGGTCCATCACCGACCCGATCAAACAGATGCGCACCGCGCTGCGGCAGGTGCGGGCCGGCAACCTGAACGTCGCCGTGAAGATCTACGACGGCAACGACCTGGGCCTCCTGCAGGCCGGCTTCAACGAGATGGTCGACGACCTGCGCGAACGGCAGGAGCTCCGCAATCTGTTCGGCCGCTACGTGGGCGAGGACGTGGCCCGTCGGGCCATCGAGAGCGGTACCGAACTCGGCGGCGAGGAACGCTATGTCGGGGTGCTCTTCGTCGACATCGTCGGGTCCACGCGGCTCGCGGTGAACCGCCCGCCGCGCGAGGTGGTGGAGCTGCTCAACGAGTTCTTCCAGATCGTGGTCGAGGTGGTCGGCAGGCACGGCGGCTTCGTCAACAAGTTCCAGGGCGACGCCGCGCTGGCGGTCTTCGGCGCCCCGCTGGATCAGGCCGACTTCGCCGGTGCGGCGCTGGCCGCGGGCCGTGAGCTGCGGGTCGAGCTGGCCCGCAGGCTGGGCGATGTGGACATGGGCATCGGCGTCTCCGCGGGCAAGGCCGTCGCCGGCCACATCGGCGCCCAGCAGCGCCTGGAGTACACGGTGATCGGCGACCCGGTGAACGAGGCGGCCCGGCTGACCGAGCTGGCCAAGGACGAGCCGACCCGCGTGCTCGGCTCGGCTCGCGCGGTCTTCCTCGCCAGCGATGCCGAGGCCGAGCACTGGCAGATCGGCGAGGGCATCGAACTCCGCGGACGCGGTATCGAGACCCTGCTCGCGCGGCCGAATCTGGTCGAGACCGCCCCCGACGTGATCGCCGAGGTTGCGGCCGATGAGGACGTCGAGACGAACGCCGACGGCCCGATCTGACGGCCCGTCCGAGCCGTCGCCACGACGCGTATCCCTACCGTGACGGACAGTCTCGGCGCCGTCCGCAAACCCGCTGGTCGAGTCGTGACGCCCCCGGAGACCGCGACTTATACGTCACGGTACGGCCGGAATCCAGCCCCGCGCCCTCCGCGCTGTGGACAACCGGAATTGTCCACAGGATCGCCGCATCGGGTCTATCGCCGCAGGTCCCGGTGGTCGAGCGTGGTTCACATGGGTATCGATCGACTCCTCGCACAGGGCCGTGGTGTGGCCTCCTGGGCCGCCCTGCAGAAGGCGGGAATGACCCGGACGGAGCTTCGGCACGCGCTGGCCGAGGGAAGTCTCCGGCTGCTGCGCCGCGGCTGGTACGCGACCGATACGGCGCATCCGGCTGTCGTCGCCGCGGTGGCCGCCGGCGGAGTGTGCAGCTGCGTCTCGGCGCTCAGACTCCACGGGGTATGGATTCCCGAACTGCCGACCGGAGTCCACAAGCGCGCCCGTCCCGCGGCGCACAACAGGAAGATCCGTGGCTACTGCCGTCGCTACGGTCGCCCGCTCGCCGAAGACGGCGCCGTCGACGACGTACCGACGGCCCTCGCGCATGCGGCGCGCTGCCTGGACGACGAGGGACTCGTCGTGGTGCTCGACTCGATTCGGCATCTCGGCTTGATGGACCCGGACCAGATCGAGGTGACGCTCCGCACCGCTCCACGGTCCGTGCAGTCGCTCCTCGACGAATGCGCGACGGCCGAGGCCGGGACGGAGTCGATGGCCCGCTTCCGTCTCCGGCGTCGCGGATTGCGGGTTCGCACCCAGGTCGAGATCCCCGGACTCGGCCGCGTCGATCTCCTGGTGGGCAACCGGCTGATCATCGAGGTGGACGGCGAGGAGTACCACTACTCCACCGAACGATTCCACATCGACCGGGAGCGCGACCTGATCGCGTACCGGCTGGGCTATCTGCCGATGCGGTTCGCGTACCGGCACGTGGTCCACGAGTGGGACGAACGCGAGAAGGCCGTCCTCGCCGTGGTGGAGCGAGGCGACCACCTGCCGATGCCCGCGGCCGACCTCAGGTACGACCCGACGCTGACCCTACCGTGACGTCCATCCCGCCTCACCGCAGTGGAATCGCAGGTCAGGGGTGAGAAGAACCCCTGCTGACGTCACAGTCGGGACCACGGCCCCGGCCATTCCGCGAGTTCCGGCGCCTACTCCGCTGCCTTCTCCGCCGCTGCCTTCTTCGCCGGAGCCTTCTTGGCCGGCGCCTTCTTCGCGGCGGTGGACTTGGTCGCGGCAGTGGACGTGGAGGTCGTCTTCTTCGCGGCGGTCTTCCTGGCCGTCGTCGACTTGGTGGCGGTCGTCTTCTTCGCCGCCGTCGACTTCTTGGCGGCGCTCGTCTTGGCGGCGGTCTTCTTCGCCGCCGTCTTCTTCGCCGGGGCCTTCTTGGCCGCCGCCTTCTTGGTGGTCTTCTTCGCGGCCTTCTTGGCCGGGCCCCGCGCACGACGCTCCGCCAGCAGTTCCATCGCCCGCTCCGGGGTGATGGTGGCGACCTCGTCACCCTTCCGGAGGCTGGCGTTGGTCTCGCCGTCGGTGACGTACGGGCCGAAGCGGCCGTCCTTGATCACCATCGGCTGCCCGCTGGCCGAGTCCTCACCCAGTTCGCGCAGCGGCGGAGCGGCCGCGGCACGACCGCGCCGCTTCGGCTCGGCGTACAGCTTGAGCGCCTTCTCGAGGGTCACCGTGAACAGCTGTTCCTCGGTGGCCAGCGACCGCGAGTCGCTCCCCTTCTTCAGGTACGGCCCGTACCGGCCGTTCTGCGCGGTGATCTCCTCGCCGCTCGCCGGATCGACCCCGACCACACGCGGAAGCGACAGCAGCTTCAGCGCGTCCTCGAGGGTCACCGTCGAGATGTCCATGGTGCGCAGCAACGACCCGGTCCGCGGCTTCGGAGCCGCCTTCTTGGCGACCTTCTTCGCCGCCTTCTTGGCCGGAGCCTTGGTCGCGACCGAACCGGCCGTGGCGACCTCGTCGAGAGCCACCACCTCCTCGCCGGCAGTGCTGGGCAGCGGCGATCCGCCGTCGCGCGGGGTCGGGCCCTGCGGGATGGTCGCCGGGGCGGCCTCGCCGCCGTCCTCATCGTCGTCGGACGGCAGGATCTCGGTGACGTACGGGCCGAAACGGCCCTCCTTGGCGACGATCTCGTGGCCGGTGACCGGGTCGACACCGAGCACGCGCCCCTCCTGCGGGGTCGAGAACAGCTTCTCGGCCACCTCCAGGGTGAGCTCGTCGGGCGTCATGTCGGCGGGCAGATTCGCACGCTGCAGGTCCGGCTCCGCGTCCGGACCGGCGACATTGCGCTCCAGGTAGGGGCCGTAGCGGCCGACGCGGACGAAGATCGGCCGCCCCTGCTCGTCGTCGAGCAGCTTGATCGAGTTCACCTCGCGGGCGTCGATGCCCTCCAGGTTCACGCCGACCAGCTTCTTCAGCCCGCCGAGGTTGGCGATCTCGTGCGCGGAACCGTCGTCGTCGGCCGCGCCCTGGTCCTCGGCGCCGAAGTAGAACTCGCTGAGCCAGCGGGTGCGGTCGGCGGAGCCGTTCGCGATCTGGTCGAGGTCGTCCTCGAGGGCCGCGGTGAAGTCGTAGTCGACGAGGCTGTTGAAGTAGCTCTCCAGCAGGCCGACCACGGCGAACGCCACCCACGACGGCACCAGGGCGTTGCCCTTCTTCACCACGTAGCCGCGGTCCTGGATGGTGCCGATGATCGACGCGTACGTCGACGGCCGCCCGATCCCGAGATCCTCCAGCACCTTGACCAGCGAGGCCTCGGTGTAGCGGGCGGGCGGGTTGGTGGTGTGCCCGTCGGCGGTGAGCGACGACGCGGTGAGCGCCTGCCCCTCGCGCAGATTCGGGAGACGGTTCTCGGCGTCGTCGGCCTTGGTGTCGGTCTGCTCCTCGACGCCCTCGACGTACGCGGACAGGAAGCCGGGGAAGGTGATGGTGCGGCCGGACGACGCGAAGACCACCCGCTCACCGGTGGCGGCGGTGCCGCCGATCCGGAGGGTCATGGTGGTGCCCTTGGCGTCGGCCATCTGGGAGGCGACGGTCCGCTGCCAGATCAGCTCGTACAGCCGGAACTCGTCGGTGTTCAGCGCCGAGGCGAGCTGCCCGGGCGTCTTGAAGGTGTCTCCGGCGGGGCGGATCGCCTCGTGTGCTTCCTGCGCGTTCTTGACCTTGCGGTTGTACTGGCGCGGCGTCGCGTGCACGAACTCCGGTCCGTACAGCTCCCGCGCCTGGTTGCGCGCGGCGTTGATGGCCGACTCGCTCAGCGTGGTCGAGTCGGTACGCATGTAGGTGATGTAGCCGTTCTCGTACAGCCGCTGCGCGGTGCGCATGGTGCGGTCCGACGAGAAGCGCAGCTTGCGGCCGGCCTCCTGCTGCAGCGTCGACGTCATGAACGGCGCGTACGGACGGCGCGTGTACGGCTTCTCCTCCACCGAGGTGACGGTGAGCTGCGCGTTCTGCAGGCCGGCGACCAGCGCGTTCGCACCCGATTCGTCGAGCACGACGACGTCGTTCTTGCGGAGCTTGCCGTCCGGGCCGAAGTCTCGGCCGGTGGCGACGCGGGCGTCGTTCACCGACAGCAGTCGCGAGCCGAAGGTGCGCGGCGACGCCTCGGCTCCGGCGTCCATGGTGGCGGCGATGTCCCAGTAGTCGGCGGAGACGAAGGCCATCCGCTCGCGCTCGCGGTCGACGATGATGCGCGTCGCCACCGACTGCACACGGCCCGCCGACAGCTTCGGCATGACCTTCTTCCACAGCACCGGCGAGACCTCGTAGCCGTAGAGGCGGTCGAGGATGCGGCGGGTCTCCTGGGCGTCGACCAGGTCGATGTCGAGGTCGCGCGGGTTCTCCGCGGCGGCACGGATCGCGGGCTCGGTGATCTCGTGGAAGACCATCCGCTTCACCGGGATCTTCGGCTTCAGCGTCTCCAGGAGGTGCCAGGCGATGGCCTCCCCCTCGCGGTCACCGTCCGTGGCGAGGTAGAGCTCGTCCACCTGCTTGAGCAGGGACTTCAGCTCGGTGACCGTCGACTTCTTGTCCGCGGACACCACGTAGAGCGGTTCGAAGCGGTCGTCGACGTTGACCCCGAGGCGCGCCCACGGCTGCCCCTTGTACTTGGCCGGCACATCGGCCGCACCGCGCGGCAGGTCACGGATGTGTCCGCGCGAGGATTCCACGATGTAGTTCCCGCCGAGGTAGCCCGCGATCTTGCGGGCCTTCGTCGGGGACTCGACGATGACGAGTCGCCGGACGGCGGGAGAATCGGTGTCGGTGGCGGCCACGGGTGCCCTTCGCTCTGATGAATCGCTGCTCGTTGCCGTTGTACCTTATATATAGCGTCTTCTGCACATCGCCGCTTCGCCGAGTCGGCCCGCTGAGGCCACCGAGGACCGCGTACAACGGCCGGGATCAGGCACCCGCGCAACGATCGATCGACGCGGGAACCCACCGCGTTCACTGACTCGAGGGTGATTCCGTACCGGCCCGCGACCCGTTGGTTCGCACCGCGGGGCGCTCCTCCCCGGAGAAGCCTGCACGGTCCCCGGCGGTCACGCGGCGACTAGGGGGTGGGCCAGGAGGCGTAGGCCTCGGCCACCGGGGGCGGACCGCCGACGGTCTCCAGCAGCCGGGTCCGGCGCTTGCGGCCCGTCACCCGGAGCGCCGGATGCTGGCCGCCCGAGCCGACCAGGGTCGGCGCGATGCCCACCCGCATCAGGGCGGTCGCCAGCGGGCCGTGAGTGTCGGGGGCATGCGGGTCGAGGCCGAGGACGTAGTGCGCACCCTCCGGGTGGCCCGACGCGAGAACCCAGAGGCGCAATGCCCGCGGCGACGGCGCCCACGCTTCCGGGACGGTCTTCACCGCGCCCGCCGACCAGCGCCGGTGCAGTGCGGTGAGCCGGGGGTTGGCCTCGGTGCGCGCCATCGGCGAACCCTCCTCGGATTCGGCGATCTCCGCTTCGAGACCCGTGGCACGGATGTCGTCGCAGATGGCCTGCGCCCGCCACCGTGCGGCGACCACCACCGATACCCGCGCACCGAAGGCCATGTGCGTCGACTGCCCTTGTGCCGCAAGGAGTCCGGCGAGGTCGTCGATCGCGGGGTCCTCCGTCTCGGCGGAGAACAACGACAACTGGCTCACCCCCACGACTCTACGGCGGGCAGGACGCCGATTCGGGCCGACAGGCGCAACGTCTGACCGTACTGTGACGTAGGCATTCGGTCTGGCGTTGGCCGATCGTGCCCGACCAGCGTCGATTCAGAAATGTACTGGTCCGGTGGCCGAATAGACGTCACAGTCGGGACAACGGCGGGGGCGACCTCGATCTGCGTGGTGCCGACCGGCCTGGGCTTCGGACTGCGCCCGCCGTCGGCTGAGCCCGTCGAGGCCACGCACTCTCGTCCGGGCCGAGGTCTCGACTCGGCCGGGCCCTGGCGGGCCCGACCGGCTCAACCAGCGGGCCCAGACCCGACTCGCTCAAACAGCGAGGCCCGGCCCGTCGGGCTCAACCGGCGGATGGGGCCCGACAGGCGCAACGTTTGTCCCTACTGTGACGTAGACATTCGGTCTGCCGTTGGCCAACCGTGCCCGACCAGCGTCGATTCAGAGATGTACTGGTCCGGTGGCCGGATGGACGTCACAGTCAGGACAGTGGCGGGGAGTGATCTCGCCGGAGACGGTGAACGCGATCTCGACTTCGCTCGATCAGCATGGTGCGGCTCGGCCCGCGGGCAGGGTCTCGACTCCTCGGCCGGTGTGGGGGTCAGGCGGGGTGGACGCCCGTCGCCTGCAGCCCACGATCGCTCTGCCCGAGTTCGTATTCGACGCGCTGGTCCTCGGCGAGCGTCCGGAAGCCCTCGCCGGCGATCTCGGTGTAATCGACGAAGACGTCGCGGTTGCCGTCGTCCGGCGCAATGAAGCCGTAGCCCTTCTCCGAGTTGAACCACTTCACGGTGCCCAGTGCCATCTTCTGCCTCCCTGCCGACGAACCGGGTCACGCGCACTCGCCGCCGCGGCCCGGCCGGTCCAGCTAAGCACGACCGGCCGCACCGACGAGAACGCCGCGCGGTGCGGAAACGGCGACGAGGCGCACCACCCGCCCGCGACTACGATGGAACATCGGGCACGACGACCGGAAGGGATGGAATGGAGCAGGCCACCTACGGCACCGAACTGCTGCAACGCACCCTCGCCGGCGAGGACCCGGAGTCCGAGAGTCCCCTCACCCACACCGCGGTGATCCCCACGCGGACCGCGCAGTTCGCCGACTGGCCGGAGTGGGTGCCGGCGCAGGTGCGGGAGACCTTCACCGAGCGCGGGATCGCCCGGCCGTGGCGGCATCAGATCGAGGCGGCCGACCACGCGGTGGCCGGCCGCGACGTGTGCATCTGCACGGGCACCGCGTCGGGCAAGTCGCTCGCCTACCAGCTCCCGATCCTCAGCCGCCTCGCCGACGACCCGCTCGCCACCGCGCTCTACCTCTCCCCCACCAAAGCCCTCGGAACG
The DNA here is from genome assembly GCF_052036135.1 of Gordonia marina. Classification (NCBI taxonomy): domain Bacteria; kingdom Bacillati; phylum Actinomycetota; class Actinomycetes; order Mycobacteriales; family Gordoniaceae; genus Gordonia; species Gordonia marina. Next base: position 145,814 of record NZ_JBPSDN010000009.1, read on the forward strand.
GATCAGCTGCGCGCCGTCTCCCAGCTCATCGCGGGCCGGCCGGCCTACAGCCATCTGCAGCCGTGCATGTACGACGGTGACACCGAGCAGGAACTCCGCCAGTGGGCGCGCCTGCACTCCCGCTGGATCTTCACCAACCCGGACATGCTTCACCTCGGGATCAATTCCACCCATGCCAAGTGGCGTCAGTTCTTCGCGCGGCTGAGCTACATCGTCGTCGACGAATGTCACCACTACCGGGGTGTCTTCGGCTCGCACACGGCACTGGTCCTGCAACGCACCCTTCGCCTGGCGCGCATGTACGGCGCGGACCCCGTCGTGATCGGTGCCAGCGCCACCGTCGCCAATCCCGCGCAGGCCCTCTCCCGGCTGATCAACGACGAGGTCGTGGCCGTGACCGGCGACTCCTCCCCGCACGGGGAGCGCACCGTCGCCCTCTGGGAACCCGGCTTCACCGACGATGCGCACCGCGGCGAGAACGACGCCCCGGTCCGCCGGCCGGCCGGCGCCGAGGCCGCCCGGCTACTCGCCGACTTCGTGATCGAGGGCGCACGCACCCTGTGCTTCGTCCGCAGCCGCCGGGGCGCGGAGATCACCGCGCTACGCGCCCAGCAACTGCTCGCCGAATCCGCACCGGCCCTGACCCAGCGGGTGGCCGCCTACCGCGCCGGGTACCTGGCCGACGACCGCCGCCGCCTCGAGCGCGCCCTCGCCGACGGCGAGCTGCTCGGCGTCGCCACCACCAACGCCCTCGAACTCGGCGTGGACATCAGCGGCCTCGACGCGGTGGTCGTCGCCGGATACCCGGGCACGGTCGCCTCGTTCTGGCAGCAGGCCGGTCGTGCCGGGCGCCGCGGCGAAGGCTCGCTGGTGGTGCTGGTCGCCCGCGACGACCCGCTCGACACCTATCTCGTGCACCATCCCGAAGCCCTCCTCGACCGGCCCGTCGAGGCGACCGTCACCGACCCGTCCAACCCCTACATCCTGGGCCCGCACCTGCTGTGCGCCGCGGCGGAATCACCGCTCACCGAGGCCGACGTCACCGCGTTCGACGCGCACGAGGCCGTGGACGACCTCACCCGGCAGGGCCTGCTCCGGCGCCGCAAGGCCGGTTGGTATCCGGCCCCCGGATTGGACCCGTGGTCCGAGATCGACATCCGCGGCGGTATCGGCGGCCAGGTGCTCATCGTCGACTCGACGACGTCGCGGCTGCTCGGGACCGTCGACTCGGCCCGCGCCAAGCAGAGCGTGCATCCCGGTGCCGTCTACCTGCACCAGGGCGAGAGCTTCGTGGTCGACGAACTCGACCTCGACGAGTGCCTCGCCTTGGCACACCCGGAGGAACCGGACTGGACCACCTCGGTCCGCGAGGTCAGCGAGGTGGAGGTGATCCGCACCCTCGACGCCCGGACCTTCGGGCCGCTGACCGTCGCCTTCACCGAGGTGGTGGTGACCGATCAGGTGGTCGGCTACCTGCGCAAAGCGCTCTCCGGAGAGATCCTCGATTCGGTGCCGCTCGACCTGCCCGAGGAGACCCTGCCGACCCGCGCGGTGATGTACACGATCGAGCCCGAGACGCTGATCGCCGCCGGGATCGCGCCCGACAAGTTCCCCGGTGCGCTGCACGCCGCCGAGCACGCCGCCATCGGCATGCTCGGCCTGGTCGCCACCTGCGACCGCTGGGACATCGGCGGCCTCTCCACCAATCTCCATCCGGGGACCGGCCTTCCGACGGTGTTCGTGTACGACGGTTTTCCGGGTGGCGCGGGCTTCGCCGAGCGCGGCTACGAGGCGTTCCGCGCGTGGATCGCGGCCACCGCCGACGCGGTCGAGTCGTGCGCGTGCCGATTCGGCTGCCCGTCGTGCATCCAGTCGCCGAAGTGCGGGAACGGCAACGAACCCCTGGACAAGGCGATGGCGATCAAGGTCCTGCGCCTGCTCCTCCGGCTGTACGACGCCTGACGCCGCCCTCGGCTCGACCCGGCCTCGGGCACGTCATCCAGCCCGACGATGTCCGCCGGATTCCCGGTGAGCAGGCACGCAGAGTGCACATGCGGCGGCGCGGCGATGAGCAGGTCGAGCGAACACCCCAGCGGCCCACACCTCGCGGCGATACCGCGTCGGTCGTTCCCGAATACCGGGTCACGAGGGGAATCGTCCCTCGTGACCCGGTATTCGGGGGTGGCCGACGAAGCCACCCGGTCAGGCGCCGGCGACCACCGCGGCGGCCTGGCGCGCGATCTCCAGTTCCTCGTTGGTCGGGACCACCAGGACGGCCACGGAGGACGCATCCGTCGAGATCCGGCGCGGCTCCGGCGAGCGCACCGCGTTGCGATCCGGGTCGATCTCGATGCCGTACATCTCCAAGTGCGCCAGGGCATCCGCGCGGACGGGAGCGGCGTTCTCGCCGACACCGGCGGTGAAGACGATCGCGTCCACCCGGCCGAGCTCGATCATGTACGCGCCGAGGTAGTGGCGCAGCCGGTGCAGATAGACGTGGTAGGCGAGAGCGGCGGCCTCGTCGCCGGCGTCGACGCGCTCCAGGATGGCGCGGAAGTCGTTGTCGCCGGACAGTCCCTTCAGCCCGGACCTCTTGTTGTAGAGGTGGTCGATCTCGTCGATGCTCATGCCGCCGACGCGGGCGAGCTGGAAGGCGATGCCGGGGTCGATGTCGCCGGTGCGGGTGCCCATCACCAGGCCCTCCAGCGGGGTCATGCCCATCGACGTGTCGATCGGGCGGCCGCCCCGGATCGCCGACGCCGACGCACCGTTGCCCAGGTGCAGCACGATCTGATTCACGTCGCCGTAGTCGCGCCCCAGGAACTCCGCCGCCCGGCGCGACACGTACTGGTGGCTGGTGCCGTGGAAGCCGTACCGGCGGATCGCGTACTTCTGCGCCACCTCGGCGTCGAGCGCGTAGGTCGCCGCGTCGGCGGGCAGGTCGTGGAAGAAGGCGGTGTCGAAGATGCCGACCGCGGGCACGTCCGGGAGCAGCGCCGACACCGCCTGGATACCGACCAGATTGGGCGGGTTGTGCAGCGGGGCGAGCGGCGCGATGCGCTCGATCTCGGCGCGGACCTCGTCGTCGATGACGGTCGGGGCGTGGAAGGTCCGGCCGCCGTGGACCACGCGATGACCGACCGCCGCGAGTCCGGATTCGCGCAGGAAGATGCCGTCCTCGCGGAGCAGTTCGGCGACCTTGGCGATCGCCGCCGCGTGATCGGGCAGCGCGACGTCGATCCGGCGGTTGCGGCCGTTCGCCTCGTGGGTGATGGCCGAGCCGGTGGGCTCGCCGATCCGCTCGGCCAGGCCGTCGGCGTAGACCTGCTCGGTGTGCGGGTCGATCAGCTGGTACTTGAGCGACGACGAGCCCGCGTTGATCACCAGTACGGCGCCGGGGGCGATGTCGACCTTGGGTGCGGTCATGTTCTCTGCTCTCTGCTAGCGGCTTGGCTTCGACACGGTCTCGGCCAGCGCCTCGGCCGGTGGTTCCTGAGCGAAGTCGAAGGGCTCAGCCGGCGGCGGATGGATCTCGGCAACGGGACTCGGGCCGGCTCGGCCGGCTGCGGACAGGGGTTCGGCGGGGAACAGTGGTCTCGACTTCGCGGGGCCTGAGTAGGCGTGGCGGAGCCTGCGTAAGACGGTTCCTGAGCAGGCGTGGCGGAGCCTGCGTAAGACGGTTCCTGAGCAGGCGTGGCGGAGCCTGCGACGACGCGCCGTCGAAGGACGCGCGGTCGAAGGACGCGCCGTCGAAGGACGCGCGGTCGAAGGACATGGGGTCGAAGGGCCACCGACATCGCCGTCGAGACCTCAGTCGGCGGAGGCGGCGGCGCGAGAGAGGTTCTGCGCCTGGATCGCGGTGATGGCGACGGTGTTGACGATGTCGGAGACCAGGGCGCCGCGGGAGAGGTCGTTCATCGGTTTGTTGAGCCCCTGGAGCACCGGGCCGATGGCGATGGCGCTCGCGCTGCGCTGCACCGCCTTGTAGGTGTTGTTGCCGGTGTTCAGGTCCGGGAAGATCAGCACCGTCGCCTTGCCGGCCACCAGCGAGTTCGGCATCTTGGTGCTCGCGACGGACGGCTCGATGGCGGCGTCGTACTGGATCGGCCCCTCGACCAGCAGCTCCGGGGCGCGCTCGCGGACCAGTTCGGTGGCGGTGCGCACCTTGTCGACGTCGGCGCCGGAGCCCGACCCGCCCGTCGAGTACGACAGCATCGCCACCCGCGGCTCGATCCCGAAGGCCTCCGCGGTGGCCGCCGACGAGATCGCGATGTCGGCCAGTTCCTCGGCCGTCGGGTCGGGCACCACGGCGCAGTCGCCGTAGGTGAGCACCTTGTCGGCCAGACACATGAAGAACACCGACGACACCGTGGACACGCCCGGCTGCGTCTTGATGATCTCGAACGCCGGCCGGATGGTCTGCGCGGTGGTGTGCACCGCACCGGAGACCATGCCGTCGACCATGCCGGTGTGCAGCATCATGGTGCCGAAGTACGACTCGTCGCGCACCACTTCCATGGCCCGGTCGAGCGTCACGCCCTTGTGCTTGCGGAGCTGCGCGTAGGCCGCGGCGAACTCGTCGACCAGCGGCGACGTCTGCGGGTCGAGCACGTCGACCTCGGTGAGGTCCACGCCCAGCTCGTCGGCGCGGCGGCGGACCGCGTCGGCGTTCCCGAGCAGGGTCAGCCGGGCGACGCCGCGCCGCAGAAGCCGGTCGCAGGCGCGGAGGATGCGGTCGTCGTTGCCCTCCGGCAGCACGATGTGCTGCGGGTCGGACTTGGCCTGGGCCAGCAGCTGGTACTCGAACATCTGCGGCGTCACCACGTCCGAGACATGCAGGTTCAGTTCCGAGAGCAGTTCCGGCGACGCCGTCAGGTACCGCTCGGCGAGCGCGAGCGCGGCGTCGATCTTCCGCACCGAACCGGCGGCCATCCGCCCGCGCGTGGTCGACGCGATCCGCGCCGTCTCGTACGTGCCGTGGTCGCACTGCAGGATCGGGAGCGTCGGCCGCAGGCCCTTGACCAGCGCGTCGATCATCGGGTGCGGCCGGAGCCCACCGTTCAGGATGATGCCCGCGAGCCGTGGGAAGCCCTGCGCCGCGTTGGCGTTCACCAGCGAGAGCAGCACGTCCGAGCGGTCCGCGGGGGCGATCACCGCCATCGACTCGCTGAGCCGCTCCAGGATGTGCTCGACGGTCATGCCGCCGACCATCACGCCGATGGCCTCCCGGTCGAGCAGGTCGGGGTCGCCGCTGTACAGCGTGGCATCGAGGGCCTCGGCCAGTTCGGCCATCGTCGGCGCCATCAGCAGCGGCTCCTCCGGCACGGCCCACGCGCGGCAGCCGGTGTCCTCGATCGCGGCGTGGACCTCGGCGAGCTGGTGCTCGTCGGCGCGGTTGGCCACCACCCCGGCGACGGCGGCGTGCGAGGCGCGGATGTCGGCGACCAGCAGCTCGATGATCGACACGACCTCGGCGGGCGTGCGGTCCAGCGCCTTCACCACCAGCAGCACCGGCGCCGCCAGGTTCGCCGCGATCCGCGCGTTGTAGCTGAGCTCCGAGGGCGAGGCGACGTCGGTGTAGTCCGATCCGACGATCACCACGTTGTCGCAGTACTTCGCCATCGCGTGGTAGCGGGAGACGATCTCGGCGATCGCCGCGTCCGGGTCGGCGTGGACGTCGTCGTAGGTGACGCCGACGCAGTCCTCGTAGGAGACGTCGACGGTGGTGTACTCGATGAGCAGATCGAGGATGTAGTCGCGCTCGCCCGCCCCGCCCCGCGAGATCGGCCGGAACACGCCGACGCGTCCCCCGGTGGCGGCCAGCTGGACCAGCACGCCCAGCGCGACGGTCGATTTTCCGGTGTCCCCCTCGGCCGAGGCGATGTAGATCCCGCGCGCGGACCGTGTCCCGTTGCCAGTCATACCGCTCAGCGTATCGGGGCGGCGTGACTCATCGGCGAACGATGGCGCGAACCACGAGGTCCGCGATCTCCCTGTCGCTCAACGCGCTCTGCGGCACCAGCATGCACGAGTAGACGGTGCGCACCATGAACTCCACGCCGGCGCGCGCGTTGGGGTACAGCGCAGCGGCCTCGTCGTCCTCGAGCTCGGGGAGAGTGGCCTCCACGATCATCTCGATGAGCGACGGTTCGGTGTCGGATCGCGCGGTCACCAGCGCCCCGACGATCTCCTCCGGCTCATGGGTGAGCACGTACTGCAGGGCCTCGTGCTCGCGGATGTAGCGCAGCGATTCGACGACGCGCTTGTGCACGCGCGCCCCCACGTCGGGCTCATCGGCGCCCCACTCGACCAGCTTCTCGCGCATCAGCGTGAGCTCGCGCTGCACGATCGCGGCGACCAGCGCGTCCCGGCCGCCGAACATGCGATAGGCGGTGGCGCGCGCGACGCCGGCCTGTCGTGCCACCGACGTCAGGCTCAGCGCCCGCGCTCCGAAACTCGAGATCAGGTTGACGCCGACGTCGACCAGTTTTTCCGAATCCATGACCTACTGGGAGTCGATCACGTGCATCGCGGCCTCTTCGGCGGAGGCTCCGGCCCCGTCGACGCCCGCATCGGTGGCGAGCAGCTGCGCGTCCACGTCCGGGAGGCTGCCCTCGTCCGGAGCCACCAGGCGTCCGGCGCGGCGGTCGCCGACCTCGTCGTTCGACGGGAAGTCCGGGTCGCGCTCCGCCTCGTCCTCGGCGGCGAAGACGTCCGGCTCCTCGTCGGCCAGCCGCTCGTCCAGATCCTCGTGCTCGGGGTGCTCGGCCGGCCGGTGGTCCGGCGGCGAGTACCCGCGGTCGAGGACATCGGACAACTCCATGGCTTCCAGCGTGTCCTCGGGCTGCAGCTGGTCGGTCTCGTAGTCCTCGCGCTGGTCCACTTCGTCGTCCGGATCGCTCATGCCTCCAGCCTATCGGCGCCAGGCTTCGTATGCCCGCGGATCCTCGATGGGTTCGGTGTGGATGGTCACTACCAGGCCGGGCACGACGTCCCGCAGCGCCGCTTCCACGTCCTCGGCGGCGTCGTGCGCGCGCTGAACCCGCCACTGGCCGGGCACCAGCATGTGCAGCTGCGCGAACCGGAGCCGCCCGGACTGCCGGGTCCGCAGGTCGTGGAACTCGATCTCGCCGGGACCGGCGCCGATCGCCGCGTCACCGTCGCGAAACCGGCCGAGCACCCCCGTGATGGCGGCGAGATCGCCGGAGTCGAGCGCGACATCCATCAGGCCGGCCGTGGACCGCCGGATGAGCCGGAACCCGACGACCACGATGTTGATCGCGACCCCGATCGCGACGAGCGCGTCGAGCGGCAGCCAGCCGGTGAGAGCGACGAGCCCGACTCCGACGATCACCCCGGCGGTGGTCCACACGTCGGTCATCAGGTGTCGGCCGTCGGCCTCCAGGGTGATGGACCGGTGCGTGCGGCCGGCGCGCAGCAGGGCGAGCGCCGTCACCCCATTGAGGACGGCGGCGACCACCGAGATCAGCAGACCGATGCCGAGCGATTCGAGCTGGGCCGGGTGCAGCAGCCGGTCGACGGCGGTCACGATGATCACCACGGCCGCGATCACGATCATCACGCCCTCGATCACGGCCGAGAAGTACTCGCTCTTGGCGTGGCCGAAGTTGTGGTCGTCGTCGGCGGGCCGCGCGGCGACCCGCAGCGCGATGAAGGCGACGACCGCCGCGACCAGGTTCACCACCGACTCGGCGGCGTCGGACAGCAGCCCCACCGATCCGGTCAGCAGCCAGGCACCGGTCTTGAGCGCGATCGTCACGATCGCGACCGCGATGCTCAGCAGGGCCCAGCGGCTGAGGTCGGCGTTCTTCTCCACGTCTTCGATCCAACACCACCGCGGTACTCGCCGATACCGGCGAGACCGATGGGTCGATCCGTCTCAAATTCCCGGAGGGCACTCCCCCGGGCCGCCTGGCGGGGCACCCTGGAGTCATGCTCGACGAGCTGGAAGCCCAGGCCCGCGAGATGTACGCGGCCGGCGAGTACGCACACGCGCTCGCCGACTTCTCGGTGCTCCGGGAGGTCAGGGGACGGCGCGAGGGCCCCTATTCGGTGAAATACCTGCGCGCCCTGCACGACAGTGTGCGGTGCATGCGGCACCTCGCCCTGTGGCAGGACACCGATCTCCTGTGCAGCGAACTCCACGCGAAGTACGTCCGCACACACGGGCCCGGTGAGGCCGACACCGTCGACGTCGCCAAGCACTGGGCGTGGGCGATGGTCCAGCTCGACGCCGTCTCCAGCGCCGCCACGCTCTACGTGCGGACGGCCGACGCGCTCTGGGACGTGGACCTGCCGGCCGCGCGGCGCCTGCTGGGCGCGGCGGCGGTGCACACGCGGCGCGTCGTCGTCGATCCGCTGGCCGGGCTGACGCTGGCCCACACCACCGAACTCGCCGGCGCGTTCCGCGACCTGCAGGGCCGCCTGACGGACGATGCCCCATCGACCGATTTCGATGGGGCGCCGGTCCAGTAGGCAGGGCTACGCGTCGATCTTGATCTTCGCCGGCAGCGACACCAGGCTCACGATGCTGACGATGATCAGCATCAGGCCGAGCACCCACATGATGGTCGGCAGGGTGACGCCGGGCGAGAAGATCAGCATGACGATGCCGGCGAGCACCGAGATCACACCGCCGACCACGACCAGCCAGCGCGGCGCCATCGAGGTACCGGTGCGCGCACCGAAGATGTCCTGGAAGCCACCGAAGATCCAGCCGACGCCGATGAAGATGGCGAGCATCCACCAGGCGTTCTCCGGGCTGATGATGGCGATCACGCCGCAGGCGACCATCAGAACACCCATCACCAGCATCAGCATCCGCATGCCGAAGGTGACGCCGGTGGCGGCGAAGGTGAAGAAGAGGCGGAACAGTCCCGCGCTGACCAGCGCGATGCCGAACAGGAGGCCGGCGATGAACACCGTGACCCCCGGCCAGACCATGATCAGGACGCCGAGCACGATGCCGACGATCGAGGAGAAGACGATGCCGGCGCGGACCGCGTTGACGGCCTCCGCGGGCAGCGAGGGACGAAGTTCTTGGTTGATCACCTGCACAGCGTAGCGTCACGACCGTGAGCGCGAGCACCTTCTTCACCCGAGACGACCGGGGCCGCTTTCTGCCGACCGCGGTGGCGCACAGCCGATGGGGACCCGACGCCCTCAACGGCCCGGCACTCTGCGCCGTCGCCGCCTGCGCCGTCGAATCAGAGCACAGCGCGCCCGGATGGCGGCCCGCCCGCTTCACCGTCGAACTGTTCAAATCCGCCCGCGCCCTGCCGACGACGGTCACCACCGAGGTCGAACGGGCCGGCGGGCGGATTCGGGTGATCACCTTCCGGATCCGGCAGGACGACGGCGCCGAGCAGACCCTGGTGGCCCAGGGCGTCACCGTCTTCCTGAAGGAGAGCACCAATCCGCCGGGGGCGCGCTGGTCGCCGCCGGAATCGGCGCGCACCTTCTTCCCGCCCGACGTTCCCGCCGCCGACGCGGCGCCGCGGTTCGGCGGCCCCGACGGCTGGGGCCGGTCCCTCGCCGACCAGCAGCACGCACATCGGCACCGCCTCTGGTCGGAGCCGATTCCGGTGGCCCCGGACATCGCGCTGACCCCGTTTCAGCGCGCGGTGATCACCGCGGAGTCGACGAGCCTGATGACCAACTGGGGCGAGGGCGGCATCGGCTTCATCAACTGTGACCTGACCGTCGCGCTGTCCCGCCTGCCGGAGGGACCGCGGATCGGCGTGGAGGCCGACGGGCACGACGAATCCGACGGTATCTCGGTCGGCACGGCCACCCTGTACGACCCCCGCGGGCGGTTCGGAACCGGGCTGGTGACCGCGGTGGAGAACAGCCGGGCGTTCATCGACTTCTCCACCGATGTGCGGCCACCGGGATGGACGCCCCAGGCCTGACGGCGGCTACTTGTCGAGGTGCGCGCGCATCTCGGTGATCTCGGCCTGCTGGGAGTCGATGATGTGCTGCGCCATGGTGCGCAGCTGCGGGTTCTCGCCCTTGGCGAGTTCCACCTTCGCCATGGCGACGGCGCCCTCGTGGTGGGCGATCATCATGGTGATCCACTTCCGGTCGAAGTCCGCCCCGGAGGATGCCTCCAGGTCGGCCATCTGCGCGGGAGTCATCATCCCGTCCATCTGATGCTCGGCGTGGCTGTCCGGAACGGGCTTCCCCCAGGACTTCAGCGCCTGCGTCAGCTGGTCGATCTCCGGCTGCTGCGCGCCCTTGACCTGCTGCGCGAAGCCGCGGAGCCAGGCGTTCTGGGTGCGCGAGGGCACCAGGTCGGCCATCTCGATCGCCTGCTGGTGGTGCGGAATCATCATGGTGGCGAACTCGACGTCCGCCGAGTTGACCTGCGCGGACACCGACGTCGGCGCATCGCTCGCGCCGTGCGCATGGCTGTGGGCGGCGTGATCGTCGTGCCCGGCGGCGTCGTCGCCCGACCCGCACGCGGCGAGCAGGCCGGCGGCGGCCAGGGTCGTGGCGGCGAGGACGAGGCGGCGAGAGAAAGCGGTCGAAACGGTCATGGCTTCACTTCTACTCGGTCGCCGGAGCCCCGGCCACCGCGGCGGCGACCGCCTGTTCGCGCTCGGCCTCCTTCTCCTCCGCCCGGCGGCGGTTCCGCGGCTGAATGTAGCGTTTGTCGACCCAGGTGACGGTGCCGACCACGCAGGCGGCGAGGAGCCAGCCGAGCAGGATGTCGAAGACGTAGTGCTCGGCCGTGTAGACGAGCGCGAAGGCCATCGCCAGGGCATAGCCGACGAAGAGCGTTCGGCCGAGCGCCTTGGTGCGCGGCCACATGAACAGGGCCAGCATCATCGTCAGCCCGGCGTGCAGCGACGGGATCGCCGCCACCAGGTTGGCTTTGCTCTGGCCGGTCTTGATCAGCGTGCCCGCGGTGCCCAGTCCCAGCACGCTCCACCCACGCCAGGAGATGCGTTCCACGTGGTCGGCCGCCCCCTCGTGCTTCGGGTTGACGTCACCGAGCAGATTGCCCTCCACGCGCTCGTTCTTGAACATGCAGGGCGGGTCGTGCGGATGATCGGCCACCTGCTCGTGGGTGCACATGCTGGCCGCCCACGGCGGCGCCGCCGGCACCAGGGTGTAGCCGATCAGACCGATGAAGCTGGTGGCGATGAAGCACACCGCGAATCGGCGCCAGGTGGCCCGGTTGCGGATCCAGAGGACCGCCGCCGTCGCGTACGGAATGATGAAGTACGACATGTAGACGAGGCTGACGAGCACCTCCCACCACGGCGGCTTCGACTGCTTCAGTTCGGACTGCAGCCACGCGGTCGGGTTGACCCCGAACAGCCAGTGGTCGACGTCCGGCGCCAGCGTCCACTGGGTCGGCATGTTCAGCCACACGGCGACGTCGCGCGTCCAGTCGTACAGCATCAGGATCAGCACGAACGGCAGCCAGTCGATCAGCACGGTGATCGCCCGGCGTCGTCCGACGGTCGCCGCCACCATGCCGAAGGCCAGGTAGAGGATCAGCCGGGTGCGGTCGATCGCCAGACCGTGCGCCTGGACCTCCCAGACCACCGCGGCGGCCCAGATCAGCAGCAGGCCGCGGCGGACCCACTTGAGGTCGTGCCCCTTCTCGTCGACGACGACGAGTTCGTTCTCCCCGTCGGCCGGGGTCGCCGGATCGGGCCCGTCGCCGGAATCCCGCTCGGCGCCCTGCTCGGCGCCGGAGTCCTGTTCGGTGCGAAAGTCCTGGTCGGCGCCGTCGGCGCGGGCGGTCTCGGCCGCCTCTGCGGCCTCGGTGCCGCGGGCCTGATCGACTTCGATGACGTCGCCGGTACTCGAGTCAGAATCGGCGTCACCGACGGTCGAGGCCGGGTTCTGCTCAGTCACGTCGTGTTGCTCCTGCGGTCGCGGCCGGTCCGGGGACGGGCCGTTCATTCCCGACCAGCCTAGTGCGACGGCGCCCACTCCGAACCAGCGGCCCGCGCGTCGGCCAGCGCAAATCCGGCTCTCCCGGCGGATCGGACCCGGTGTCGGTGGACTGTCCTATCGTTGGTGGCATGGGAGATCGGACAGGACTGCGAGTCGGGGCGCATCTGCGACAGGACGCGAATCCGGTGGCCACCGCGGAGGAGTTGGGGATCGACATCTTCCAGATGTTCGTGACCGATCCGCAGAAGTGGAACAAGCCGGAGCCGCACCCGTTCGCGGAGCAGATCCGGAACTCCGACATCGACGTCGTCGTCCATTCCAGCTATCAGATCAATGTGGCCAGCCTGAACAACCGGCTGCGGATGCCGTCGCGGAAGGCCGTCGAGCAGCAGGCCGCCGCGGCCGCCGAGCTCGGGGCGATCGGGCTGGTGGTGCACGGGGGACATCTGCGCGACGGGGAGGACGCGGCCGAGGGCTTCGCGAATTGGCGCAAGCTCTTCGAGCGCCAGCAGGACAAGGGCGGATTCGGCGTGCCGATCCTGATCGAGAACACCGCGGGCGGCGACCACGCGATGGCCCGCACCCTGGAATCGATCGAGCGGCTCTGGGATGCGGTGGGCGACTTCGAGCAGGCCGGCTTCTGTCTGGACACCTGCCACGCCTGGGCCGGCGGCGAGGAACTGGTCGGACTGGTCGAGCGCATCCGGGCCATCACGGGCCGCATCGACCTGGTGCATCTGAACAACTCGCGCGACGAGTTCGACTCGGGCCGCGACCGGCACGCGAACCTCGAGTCGGGGCACATCGACGCCGACGTTCTGGCCGAGCTGATGGCCCGTGCCGACGCTCCAGGAATCCTGGAGACCCCGGCCGACGGCATCCCGGCCGACCTCGCCTACCTCACCGGCCGATAGCGGTCATGGCACCGGGGGTCGCCGCAGGTCAGAGGCATGCGAAGAGGCGACATCCGGCGCGTCGAGCTTGTGCTTGCAATTGTAAGCGGAGACACATTTCACCAGGTTGTCCCTTTCGCTGGGACCCAGTATTCTGTCCAGTGTTACCGGCAAGTAACTTGCTGGGTCAGCTCACTCCAAGAACCTGAGATAAAGGAAGACTGATGGGCCACTACAAGTCCAACGTTCGCGACCTGCACTTCAACCTGTTCGAGATGTACGAGCTCGACAAGGTGCTCGAGTCCGGCGAGTTCGGTGACCTCGACCACGAGACCGCCGTCGACATGATCCGCGAGGTCAAGACGCTGGCCGAAGGCCCCATCGCGGAGTCCTTCGCCGACACCGACCGCAACCCGCCGGTCTTCGACCCGGCCGACCACTCGGTCACCATCCCGGAGGGCTTCAAGAAGTCGTACAACGCCTTCATCGACGCCGGCTGGGACAAGGTCGGCATCCCGGAGGATCTCGGCGGCCTGCCCGCCCCGCGTTCGCTGTACTGGGCGCTCGGCGAGATGATCCTCGGCGCCAACCCGCCGGTCTTCATGTACGCCGCCGGCTCCGGCTTCGCCGGCATCTTCTACAACAACGGCACCGACGAGCAGAAGAAGTGGGCCGCCATCTGTTCCGAGCGCGGCTGGGGCGCCACCATGGTCCTCACCGAGCCGGACGCCGGCTCCGACGTGGGCGCGGGCACCACCAAGGCCGTCAAGCAGGAAGACGGCACCTGGCACATCGAGGGCGTGAAGCGCTTCATCACCTCGGCCGACCAGGACATGACCGAGAACATCTTCCACCTGGTCCTCGCGCGCCCCGAGGGCGCCGGACCGGGCACCAAGGGCCTGTCGCTCTTCTTCGTGCCGAAGTTCCACTTCGACCACGAGACCGGCGAGCTGGGCGAGCGTAACGGTGCGTTCGTCACCAACGTCGAGCACAAGATGGGCATCAAGGCCTCCGCCACCTGCGAGGTCACCTTCGGTCAGCACGGCGTCCCCGCCGTGGGCTGGCTGGTCGGCGAGGTGCACTCCGGCATCGCCCAGATGTTCGACGTCATCGAGCACGCCCGCATGATGGTCGGCACCAAGGCCATCTCGACCCTCTCGACCGGCTACCTCAACGCACTCGACTACGCCAAGCAGCGCGTGCAGGGTGCCGACCTGACCCAGATGATGGACAAGGCCGCCCCGCGCGTCACCATCACCCACCACCCGGACGTGCGCCGGGCCCTGCTGACCCAGAAGGCCTACGCCGAGGGCCTGCGCGCCGTGTACCTGTACACCGCCTCGCACCAGGATCCCGTCGCCGCGCAGATCGTCTCCGGCGCCGACGCCGAGATGGCGCACAAGGTGAACGACCTGCTGCTGCCGATCGTCAAGGGCGTCGGCTCCGAGCGCGCCTACGAGAAGCTCACCGAGTCGCTGCAGACCCTGGGCGGCTCCGGCTTCCTGCAGGACTACCCGCTGGAGCAGTACATCCGCGACTCGAAGATCGACTCGCTGTACGAGGGCACCACCGCCATCCAGGCGCAGGACTTCTTCTTCCGCAAGATCATCCGCGACAAGGGCCAGGCCCTGGCCCACGTCGCCGGCCAGATCAACGCCACCATCGAGGCCGCCGCGGACGAGCGCCTGTCGGCCGACTACGCGCTGCTCAAGACGGCCCTCGAGGACGTCCAGGGCATGGCCGCCACCCTCACCGGCTGGCTGATGGGCGCCCAGGAGGACCCGAAGCAGCTGTACAAGGTCGGCACCGGCTCGGTCCGCTTCCTGATGGCCGTCGGCGACCTGGTGATCGGCTGGCTGCTGCTGCGTCAGGCCGAGGTCGCCCTGGCCGCCCTCGACGCCGGCGCCTCGGACACCGACAAGCCGTTCTACGAGGGCAAGGTCGCCACCGCGACCTTCTTCGCGAAGAACATGCTGCCGCTGCTCACCGCGATCCGCGGGATCGTCGAGAACGTCGACAACGATCTGATGGAGCTCGACGAGGCCGCCTTCTGACGCCTCGCTCCCCGAGCTGCGTCTCGCTTCTCTGAGAGCTGCGTCTCGCTTCTCTGAGCTACGTCTCGCTCCCTGAGCTACGTCGAAGGGGACCCGAGCCACCGCGAACCCCGCCGGTACTCCCGGCGGGGTTCGTTGCATCTCGCGGCCGCACCCAGTGTCCTTGGTCCCGCCTCCGCGCGTACCGCCGCGTAACCCGCGCCCCGCTCTCTAGCGTCGCCGGTAGACGACCCATAAGGAGCAGAGCATGAAAGCACTCGTCTACCACGGTCCCGGCCGCAAGTCGTGGGACGACGTCCCCGATCCGACGATCCTGCAGCCGACCGACGTCATCGTGAAGATGGACGCCACCACCATCTGCGGCACCGACCTGCACATCCTCAAGGGCGACGTCCCCGCCGTGACGCCCGGCCGGATCCTCGGCCACGAGGGTGTCGGCACCATCATCGAGATCGGCGGCGCGGTCACCACCCTGGCCGTCGGCGACCAGGTGATCCTCGCCTGCGTCAGCGCCTGCGGAAAGTGCGGCTACTGCAGGGAGGGCGTCTACTCGCATTGCCAGGCCCCCGAGGGCGCACCCGGCATCGGCTGGATCTTCGGCCACCTGATCGACGGCACCCAAGCCGAATACGTGCGCGTACCGTTCGCCGAGAACTCGGTGTACAAACTGCCCGCGACCGTCAGCCCCGAGCAGGGCGTCATCCTCTCCGACATCCTGCCGACCGGCCACGAGATCGGCGTGCAGTACGGCCACGTGAAGGCCGGCGACGTCGTCGCCGTCGTCGGCACCGGACCGGTCGGGCTGGCCGCGATCGCCACCGCGCGGCTCTACGGCCCGAGCCGGATCATCGCGATCGACATCGATGCGAACCGCGTGGCCGAGGCCGCGAAGTTCGGCGCCACCGACGGCGTCGTCTCCTCCGATGCGGACTGGAAGGAGCAGGTCCTGGCCATGACCGACGGCCTGGGCGTGGACGTCGCGATCGAGGCGGTCGGCATCCCGGCGACCTGGCAGATGTGCGTCGACCTGGTCCGCCCGGCGGGCACCGTCGCCAACGTCGGCGTCCACGGCGAGCCCGTCCAGCTCGACCTGCAGGATCTGTGGATCTCGAACATCGACATCTCGATGGGTCTGGTGAACACCAACACCCTCGGCACCCTGCTGAAGATGGTCGCCTCCCGCCAGCTCGACCCCGACGTCTTCATCAGTCACCGCTTCGCGCTCGATCAGATCCTCGACGCCTACGAGGTGTTCGCGAACGCCGCCGAGACCAAGGCCCTGAAGGTGGTTCTCACGGCCGGCTGACGCCCGGGCCCGGCCGACCGAAATCCGCTGAACGATCGCTCGGGCGGCTCGTCTACCCTCGACTCCATGACAGGAGAAGCCGCGGACGCCCGGCCGCGGCACGACCATCCGCAGTCCTGGTCGTTCGCCCTGCTGCTCGCGCTCCTCGCGCTGGCCCTCGGCACGTCCGCGCTGCCCTCGCCGCTGTACCCGATCTACGCGCAGGAGTGGCATTTCAGCCCGCTCACCACGACCGTGATCTTCGCCGTCTACGCGGCCGGGGCGCTGGCCGCGGCACTCACCGTCGGGCCGATCTCCGACGCGGTCGGACGCAAACCGGTGCTGATCACGGCGCTGGTGATGATCCTGGTGGGGCTGGGCATCTTCCTGGCCGCCACGCAGGTCTGGGAGCTCCTGATCGCCCGCCTGATCCACGGCGCCGCGATCGGCGCGACGATCGTCGTCGCCGGCGCCGCATTGCTCGACGTCCGTCCGCACGACGGTGCGCGCAACGGCGCGGTCAGCGGGGCGTCGCTCAACGCGGGCATCGCGATCACCGTGCTCGGCGCGGCGTGCGCGGCGCAGTGGGCGTCGTACCCGCTGCGGATCCCCTACGCGATCGTGGCGGTGATCGTCGCGGTGCTGCTGGTCGCCGTCATCGCCCTGGTCGAGCCGCACAGCGCACGCACCGGCGGGCGGGTCCGGCTGCAGCGGCCCTCCATCCCGCACGAGATCCGCGCCGAGTTCTGGTTCGCCGGGATCGGCATCCTCACGTCGTGGTCGGTGCTCGGTGTGTACCTGAGCCTGTATCCGGCGCTCACCCAGCACACGACCGGCCACCATTCGGCGATCTTCGCGGGCGTGGTGATCTCCATGATGGCCGGGGCGGCCTCGGCGTCACAGTGGATCGGCGGCCGGTTCGCTCCGCGCGCCACCGCGATCGCGGGCGACCTCGGCATGGTGGTGGCCCTCGGGTTCGCGGTGGCCGCCGTGCACAGCGGCTCGACGGTCGCCGTGCTGATCGATGCCCTCGTCCTCGGCGCGGTCTTCGGCCTCGCGTTCGGCGGCTCGCTGCGCTACCTGAGCGAGGTCGCACCGGCGCACGCGCGCGGCCAGGTGATGAGCGCGTACTACCTGCTCGGCTACCTCGCGATGGGTGTGCCGACGGTGGTCGCGGGCGCCCTCGCCAGCCGGTACGGCACCGCCGCGATCTTCCCCTGGTTCGCCGCGGCCGTGGCGCTCGGCTGCCTGGGCGCCGCGCTCCTCGGACTGTTCGGCGATCGCCGCGCCCGCGTCGAAGAACTCCCGGTGATCCTCACCGCCGAGCATGCCGCCACCGCCGAGGCACCCGCCTATCTGCCGCCGCCCCCGGATGCATCGGCGTCGCCCGGCGTCGTGCACGACTACTGGACCGCGCTGAGTCCGCAGGCCCGGGAAGAGCTGCTGCACGCGCGGCCCGAGTGGGTCGGGAACACCGATGGCATCCCGCCGCAGGTGCGCCACCGGGTGAATCTGCTGCGGCTGGGGCCCGAGCTGATCCGGCTCCAGGCCCGGCAGGCTCAGCTCTTCGCGCAGATCGCCAAACACCGGACCCGCGGGCTGTTCACCAACGAGGACGCCGAACGCGAGCAGGTGCGGCGCAAGATCGACGACGTCAAGATGTTGCAGCACGTGCTGCGGAATCCGTGGTCCCCGGAGCATCCGGACGGGCAGATGCTGCTGATGATGGACATGCGGACCGGCGAACAGGGCAAGGCCGTCGTCACCAACGGCGACCCGACCACCGCCCACCACGTCGCGATCCTGGTCCCCGGTATGGACACCTCGATCCGCGGCAGCATGGTGGGGATGCTCAACGAGGGGCAGGACATGACCCGGGAGGCGCGGCGCCAGCTGCGCGACGCTCACCCCGGCGAACCGGAGCCGTCGATCGCGACGATCTCGTGGCTGGGCTACGAGCCGCCGGACAAGGACAACACCCGCCCGTTCGCCGAGTACTTCCGGTTCGGGGAGGCCGCGGCGCGGGGTCGTGCACGGCGCGGCGCCAAGGACCTCGCGCGCTTCTACCGGGGGCTCGCGGTCACCTCGACCGATCCGGCACCGCATTTCGTGGCGTTCGGCCACTCCTACGGGTCGCTGACCCAGGGCATGGCCCTGCGGGAACCCGGCCATCCGATCGCCGACGCCGTCTTCTACGGCTCGCCCGGTTTCATGGCCGGCAGCGAGAGTCAGCTGGGGCTGGCCGACGGGCACGGCTACGTGATGGAGGGCGACCGCGACTACATCCGGTACTTCCAGACCCGGAACTTCCACGGCCTGCGGCTCGGCTTCAACGGGCCGCGACCGACCGAGACCTCGCTCCGGCAGCTCGACGTCGGTCCGCGGACCACGCCCGACGGGATCGCCCGCGAGGGCGCGCACGCGCACGCCGATTATCCGCGGCTGGGCAGCGCGACCGGTGACGACGGCCGGCGCATTCCGCGCACCTCGGGATACCTGATGGCGCGGATTCTGGTCGGTCTGCCGCTCGACCCGAGCGACTACCGCCGACGACCGGCCCGACCGTGACGTAGCCTTCGGGCATCCTCGGCCCGGAATCCCCCGACCAGCGCGAACGATTCCCCGGCGCGGCGATCGGCTCTCGCTACGTCACGGTCCGGTCAGACTTCGTCGACATCGAGGTCGACGAGCAGTTCCTCGGCGATCTTCTCCAGATCGGCGCGGATCGTGGCCGCCTCGGCCGTCGGCGGCACCATGACGTGCAGTTGCGCCTCGAAGAGCATGCCGCCGGCCATCGGCGCCTGCCGCGTGCCGGTGGTGAGCTTCTCGATCGAGACGCCGCTGCGGCTCAGCGCCGTCGACAGTTCCTGCACGATGCCGGGCCGGTCGTTGCCGAGGACGTCGATGGTCAGCGCCGTCCACTCCGCGGTCGGCGCGGCCGCGGAGTCGACCGAATGCACCTGGACCTCGAGGAGTCCGTCCAGCCCGGTGACGGCGGTGATCAGTCCCTCGGCGCGTTCGGCGGGGACCGCCACCGCGACGATCCCGGCGAATTTGCCCGCCAGCTGCGCGAGTTGGCTCCGCTCCCAGTTTCCGCCGCTGCGGGCGATCGCCTCCGAGAGTGCCGAGACCAGGCCGGGCCGGTCGTCGCCGATCACCGACAGCACGAGATTCCGCATGGCCCGAAGCCTATTTCGTGAGGCCGGTCTCCGCAGCCGGTTGCCGCCCCGCACGGCGGATTCGCAGACTGTCGCACATGCGGTCACAGTTCCCGCTTCCGCGACGATCTGCGGACCCGCCGCGTCTTCCGGCCGGGACGACTTCGAGGTGCCCGGCGAGGTGGTTTGCGTGCACCGGAGCGGTGCGCTCCTCGGCTGCGCTGCCCGCGGGCCGGCCCGGGGGTGACCGACAACGCGGCAGCCGCGTCCCCGGGAGGGACGCGGCTGCCGCGGGATGTTGCCTGTCGCGTGGGCCGAAGGCTACTTCGGAGGCATCCGGATGCCGCCGTCGACGCGGACCACCTCGGCGTTCATGTACGAGTTGGTGAGCAGCTCGACGACCATCGAGGCGAGCTCGTCGGGCACGCCCAGGCGCTTCGGGAACAGGACGGACTCGCCGAGCTTGGCCTTGAACGCCTCCGACTCGGGGCCGCTGCCGTAGATCGGGGTGTCGATCAGGCCGGGGGCGACGGTGTTCAGGCGCACACCGATGGCCGACAGATCGCGGGCGACCGGGAGGGTCATGCCGACCACGCCGCCCTTGGACGACGAGTACGCGGCCTGGCCGATCTGGCCGTCGAAGGCGGCGACCGACGCGAGGTTCACGATGGCGCCGCGATCGTTGTCCGGCCCCGGCTCGTTGCGGCTCATCGCGGTGGCGGCCAGGCGGGTGACGTCGAAGGTGCCGATCAGGTTGATGGAGATGACCTTCTTGTACAGGTCCAGGTCGTGTGCCGAGGAGAACTCGCCGTCGCGCCCGACCGTGCGCTGTGCCCAGCCGACACCGGCCGAGTTCACGACCGCCTTCAGCGGCCCGAGCTCGACGGCCTTCTCGATGGCCGTGATGATCTGGTCCGTGTTCGTGACGTCGACCGGCACGAACGCGCCGCCGATCTCGGTGGCGAGGGCCTCACCGTCGTCGGCCTTCAGATCGGCGATGACGACCTTGGCGCCGCGGGCGGCGAGCTGGCGGGCGGTGGCGGCGCCGATGCCCGAGGCTCCACCGGTGACGATTGCACTTGCTCCATTGATGTCCATGCGGCCGAGCCTATCGCCCGCGCGGTGACGCGCACCACAGGCACCGGCGACGAGGCGCTGTGATGCCGGACACAAGCGAGTGCTTGGTCGGTGGTCCCGGCCGCCACCGGTTCAGCGGCAGCGGACGATGGGCTCCGGCGCGTACCGGACGGTCCGGGTGTGCCGGGATATCTCCCGGCCGCTGCGCGCATCCCGGATCACCCGGGTGTTCGACGCGGTGAACCCGGGGGCACCGCCGCTCGGGATGCAGTCGTCGCCGGCCGGGAGCTGCACCTCCTGCGGGCTGGTCGGATCGGTGCGGGGTCCGGTGATCGACTCGACGTCGTACTGTTTGGTGCTCCACAGCCGCACCGTCACCGACGACGGCGACCAGGCCGTCTCGATGTAGATCCCATGCTTGGTGGTGTTCTTGAACGCCAGGTCGATCAGTCCCTCGAAGACGGTCGCCTCCCGCGCCTCCGGATACCGCGAGATGTAGTACGCGTGCTCGGTGTGCGTGACGTCTTCCAGTCCAGCGAAGTACGACGCGTTGTACAGCGTGGTCGCGAACTGCGAGATCCCGCCGCCGACGGCCTTCGCGGCGTGGCCGTGGTCGATGATCGTCGAGGTCACGTAACCCTGCGCGGTGCCGCGCGGCCCGGTGTAGCCGTTCAGCGAGAACGTCTGTCCGGGCAGCACGACGGCGCCGTTCACCTTCTCGGCGACCAGCCGGATGTTCTCGCCGGAGGGCCCGGAGAAACCGCCGGTGGTGAACTCGGAGACCACCTCTTTCACCCCGAGACCGCGGGCCCGCGCGGTGGTGAGCGCAGGCTTGACCGTGGTGAAGACGATGTCGGCCCGGCGGTCGTCGCCGACGGAGGCCCGGGCGAGCGCGGCGGCGGTGGCCGGGGCGTCGACCTTGGCGCCGTCGGTCGACGGCACGACCCGCGGCGCACCGCCGGAGATGCGGAAGGTCGCGTCGACCGGCGCGGACTCGGCGCGTTTGAGATCCGTCCCGAGCACACCCTTGAGGCCGCGCTGGCTGATCGCGGGGGCCAGCCCACCCCGGCCGTCCGGCTCGAAGGTGACGAGCGCCCCGAGCTGGGTGGGGCTCGCCGTCACCGTCGCGCCGCGGCCGGTCAGACGCACCGCGGACGCGGTGACCCGCCGCGCCGGACCGTCCATCGTCTGCTGCACGGTCGACGCCGAGACCGTCGGATCGAAGGGTTCCATCGCGAGGGTGATCGGACCGCCGGTCAGCCATTCCCGCTGGATCTTCCGCTTGGCCGCGGCGCGGTCGATACGCAGACCGGACGACGGCAGGTCTGCGACGGGCGTCGTACCGTCGAAGTGGACCCCGCCCTCCACGGCCGCGCGTTCCAGGCTCTTGCGGTGGGCGTCGAGCTCCTCACCGAAGGCGGCGTCGTCGAGGTGGACCACCGGGGCCACCTGGTGGCGCGCCCCGAACAGCGCGGTGAGTCGTGACCACGGGTTCGCCGGCTGGTGAAGCAGCCGGTCCAGAGTGGCGTCGGCGTCGAAGGTGAGGCCGAGCGCGGCCGGATCGAGGGTGGCCTGCCCGGAATCGGTTCGCACGACGACCGGCGCCTCCGCCGCGCCCGACAGCTTCGCCAGCGCGGCGCGCGCCTGATCCGGACTGAGATTCCCCATCGAGAACTCGGCGATCTGTGCGCCGCGCGCGGTCTTGCCGTGCCCGGCCACCAGATCGGCGGCCAGCGCGAGCCCGGCCAGCAGCAGTACCGCGAGCACACCGCGGATCCACCACACGCGTGCGGAGGTCCGGCGCCCGCCGCGCCGCATATCGGAATGAGTCACAACGTCGTCGATCTTAGGTGGAGTCTCGCAAAACGGCAGAAACGAGAACTCCGGCCGAACTGCCGGGTCGGGGGTCAGGCAGTTCAGCCGGAGCTATTCCGTATGTCGCCGGACCTCGCCGGGGCGTTACACATCGCTCAAAGAATTTTTGAAATTTCTTGTTTCCCCAGGTCACACGGATGATCGGCCGTCGACGACCGCGCCGCCGAGGCCCTCGGGCGGCGCAGCCCGGGAATTCGGGTAGTGCTCTACTCGACCGGATTCGCCGCGGTCACGGTCCACTGGATGCGCCGGCCCGCACGGGGCCGCCACCTGTCATCCGAGGAGAGACCATGCGAGTCCCGCACGCCGTCACCCGCCGCACCGCCGCCCGGTCGGTGCTCGCCGTCGCCACCGCGGTCGCCGCGACCACCACCGCGATGCTCGCGGCGGGCCCGGTATCCGCGGCGACCCCGCCCACCGTGTCCGTCGCACTCGCCGGAACGGACGGCTGGAAGCTGAGTTGGGACGGCAGTCCGGCCACGTCCTGCGACATCCTCATGAGCGGAACATGGATCGCGAAGGACAAGTTCTCCCTGAGTCACGAATATCTCACCGGCCCGCCGTTCACGACCAAGGGCGACTGGAAGTTCAGCGTCCGGTGCGCAGGCGAGACGAGCAACGTGGTGCACCTCTATTCTCCGCGCAGCCCCGAGAACGACCTGCGTACGCAGTTCAGCAGCATCACCGCCGGCGCGTTCGGGTCGTAGAGCGACGCCCCGAAACGACGAAGGTCCCTCCGCCGAACCCGGCGGAGGGACCTTCGCACGGCCTAGATGTACTTCCCCGTGAGGTTGTGAACGCGGGCTGAGGGGACGAGGCCGCCGATCCCGGTGTGGGGTCGGTGGTGATTGTAGTGGTGCAGCCAGTGCTGGTAGGCCGCTGCGCGTTCGGTGTCACTGGT